>JADZBA010000217.1 GCA_020852355.1 Alphaproteobacteria bacterium
AGGACCGCTGCCGGCGCGAGACGCCGCAGCTCCGCGAGATCCGCCCCGGCCACCTCGTCGCCTGCCACCTGCGCGGTCCCGCCTGAGGAGCAGCCCCCAGGCGGTGGCCGCAATCGGCGGCGGTGTCACTCCTCCGCGCGCCGCACGCCCAGCCGCCGCAGGACGGCATCCCAGCCGACCGCGGCGGCGGTCGCGCGCAGCCGGCGGATCGCCAGCTTCTCCTTGTCGTGGTCGGTGAGCTCGCACCACAGCCGGGGGCGAGCAGCCCTGGCCTCGTTCCACCGGTCGGCGGCGGCCGCCACCCGGCGGATTTCCGCGGTCGATGCGCGCCTGTCGCGATGCTCCATCCTCTCCTCCATGGCCGGGACGCACCACGGGCGTGGTGTGCCGGCGGGGGAGGAGCGGGGATCAGCGAGGTCGTCGCATCGCCCTCAGATGGCATGGCGGCGGCCGTCCCGCAAGGCACCCGGCCGCGCATCTCGGACGCGCTTGCATGGCAGTCGCGAACGTGGCTCCATCCGTGCCGAGCCGTTCGCCGAGGCCAAGGAGGTCGTCGATGCCGCAGCGTCTCTCCCTCGCCGTTCTCGCCGCGTTCCTGCTCGCGGTTCCGGCCGCCGCGCAGGACGGGTTTCCCGCCGTCTCGATCGGCCCGGCGCTGTCGGGCGAGAAGGGCGCCAGCGATGCGTCCGGCGGCGTGGCGGGTGCCACCACGAAGGACGTCCGCTTCCCGCCGCCCGAATACTCCGAGAACCTCATCGCCGCCTATCGGCGGGCCCTCGACACCCGCCTGCCGATGGTGGTGGCGTTCGTGCCGGCGTGGTCCGGCTTCTCGAAGAAGCTGATCGACGAGGTGCTGCTGGCGCCGACCTTCCGCGAGCGCTTCGAGGGGCGCGCCATCTTCGTCGGCGCGGACCCCGACCGGGAGGATGCGGGCGGCAATGTCGGCAAGCTGATCCGCGAGCTGAAGATCGAGCGCTATCCGGTGGTGGCGATCCTCGATCCACGCTCGACCGCCATCCGCGAGCGGACCCGGATCGAGGGGTACTTCCCGCTCGCCGCCTTCACCGGCCAGCTCGACCGGGCGCTGGCGATGGCGCCGTCCGCGACGGAGCTGCGGGCGCGCTGAAAGGGCGGCCCCGCGCGGTCAGACCGCGCGGATCAAGACGTGCCGCTTGCGCCCGGCCGACAGCTTGATGCGGCCGTCGCCGCCGATGTCGGCCAGCGTCACCGCCCGCTGCTCGTCGGCGATCGGCGCATCGTTGAGGCGGCCGCCGCCGCCCTTGATGAGGCGCCGCGCCTCGCCGTTGGAGGGAGCCAGCCCCGCCCGGCGCAGCAGCTCGAAGGCCGGCACTCCCTTCTCGAGGTCGGCCCGCGGCACGTCGACCAGGGGCAGGCCCTCGCCGGCCGCACCCTCCTCGAAGGTCCGGCGCGCCGTCTCCGCCGCGTCCTCGGCCGCCACTCGACCGTGGCACAGCGCGGTCGCCTCGGTCGCCAGCACCTTCTTGGCCTCGTTGATCTCCGCCCCGGGCAGCGCCTCCAGCCGGGCGATCTCGTCGAGCGGCAGCTCGGTGAACAGGCGCAGGAAGCGGCCGACGTCGGCGTCCTCCGTGTTGCGCCAGAACTGCCAGAAATCGTAGGGCGACAGCCGCTCGGCGTTGAGCCAGACGGCACCCTGGGCCGTCTTGCCCATCTTGGCGCCCGAGGCGAGCGTGATCAGCGGGTTGGTCAGGCCGAACAGCTCGCGGTCGTCGATGCGCCGGCCGAGCTCGACGCCGTTGACGATGTTCCCCCACTGGTCCGACCCGCCCATCTGCAGCACGCAGCCGTAGCGGCGCGCCAGCTCGACGAAGTCGTAGGCCTGCAGGATCATGTAGTTGAATTCCAGGAACGACAGCGGCTGCTCGCGCTCCAGGCGCAGCTTCACGCTGTCCATCGACAGCATGCGGTTTACCGAGAAATGCCGGCCGACGTCACGCAGGAACGGGATGTAGGCGAGCCTGTCGAGCCACTCGGCGTTGTCCGCCATGATCGCGTCCGACGGGCCGTCGCCGAAGGTCAGGTACTTGGCGAAGATGCGCTGGATGCCCGCCTTGTTGCGCTCGATGTCCTCGACCGTCAGCAGCCGGCGGGATTCGTCGCGGCCCGAGGGATCGCCGACCTTGGTCGTCCCGCCGCCCATCAGCACGATCGGCTTGTGCCCCGTGCGCTGCAGCCAGCGCAGCAGCATGATCGGCACCAGGCTGCCGACATGCAGGCTGTCGGCGGTGCAGTCGAAGCCGATATAGGCGACCACGACGCCCGCCCGGCACCGCGCGTCGAGCGCCGCCAGGTCGGTGCACTGGTGGATGAAGCCGCGGTCGGTCAGGGCGGCCAGGAAATCGGACTCGGGTCGCGTCATGGCATGATCTCGGGCAGTCGGTCGCCGCGGGCGGGGCTTGCCCGCGGGCCGCGCCCTTTAGCACACGCCCGAGGCAAGCAGAAATGAGCGCATTTCCATCGTCCGGCGCCGTGCGTGCCATCGGCCTGATGAGCGGGACGTCGCTCGACGGGGTCGACGCCGCCCTGATCGAGACCGACGGCGAGCGCGTCGGCGCGGCCGGGGCCGCCCTGACCCATCCCTATCCGCCGGCGTTCCGCGACCGGCTGCGCTCGGTGCTGGGCGGGGGCGGCGACGTCCCGGGGGTGGAGCGCGAGCTGACCGAGCGCCATGCCGAGGCGGTGGCGGACCTGCTGCGCCGCGCCGGCCTGGCGCCGGCGGACGTGGCGGTCGCCGGTTTCCACGGCCAGACCATCCTGCACCGCCCGGCCGAGCGGCGGACCCGGCAGATCGGCGACGGCGCCCTGCTGGCGCGGCTGACCGGCATCCCGGTCGTCAACGACTTCCGCTCCGCCGACGTGGCGGCGGGCGGCGAGGGCGCCCCCTTCGCGCCGGTCTTCCATCGCGCGCTGGCCGGCGACCTCGGCCGGCCGCTCGCCGTGCTCAACATCGGCGGCGTCGCCAACGTCACCTGGATCGGCCGCGACGGCGCGCTCGTCGCCTTCGACACCGGCCCGGGCAACGCGCTGGTCGACGATTGGGTCCTGCGCACCACGGGACGGCCCTACGACGCCGACGGCGCGCTGGCGCGCAGCGGCCGGGTCGACGAGGACGTGCTCGCCCGGCTGCTGGCGCATCCCTATTTCGCGCGTCCCGCCCCCAAGTCGCTCGACCGCGACGATTTCCAGGGCGATGCGTGGCGCCACCTCGCCGCCGCCGACGGCGCCGCGACGCTGGCCGCGTTCACCGTCCGCGCAATCGTCCGCGCGCTCGACCAGTGCCCGGAGCGGCCGGTGCGCTGGCTGGTCGGCGGCGGCGGGCGGCGCAACGCCACGCTGCTCGACGGGTTGCGGGCGGCGCTGGGCGTGCCCGTCGACCCGGTGGAAGCGGTCGGCTGGGACGGCGACGCGCTGGAGGCGCAGGCCTTCGCCTTCCTCGCCGTCCGCTCGCTGCGCGGCCTGCCGCTCAGCTTCCCGGGGACGACCGGCGTGCCGCGGCCGATGGCCGGAGGCACCTGCTGGCGCGCCCCCTAGGAGGCCGCCCCTGCCGGCTCACGCGGCCGCCGGCCGGGAGTTGCCGCGCTCCTTGTTCCTGACCCGGCGGATCGGCAGGGCGTGGCAGTTCTTCTTGAAGTAGACGATCTCCAGCAGCGTCGGCCAGATCTCGAGCGACGATCGGATCAGCCCGACCTCGTCGTCGACGATCCGGCTGACGTTCTGCTGGAAGAAGTCCGGCTCGAAGTCATAGAAGGTGCGCGACAGCGTCGCCGCGAAGAGGCACAGCGCAGACCCGCGCTCGGGCGAGCGGGCGTGTTCCCCCGCGGCGATGACGCGCGCGTGGAGGCGGCGGGCGCTGTCGAGGATCTCCTCGGAGTCCTCGCGGGTCACCGCGCCGTCGTAGTCGAACGCGATGGTGAGCTCGTCGGTCTTGCGCAGGGTGGTGCGGATCTTCTTCTTCAGGAGGCCGCAGATCGCCTCGTTGAAGATCTCCGCCGCGAGCGGATCGCGCATGTAGTTGTTCTTGATGTGCGTCTGGGCGGAATCGACATGCGCGGCAGCGATGTTCGGCTGCTGGATCCACAGGCGATAGATGTAGTCCTCGAATCGCAGGCGGGTGGGGAAGAACGGCGGCAGGCCGGTGCGGTTGTCGTAGCCGGCGACGCCGCAATCCATCCGCCAGTTGCGGTTGGTGACGCAGGGCCGGAAGTTGACGAGGACGTAGGTGTCGTTGAGGGCCTCGGCGTCCGTCCGGTCGTGGTCCTCGATGAAGAGATCGACGTAGTCCACGGCGTCGATGTCGTTGGTGCCGGTGCGAAAGGTCTGGGCGATCTTGACGACGGCGCTGCGCGATACCTTGCCCGGCTGCATGAGCAGGGAGTTCTCCCGCACCAGTCCGAGCGACGTGTTGGACTCGAGATCCATGGCGGTATCGGCGAGCAGCTCGCCGCGCTCGTAGTTGGCCGGAATCTCCGCGACGGTCTTTCCGAGCACGTCGCGGAACGACTGCAGGATGTCGAACGACTTGCGGCTGTGGCCGTTCGCTCCCGCGGGCAAGAGCTTCCCGCGGCTGATCTCGTCCTCGCGCAACGATTCCGGGCTGTCCTCGATCAGCGCGTAGGGCCGCATGTCGTCGTCGGCGCTGATGCAGATATCGCCGAGCGAGTACATCAGCGTGAAGTTGCGGTTGCCGCCGTAGCTCGGGCGGAAGAGGTTCCGCACCAGGACGTCGAGCTTCTTGTCGCGCAGTCGCCGGCAGATGTAGGAGATGAACTGTTCCTTCTCCGCCGGTCCGACATAGAAAAGCTCGTTGTATGTCTTCGTATTCTCCAGGTTCGCATAGTACTTGTCGTGATTGGCGACCGAGGAATCGTCGAAGACGATGAGCGGTGCGACATGACCGTTGCGCCAGAAGTTCTCGTCGTAGGCCTCGATCGTCTCGCCGACGTCGCGCAGTCGGTACGTCGGGATGACGAAGTGACAGTTCATCTCGTTCATGGTCGGCTTCGGGAAGGGGTGCGGAAGGTGATCGCGGTCGACGCGGGCGGGGAACCTCGCGAGCCGGGGGCCGGAGAGGTGAATGCCCGGGCCGGCATCCGTACGGCCCGGGCATCACCCCTTCCACCGGGCCGGCGCCCTCCTCGCAACACGCCGACCGGTGTGATCGCAAGATGGCGCCGCCCCGCGTCAAGCCGCCATGGGGATTGCGCGTGCGGGCGTAAGGATCGCGTGCGGGAAAGGGCCGCTGTCGCGACGCCGCGGGACGTCTCGTCCGGGAGGGGCGGGGGAGGCGGCGAGACCGGCCGCCGGCGCGTCAGCGCATGGACCCGGGATCACTCCTGCCGGCCGGCCTCGCATGGGCGCCGGCGCGCGGCCCGGCCCGCATCGTCGCCATGGCGAACCCGGTGAGGATCAGGCCGATGCCGACGAGGTGGAAGCCCGCCACCGCCTCGCCCAGCACGAGGAAGGCGAGCACGGCGGTGAATGCCGCGACGAGGTGGAACGAGACGCCGGTCACCGCCGCGCCCAGCGTCGCGACGCAGCGGTTCCACACGATGAAGGCGATCAGCGAGGCGAAGAGGCCGATATAGAGGACGGCCGCGACGGCGCCGGGGTCGGTCGGGATGGTGGCGCCGCGCGCGAGCTCCCAGATCCAGAACGGCAGCAGGACGACGAGCCCCGTCACCATGGTCGCGGCGAGGAACACCAGCGGCTCGAGGGCGGCCGGGCGCCGGCGCAGCAGGGCGGAGTAGAGGGCGTAGTTGGCGACGGCGACCAGCACCAGCGCCTCGCCCCCGGCGATCCGCAGATGCACCAGGCTCGCGGGATCGCCGCGCCCGACGATCCAGGCGACGCCGGCGAACGAGAGGACGATGCCGAGCAGCGTGCGCGGCCGCACCCGTTCCGCTCCCAGCGCGAAGGCGGCGATCGGCACCATCAGCGGCAGGGTCGAATTGATGAAGGCGACGCTGGTGGCCGACGTGGTCTGGAGGGCGAGGTAGCCCAGCGCGTTGTAGCCGGCGATGCCGAACGCACCGCAGGCGGCGACCAGCCGCCAGTGGCGGACGAGCAGCGCCCGCTGGCGCCACGCCGCCGCCGCGACGAACGGCGCCAGCGCCGCCAGCGCCACGACCCAGCGGCCGACGGCGAGCGAGACCGGCGGGAAGCCGGCGCCCAGCGCCCGGCCGATGACGAGGTTGCCGGCCCAGAAGGCGGGCGGCAGCCACAGCAGCAGCGCCGGCCGTTCCCACAGGCGCGCCAGGAGCGCGGCCATCTTCGCCTCAGGTGCCGACCAGGCCGATGCGGATGCGCCGGTTGTGGCGGCCCTTGTTGTCGATCTTGAGGACGCGCACCGGCCGCGAGCCGCCGGTCGCCGCGAGATGGGTCCCGCCGCAGGCCTGGCGGTCGAGGCCGGCGATCTCGACGATGCGGATCATGCCGTCCTCGGTCGGCGGCGGCGCCACCGAGCGCGAGCGCAGCAGGCCCGGCGTCGCCCGCGCCTCGTCGATGGGCATGTGGAAGGCTGCCACGGCGAGGTCCTGCCGGATGACGTCATTGATCGCCGGCTCCAGCGCGCGCAGCCGGTCGTTATCGGCGTCCGGCAGGTCGAAGTCGACGCGCGCCGTGCCGTCCTCGTTCATCTGGGCACCGGTCACCAGGGCGCCGTCGAACTGCTGGAAGACGAGGGCATTGACGATGTGCAGGTCGGTGTGCAGCTCGCGCATCAGCCGGCGGAAGGCGGGATCGACGCGCGCCTCGACCGCGCCCGACAGGACGACCGGTGCCGCCAGCCGCAGCCAGAGCGCGCCGTCGACGAGGTCGAACCCGGCCACCTCCGCCTCGCCGCCCGCCCATACGATCCGCCCGCGATCGCCGAGCTGGCCGCCGCCGCCGGGATAGAAGGGATGATCGGCGAGCCGCACGGCGCCGGGCCGGGCATCGACGACCGTCGTCGCCAGGGTCAGGGTCTCGGGATGGTCGTGGCAGAAATAGCGCGGCATCGGGCTTTCCAGGGAATGTTCTCATCCTGGCGCGCCGGCGCTGGCCGATATTGGCGAAAATTGCGTATTGCCGGCCGAACGCCGGAGCAGGGGCTGCCCAGGGCGACGGCTTAGCTCGATCGTCCGGAACATGCTACCAACTCGGCGATGGAACTTGGTCCGCTGCTGGTCCTGTCGGGTTTCGTCGCCGCCTGCTTTCTCGCCGCGCTCACCGGTGCGATGTTCCGGCCGGGCGAATGGTACGAGCGATTGGCCAAGCCGGCGTGGCGGCCGCCAAACTGGCTCTTCGGCCCGGCGTGGGCCGTCCTCTATGTGACCATCGCGCTTTCCGGCTGGCTGGTCTGGCGGGAGGCCGGTTTCGCCGGTGCCGCGCCGGCTCTGGCGGTCTACGCCCTGCAACTCGCCCTGAACGCCGCCTGGTCCCCGCTCGTCTTCGGCCTGCACCGTCTCGATCTCGGTTTCCTCGATATCGTGGTGCTGTGGCTGTCGATCGTGGCGACGATCGTGCTGTTCCATCCCATCCATGCGGGAGCGGCTCTGCTGCTCCTCCCCTATCTCGGCTGGGTCACTTTCGCGTCTGCGCTCAACCTCGCCGTCTGGCGCCGCAATCGCGTTGCGCCGTCGCAGCGCTGAAGGTTCGCGGCCGGCCCGGCACCGCCGTCGCGCGTGCCGGACCGCTGGTCGGCGATCACGATTGAACCTTCGTTCCCGGGACGGGCGGCCGGGCACCGCCCCTCAGGTACTGCAGCGGCGTGATGCCGTAGCTGCGCTTGAAATGGCGGGTGAGGGCACTCTGGTCGTAGAAACCGGACGCCAGTGCCGCCTCGGCGATCGCCATGCCTTCCGCCATCCGCCGCGCGGCGGCGCGCAGCCGGACCTGAGTCAGGTAGGCGTGCGGCGTCAGCCCGGTGCCGCGCTTGAAGAGGCCGATGAGCTGGAACGGCGTGAACCCCAGGGGCCCGCAGATTCCGTCCAGCGTCAGGGGCTCCGCGTGCCGGTCGCGCATCGTCGCGATCGCCCGCGCCAGCGCCGCGGCGTCGCGCGGGGCGGGCGGGATGGTGCTGCGGCGCCCGCCGTGCCGGCCGATCAGCAGGCCGAAGGCGGCGACCAGCAGCTCGTCGGCGCGCAGCCCGTCGCCCGCGTCGTCGCGGGCGCGGTGGACCGCGAGGAAACGGTCGGCCAGTCCCGGGTCGGACAGCAGGTTCGTCGTGAAGTAGGGCGTCCCGGCCAGCCCGACTCTCGCGGCGACGCCGGCGATCGCCCGCTCGTCGAGATAGAGCGAGCGGTAGCGCCAGCGCCGGCTGCGCGCCATGCGCCCGGAATGCGGCTCGTCGGGATTGAAGACGAGGACGTGCCGGACGAGCGCCTCCTGCGTCGCGCCGCGGCTGGTGAATTCCGCCCCGCCGACCTCGGTCACCGCCACCACCAGCGCGTCGTGGCTGTGGGGGGCGTAGTCGTGACCGGCGAAGTCGGCGTGCAGCAGGCTCAGCCCCGGGACCGCCGGGTCCTGCCAGAAGCGGGTGCGGTTGCGCGTGTCGACGCGTGCCAAGCGGCGGGTGAGGGCGGCGGCGCCGACGTCAGCGCCCGCCCGCCGCCTTCTCCGCGACCGGCTTCTCGGCCTGCGGCGCCATCGCCGCGTCGAGATAGACGTCGACCTGCTTCACCAGCTCGTCGAGCTTGTCCTTGTAGAAATGGTCGGCACCCTTCACCGACTTGAAGGTGACGGTGATGTCGCGCTGGCTGTTCAGCTTGTTCGCGAGCTTGAGGACGGATTCCTCGGGGACGAGCTGGTCCTGGTCGCCGTGCAGGATCAGGCCCGAGGACGGGCAGGGGGCGAGGAAGGTGAAGTCGAACATGTTGGCCGGCGGCGAGACCGAGATGAAGCCGGCGATCTCCGGCCGGCGCATCAGGAGCTGCATGCCGATCCAGGCGCCGAACGAGAAGCCGATGACCCAGCAGCTCGACGCGTTGGCGTTGTAGGTCTGCAGCCAGTCGAGCGCGGCGGCGGCGTCGGACAGCTCGCCCTCGCCGCGGTCGTAGGTGCCCTGCGAGCGCCCGACGCCGCGGAAGTTGAAGCGCAGCGAGGAGAATCCGCGCCGCACGAAAGCCTGATACAGCGTGTAGACTATTTTGTTGTTCATCGTCCCGCCGTGCTGCGGGTGCGGGTGCAGCAGGAGGGCGATCGGCGCATTCGGCGCGCGCGAGTGGGAATACCGGCCCTCCAGGCGTCCTTCGGGGCCGTTGATGATGACTTCCGGCATCGCTCTCCTCGGAGCGCCGCAGGATCGGCTGGCGAATGCCGCGGCGTCTAAACTTGACTGTTTTAGTCGGGAAACCTATATCGTGCGTGCTGGCTTCCCAGCCCGGTCGGGGCCGGAACGCCGGAGCTAACATAGTGGTATCCATGGTCTTTACCAACCTTCGCGATGACATCGACGCCGTCCTCGCCCGCGATCCCGCGGCGCGGTCCCGCCTGGAGGTCCTGCTGTGCTATCCGGGCATCCACGCGCGGATCTTTCACCGCTGGGCCAACGCCCTGTGGCGGCGCGAGTGGCGGTTCCTGGCGCGGTTCGTCTCCCATCTCGGCCGCGTGGCGACCGGGATCGAGATCCATCCGGGCGCCACGCTGGGCCGCCGGCTGTTCATCGATCACGGCATGGGCGTGGTGATCGGCGAGACGGCGGAGGTCGGCGACGACGTCACGCTCTACCAGGGCGTCACGCTGGGCGGCACCTCGCTGGAGAAGGGCAAGCGCCATCCGACCCTGGGCAACCGGGTGATCGTCGGCGCCGGCGCCCAGGTGCTGGGCCCGCTCAACATCGGCGACGGCGCCCGCATCGGGTCGAACGCGGTCGTGCTGAACGACGTCCCGGCCTGCATGTCGGTCGTCGGCATCCCGGCCAAGCCGGTGGGGCAGCGTGCCTCGCCCCCGCCCGAGAGCTTCGTCGCCTACGGGACCCAGCCGGGCGAGGTGCCCGATCCGGTGGCCCGCGCCATCGGCGATCTGCGCGAGGAAATCTCCCGGCTGCGCTCGCGCGTGGCCGAGCTGGAATGCGCCGCCGACGAGCATCGGGCGCTCGCCCGCCGGGCGGAAGAGGGGCTGGCCAGGGACGACGGGTTGGCCAGGGAAGACGGGCTCACCAGAGAGAGGGCCGCACCGTGAAGCTCAGCACCAAGGGACGCTACGCCGTCATGGCGATGGTCGACCTGGCGAGCCACGGCTCCGGTCGGCCGGTGGCATTGGCCGACATCGCCCAGCGCCAGGAGATCTCGCTGTCCTATCTGGAGCAGCTCTTCGCCAAGCTGCGCCGGGGCGGCCTCGTGCGCAGCGTGCGCGGGCCGGGCGGCGGCTATCTGCTGGCGCACAGCAGCGGCGAGACCCGCATCTCCGACATCATCCTCGCGGTCGACGAGCCGATCCGGGCGACGCGCTGCGCCCCCGGCGTGTCGCGCGGCTGCCATTCCGACAAGAGCCGCTGCCTGACCCACGACCTGTGGGAGGAGCTCGGCAACCAGATCCATCTCTATCTGAGCGCCGTCAGCCTCGCCGACGTGTGCGAGCGCCGCATCCTCGGGACCAGCGGGGTGGTGCACCACCGCGCCGCCGCGGCCGCCGCGGAATAGGGCCGCCCGCCGTGACCGCCTACCTCGACCACAACGCCTCGTCGCCGCTGCGCCCGGAAGCCCGGGACGCGATGCTGGCCGCCATGGCCGAGGTCGGCAACCCGTCCTCGGTGCATGCCTTCGGCCGCCGGGCGCGCGCCGCCGTCGAAGCGGCGCGCCGGGCGGTCGCCGAGCGCGTCGGCGGCGATCCGGCCTGGGTGGTCTTCACCAGCGGCGGCACGGAAGCGAACAATCTCGCCCTGCGCGGCGCGGCCGGACCGGTGCTGGTCTCCGCGGTCGAGCACGATTCGGTCCGCGAGGCCGCCGGGCAGCCGGAAGCCATTCCGGTGGACGGCGACGGCATCGTCGACCTCCCCTGGCTGGCGCGGCGCCTCGCGGCGGCGCCGGCACCGCGCCTCGTCTCGGTGATGCTGGCCGGCAACGAGACCGGCGTGGTGCAGCCGGTCGCCGAGGTCGTGCGCATCGCGCATCGGGCCGGTGTGCCGGTGCATTGCGACGCGGCGCAGGCCGTCGGCCGCATCCCGGTCGACATGGCGGCGCTCGGCGTCGATCTGCTGACGATTTCGGCCCACAAGATGGGCGGGCCCCAGGGTGCCGGGGCACTGGTCGTCCGCGACGGGGCGCGCGTGGCGAGCCTGCTGCGCGGCGGCCGCCAGGAGAACGGCCGGCGTGCCGGTACGGAGAACGTCGCGGCCATCGCCGGCTTCGGCGCCGCCGCGGCGGCGGCCGTGCCGGACGACGGCCGCATCGCCGCGCTGCGCGACGAGCTGGAGGCGCGGCTGCAGGCGGCCGTGCCGTCGGCGCGACCCTTCGGCGCGGCGGCGATGCGGCTGCCGAACACGACCTGCATCGCCATGCCCGGGGTCGCGGCCGAGACGCAGGTGATCGCGCTCGACCTGGCCGGCGTGGCGGTCAGCGCCGGGGCGGCCTGCGCGTCGGGCAAGGTCCGCACGTCGCCGGTGCTGGCCGCGATGGGAATTGCGCCGGAGGCGGCCGGGGCCGCGATCCGGATCAGCCTGGGTTGGAACAGCACGGCGGCCGACGTCGAGCGGTGCGTCGCGGCCTGGGTCGCGCTCTATGCGCGCACCCGGGGCTCGCGCGCCGCGGCGGCGGCCTGAGCCGACGGATTTCGAGGAGCAGGACCATGCCGGAAGGCACCACGATCGAGCGCAACGACACCGGGTATCCGATCTACCTGGACTACCAGGCGACGACGCCGACGGACCCGCGGGTGGTGGAGGCGATGCTGCCTTACTTCACCGAGCGGTTCGGCAACCCGCACTCGCGCAATCACCGCTACGGTTGGGAGGCCGAGGACGCGGTCGAGAAGGCGCGCGCCCAGATCGCCTCGATCCTGAAGGCCGATCCCAAGGAGATCATCTTCACCTCCGGCGCCACGGAATCGAACAACCTCGCGATCAAGGGCGTCGCCTACTTCCACCGCGATCGGAAGAACCACGTCGTGACCGTGGTGACCGAGCACAAGTGCGTGCTCGACAGCTGCCGCCACCTCGAGGAGGAGGGCTTCGAGGTCACCTACCTGCCGGTGAAGAAGAACGGCCTGATCGACCTCGACGAGCTGCGCGCGGCGATCACCGAGAAGACCGTCATGGTCTCGGTGATGGCGGTGAACAACGAGATCGGGGTGATCCAGCCGCTGGCCGAGATCGGCCGGATCTGCCGCGAGAAGGGCACCTACTTCCACACCGACGCGGCGCAGGCGGTGGGCAAGATCCCGCTCGACGTCAACGCCATGAACATCGACCTGCTGAGCGTGTCGGGGCACAAGATCTACGGACCCAAGGGCATCGGCGCCCTCTATGTCCGGCGCAAGCCGAGGGTGCGCCTGCAGCCCCTGATCACCGGCGGCGGCCAGGAGCGCGGCCTGCGCTCGGGCACCCTGCCGACGCCGCTCTGCGTCGGCCTGGGCGAGGCGTGCGCCATCGCCGAGCGCGAGATGGGCGAGGAGGCGGCTCGGCTGGAGCAGCTGCGCGCCCGCTTCTACGACAAGATCAACGCCCGCCTGCCCGAGGTCTACCTCAACGGCGACCTGGAGCAGCGCATCCCCGGCAACCTCAACCTCAGCTTCGCCTATGTCGAGGGCGAGGGGCTGATGATGGGGATCAAGGGCCTGTCGGTGTCCTCGGGCTCGGCCTGCACGTCGGCGTCGCTGGAGCCGTCCTACGTGCTGCGGGCGCTGGGCGTCGAGGAGGAGATGGCGCACACCTCGCTGCGCATCGGCATCGGCCGCTACACGACGGAGGCCGAGATCGACGCGGCGGTCGACCAGATCGTCGCCAACGTCAGCAAGCTGCGCGAGATGAGCCCGCTCTGGGAGATGGTGCAGGAAGGGGTGGACCTGCGGTCGATCAAGTGGGCCGCCCACTGAGCGGCCGGTGACGGATCGGTTGCATGCGCCGCGCGCATGCCCCACATCCTGCATGAACGCGTGAGGGAGAAGGTGCCATGGCCTACAGCGACAAGGTGATCGACCACTACGAGAACCCGCGCAACGTCGGTGCGCTCGACAAGAACGCGCCGGACGTGGGCACGGGGCTGGTGGGCGCGCCGGCCTGCGGCGACGTCATGAAGCTGCAGATCAAGGTCGGCGCCGACGGGCTGATCGAGGACGCGCGCTTCAAGACCTTCGGCTGCGGCTCGGCGATCGCCTCGAGCTCGCTCGCGACCGAGTGGATCAAGGGCAAGTCGCTCGACGAGGCGGCCTCGATCAGGAACACCCAGATCGCCCAGCACCTGTCCTTGCCGCCGGTCAAGATCCATTGTTCGGTCCTCGCCGAGGATGCTATCAAGGCCGCGGTCGCGGACTACCGCGCCAAGCAGGGCAAGTCCCGCGAGGCGGCCGAGTGACCGCCACCGGCAATCCCAGGCAGCCGACGGGAATCATGGAGCCATAGCATGGCGCGACCGCAGGCCATGACCATCACGGACGCCGCGGCCGAGCGCGTGAAGGCGCTGCTCGACCGCCGCGGCAAGCCGTCCGAAGGCATCCGCATCGGCGTGCGCACCAAGGGCTGCTCGGGCCTCTCCTACACGCTGGAATACGCCGACGCGGCCAACAAGTTCGACGAGATCGTCGAAGCCAAGGGCGTGAAGATCCTCATCGACCCTAAGGCATCGATGTTCATCATCGGCACCGAGATGGACTATGTCGACGGCAAGATCGAATCGGGGTTCGTCTTCAAGAACCCCAACGAGAAGGGTCGCTGCGGCTGCGGCGAATCCTTCCACGTGTGATCCCGGCCGCCCTCACGGACGCCTAGCGAGGCCGCCCGGCGCCCGTGCCGGGCGGCCTCGGCGCGTCGACGGACAGCGAATGAGCCCGACCAACCCCATCGATCCCGCCACGGCGCACGGCCTGTCCGCCTGCTGGTCCTGCCAGGGACCGGTCGCGGCCGGAGAGCCGTTCTGCCCGACCTGCGGCGCCGTCCAGCCGCCGGGGCAGGCCGACCATTTCACGCGGCTCGGGCTGCCGCGCGCCTTCGACGTCGACCTGCAGGCGCTCGACCGCGCCTACTTCGCCCGCCAGCGCGCGCTGCATCCCGACCGCATGGCGCGGCACAGCGCCCGCGAGCGGGCGATCGCCGAGAGCCAGTCGGTCAGCCTGAACGACGCCTACGAGACGCTGCGCGATCCGATGCGCCGCGCCGGCTACATGCTGGCGGCGGCCGGCCGGCCGGTGGCGGGCGACGGGGCGACGATCGACGACCACGCCTTGCTGAGCGAGACCATGGAGGCCCGCGAGGCGCTGATGGAGGCCGCGACCGAGACGGAGGTGGCGGCGCTCGCCGCCCGTGCGGCGGCGGACCGTGCCGCCTGCCTCGCCGACGTGGCCGGCGCCTTCGCCGCCGGCGACCTCGATGCCGCCCGGCGCCATGCGACGCGCCTGCGCTACCTCGTGAAGCTGGTCGAGGAGGCCCACCGCCGCCGCCTGTCGCTGGCCGGCAAGGCGGCGTGATGCTGCTGCAGATCCACGAGCCGGGCGAGACGCCGCTGCCGCACGAGCAGCGCGGCACGGCCGTCGGCATCGATCTCGGCACCACCAATTCGGTGGTGGCCGTCGCGACCGACGGGACGCCCGAGGTGCTGCGCGACGCGGGCGGCGCGGCCCTGGTGCCGTCGGTCGTCGCCTACGGCGCGGACGGCGTCGTCGAAGTGGGCGCCGCCGCCCGCCGCCGGCTGCTCGACGATCCCGACCTCGTGGTCTCCTCGGTCAAGCGCCTGATGGGCCGCGGCGCGGGCGAGGCCAGGGCGCTCGCCGGGACGCTGCCCTACCGCGTGGCGCCGCCCGAGCCGGCGGAGGGCGGCATGGTGCGCCTCCTGGTGGGCGGCCGCCGCCTCTCGCCGGTCGAGGTCTCGGCCGACATCCTCCGGGCGCTCAAGGCGCGCGCCGAGGCGGCACTCGGCCGGCCGGTCGAGCGCGCCGTGGTGACGGTGCCCGCCTATTTCGACGACGCCGCGAGGACCGCCACGCGCGACGCCGCGCGGCTGGCCGGCCTCGAGGTGCTGCGCCTCGTCAACGAGCCGACGGCGGCCGCGCTGGCCTACGGCCTCGACCATGCGGCCGAAGGTCTCTACGCCGTCTACGACCTCGGCGGCGGCACCTTCGACATCTCGGTGCTGCGCCTGCAGAAGGGCGTCTTCCAGGTGCTGGCGACCGGCGGCGACGCGGCGCTGGGGGGCGACGACATCGACCATGCGGTGGCCGAGCGCTTCCTGGCCGAGCGGCGGCCGGAAGCCGCGCCGACCGTGGCCGAGGTCAAGCAGGCGCTGGCGACGGCACGGCTCGCCAAGGAATGCCTGACGACCCAGGAAAGGGGCGAGTGGCTGGTCGAGATCGGCGGCGGCACATCGCGCCACCGCCTCGACCGGGCGACGCTGGACGAGGTGGCCGAGCCGCTGGTTGCGCGCACCATCGAGATCTGCCGCACCGTCCTCGCCGACGCCGGGCTCGCCCCGGACGAGATCCGCGGCGTGGTGATGGTCGGCGGCTCGACCCGGATGCCGATCGTGCAGGACCGCGTCGCCGCGCTGTTCGGCCGCCCGCCGCTGGTCGACCTCGATCCCGACGAGGTGGTGGCGCTGGGTGCCGCCCTGCAGGCCGAGGCACTGACCGCCGGCTCCGACACCTTGCTGCTCGACGTGACGCCGCTCTCGCTCGGCATCGAGACGATGGGCGGCATCGTCGAGAAGGTGATCGAGCGCAACACGCCGATCCCCGTCGCCCGCGCGCAGGAGTTCACGACCTACCAGGACGGCCAGACGGGCATGCTCTTCCACGTCGTGCAGGGCGAGCGCGAGATGGTCGATGAATGCCGGTCGCTGGCCCGCTTCGAGCTGACCGGCATCCCGCCGATGACCGCCGGGGCGGCCCGCATCCGCGTGTCCTTCGCGGTCGACGCCGACGGCCTGCTGACGGTGACGGCGCAGGAGAAGACGACGGGCGCCCGCCAGCATGTCGAGGTGCGCCCCTCCTACGGCCTCGGCGAGGACGAGATGGCGCGGATGCTGCGCGACAGCATGGAGCACGCGTCCGACGACATGGGCCGGCGGCTGCTGATCGAGGCGCGGGTCGAGGCGCGGCGCGTGCTGCTGGCGCTCGATGCCGCCACGAAGGCCGATGCCGCGCTGCTGCCTGCCGACGAGCGCGCGGCGATCGCCGCGGCGGCGGCCGGGCTCGAGCGCCTGCTCGCCGGCGACGACCGGCACGCCATCGACGCGGCCGTCGAAGAGCTGGAGCGACTGTCCCGGGCCTTCGCGCAGCGCCGCATGGACAAGGCCATCCGCCTGGCGCTCGCCGGCCGCTCGATCGATGCGGTCGCGGCCGAGGCGGCCCCCAACCCCACGGAGTGACGGACCGAACCGATGCCCAAGATGATCTTCGTCCAGCCCGACGGCGCCAGGCGGGAGGTCGACGCGCCCGTCGGCCTGTCGGTGCTGGAGATCGCCCATCGCAACGACATCGACCTGGAAGGCGCCTGCGAGGGCTCGCTCGCCTGCTCGACCTGCCACGTCATCGTCGACCCGGAATGGTTCGAGCTGCTGCAGGAGCCGACGGAGGACGAGGAGGACATGCTCGACCTCGCCTTCGGCCTCACTCACACCTCGCGGCTGGGCTGCCAGATCATCATGCGCGACGAGCTGGACGGGCTGACGGTGAAGCTGCCGACGGCGACGCGCAACATGATGGTCGACAAGCGCTGAGGAGGTTGGGCCATGGCCCCGAAGCTGCGCTGGACGGACACGACCGAGATCGCGATCGCGCTGGAGGAGGCGCGCCCGGACGCGGACGTGGTGAACCTGCGCTTCACCGACCTGTGGCGCTGGGTGCAGGAGCTGCCGGGCTTCGCCGACGACCCGCAGAAGTCGAACGAGAAGATCCTGGAGGCGATTCAGATGGCGTGGCTCGATGAACGCACCTGACGCGGCGCTGCCGGCCCGCTCGCCGGTCGGCCCGCCCGACGGGCTGCTGCAGCGGCTGCGCGCGGCGTGCCTGCCGGAATGGCACGCCTACAGCCGCCACGCCTTCGTCCTGCGGCTCGCCGACGGCACGCTGCCGCAGGAATCCTTCCGCCACTACCTGATCCAGGACTACCTGTTCCTGGTCCAGTTCGCCCGCGCCTACGCGCTCGCCGCCTACAAGGCCGACGACGTCGAGGACATGCGCCAGGCGACCCGGTCGCTGGCCAAGATCATCGATGCCGAGACCAGCCTGCATGTCCGCTTCTGCGCGCGCTGGGGGATTCCCGAGCGCGACATCCTGGCCGCGCCCGAGGCGACGGCGACCATGGCCTACACCCGCTACGTGCTGGAGCGCGGGGCGGCGGGGGACATTCTCGACCTGCTGGTGGCGCTCGCCCCCTGCGTCGTCGGCTATGCCGAGATCGCGCTGGAGCGGATGGCCGATCCGGCGACGCGGGTCGAGGGCAATCCCTACCGCGAGTGGCTGGAGATGTATTCCGGCCCGGACTACGTCGCCGTCGCGACCGATGCGGCGACGGCGCTCGACCGGCATTTCGCCCGGCGCGGCGGGCCCGGCCGCATGCCCGCGCTGGAGGCGACCTTCCGTGGCGCGACGCGGCTGGAGGCGCAGTTCTGGCAGATGGGCCTCGACCGCGCGACGTGACCGCCATGGCCGCCCTCGACCTCGCCATCGCCAAGCCCGCCGCCGCGACCCGGGTCGTCGTCGCGATGTCGGGCGGCGTCGACAGCTCGGTCGTGGCCGGGCTCGTGCGCGAGGCCGGCTACGACACCGTCGGCATCACCCTGCAGCTCTACGACCAGGGCGCGGCGGCGCGCCGGCCGGGCGCCTGCTGTGCCGGCCAGGACATCGCCGATGCGCGCCGCGTCGCCGAGCGCCTCGGCATCCCGCACTACGTGCTTGACTACGAGGAGCGCTTCCGCCGCGCGGTCATCGACGACTTCGCCGACAGCTACCTCGCCGGCGAGACGCCGATCCCCTGCGTGCGCTGCAACCAGACGGTCAAGTTCCGCGATCTCGTCGCGGTCGCCCGCGACCTCGGCGCCGACGCCCTGGCGACCGGCCACTACGCGAGGCGCATCGCCGGGCCGGCCGGGCCGGAACTGCACCGCGCCGTCGACCCGTCGCGCGACCAGAGCTACTTCCTCTTCGCCACCACCCCCGAGCAACTCGCCTTCCTGCGCTTTCCCCTCGGCGGCATGGCCAAGGACGCGACCCGCGCCGAGGCCCGCCGTTTCGGCCTGCCGGTCGCCGGCAAGCGGGACAGCCAGGACATCTGCTTCGTCCCGTCGGGAGGCTACGCCGCGGTGGTCGAGCGCCTGCGTCCCGGCGCGGCGGAGCCGGGCGACATCGTGCATGTCGACGGCACCGTCCTGGGCCGCCATCCCGGCATCATCCATTTCACGGTCGGCCAGCGCCGCGGCCTCGGCATCGGCGGCCGGGGCGCCGATGCCGATCCGCTCTTCGTGGTGCGGCTGGACGCCGCCGCGCGCCGCGTGGTGGTGGGCCCGCACGCCGCCCTCGGCGTCGCCCGCGTCATGCTGCGCGACGCCCACTGGCTGGTCGCGCCGCCGGCCGACCCCCTGCCGGTCGCGGTCAAGCTGCGCTCGGCCCAGCCGCCCGTGCCGGCGCTCGCGCGGGCGACCGGCGGCGGCGCCATCGCCCTCGACCTCGCGACACCGCAGGCCGGCGTGGCGCCCGGCCAGGCGGGCGTCCTCTACCAGGGCGACCGCGTGCTGGCCGGCGGCTGGATCGCCGGCACGCAGGGCGCGGCCGACGCCGCCCGGGGGTCCCGGTTTTCTTGACAGCGGCGAGGCTCGACCACTATATGCCCCG
This sequence comes from Alphaproteobacteria bacterium, assembly GCA_020852355.1. GTDB lineage: Bacteria > Pseudomonadota > Alphaproteobacteria > ATCC43930 > Allostellaceae > Allostella. The sequence goes on from JADZBA010000217.1 coordinate 18,994, forward strand.
CACTTCCGGCGGCGGGGTAGCTCAGTGGTAGAGCAGGGGAATCATAATCCCTTGGTCGGGGGTTCAAATCCCTCCCCCGCTACCAGCTTTGCCCCGCGATAGGTGCCGGCCGGCGGCGCGCCCGCGGGGAACGATCCAGGTTGTGGGTCGTCCGCTTGCCCCTTTGTCGGCGAGCCCCAGATCCCGAGGATGTTCTCGACCCGCGTCCGCCGCCGGGTGAACGCGCCGCGCGCGAGCGTCTATCGCGCCCTCACCGATGCGTGTGCCGTCGCCGTCTGGAAGGTGCCGGCCGGCATGACCAGCCGCGTCCACGCGTTCGATGCCCGCGAAGGCGGCACGTTCCGCATCTCGCTCACCTACGACGCGCCGACCGCGGTCGGCAAGACGACCGCGCACACCGACACCTACCATGGCCGCTTCATCCGGCTGGTGCCCGACGAGCAGGTCGTCGAGGTGGTGGAGTTCGAGACGACCGAGCCCGGGCTGCA
>JADZBA010000218.1 GCA_020852355.1 Alphaproteobacteria bacterium
CACGTCAACCAGGCGCTGCGCGCCCACAAGCTGTTCGCCCGCGACACCGACTACATCGTCAAGGACGACAAGGTCATCATCATCGACGAGTTCACCGGCCGCATGATGGAGGGCCGGCGCTACTCGGAGGGCCTGCACCAGGCGCTGGAGGCCAAGGAGCAGGCGAGCATCCAGGTCGAGAACCAGACGCTGGCCTCGATCACCTTCCAGAACTACTTCCGCCTCTACCCCAAGCTGGCGGGCATGACCGGCACGGCGATGACCGAGGCGCAGGAGCTCTCGGACATCTACCGCCTCGACGTCATCGAGATGCCGACCAACGTGCCGTGCATCCGCAAGGACGCCGACGACGAGGTCTACCGCACGGCGCGCGAGAAGCTGAACGCGATCGCCGAGCAGATCGAGGAGTGCCGCAAGCGCAACCAGCCGGTGCTCGTCGGCACCGTCAGCATCGAGAAGTCGGAGGTGCTCGCGGCGCTCCTGCAGGAGCGCCGGCTCCCCCGCCCGGTCCTGAACGCCCGCTACCACGAGCAGGAGGCCTACATCATCGCCCAGGCCGGGCGGCCGGGGGCGGTCACCATCGCCACCAACATGGCCGGCCGCGGCACCGACATCCAGCTCGGCGGCAACGTCGAGATGCGGGTGCGCCACGAGCTGCAGGCGATCGCCGACGAGGACGAGCGGACGCGCCGCGACGCGGCGATCCGGGCCGAGATCGCCGAGGCCAGGCGTGCGGTGCTGGAGGCCGGCGGCCTCTACGTGATCGGCAGCGAGCGCCACGAGAGCCGGCGCATCGACAACCAGCTCCGCGGCCGCTCCGGCCGCCAGGGCGATCCGGGCGCCTCGAAGTTCTTCGTCTCGCTCGAGGACGACCTGATGCGCATCTTCGGGTCGGAGCGCATGGACACCATGCTGCGCCGCCTCGGCATCAAGGAGGGCGAGGCGATCGTCCATTCCTGGATCAACAAGGCGCTGGAGAAGGCGCAGCAGAAAGTCGAGGCGCGCAACTACGAGATCCGCAAGCAGCTCCTGCGCTTCGACGACGTGATGAACGACCAGCGCAAGGTCGTGTACGAGCAGCGCCGCGAGATCATGGCGGCCGAAGACGTCGAGGCCATGATCACCGACATGCGCGCCGAGGTCGTCGAGCTCGCGGTCGGCCGCGCCATCCCGGCCAACGCCTATGCCGAGCAATGGGACATGGCGGCGCTGCACGAGAGCTGCCTGCGCCTGTTCGGCCTCGACCTTCCCGTCGCCGAGTGGGCGAAGGAGGAGGGGATCGCCGACCAGGAGATCCGCCAGCGCATCGTCAAGGCGCTCGACCAGAAGACCGCCGAGAAGACCGCCGCCTACGGTCCTGAAGTGATGCGGATGGCGGAGAAGAGCATCCTGCTGCAGGTGCTCGACCAGGTGTGGAAGGACCACCTGCTGTCGCTCGACCACCTGCGCCAGGGCATCAGCCTGCGCGCCTACGCCCAGCGCGACCCGCTCAACGAGTACAAGCGCGAGGCATTCACGCTCTTCGAGGAGATGCTGACGCACCTGCGCGAGGCGGTGATCCAGCTCCTCAGCCACATCGAGATCCGCGTCCAGGACCCCGAGCCGGTGCCGCCGCCGATGCCGGCGATGCAGGAGACGCGCTGGGATCCGGCCATGGCCGACGTCGACGCGCCGGGCCTCGGCGACGACGGGCTGCAGCGCCAGCCGGCGCGCCACACGGCCGTCGCCGCGATCGCCGGCACCATCGATCCCGCCGACCCCGCGACCTGGGGCAAGGTCCAGCGCAACGCCGCCTGCCCCTGCGGCAGCGGCAAGAAGTACAAGCACTGCCACGGCCGGATCTGAAGACCCCGCCGCAGGCGGTGCGACGCCGAGGAGACGCACCCCTTGATCATCCGCCACGAACCGCTCGTCCGCCTCGTGGCGGACATCTTCGCCGCGGCCGGCTGCCAGGCGGCCGAGGCCGGGCGCATCGCCACGATGCTGGCCGGCGCCAACCTCGCCGGCCATGACAGCCACGGCATCATCCGCGTGCCGCGCTATGTCGAGGCGCTGCAGGGCGACCGGGTCAAGGCCGCGCAGACGTTGACCACGATCGTCGACGGCGGCGCCTTCGCGCTGGTCGACGGCAACTACGGCTTCGGCCAGACGGTCGGGCCGCTCGCCGTGGCGCTCGGCATCGAGCGCGCCCGCCGGCACGGCGTGGCGGTGATCGGGCTGCGCCACGCCGGCCATCTCGGCCGCATCGGCGACTACCCGGAGACGGCCGCCGCCGCAGGCCAGGTCTCGATCCATCTCGTCAACGTCGCCGGCAGCGAGCTGGTGGCGCCCTTCGGCGGCGTCGACCGGCGCTTCTCGACCGCCCCCGTGGCGATCGGCCTGCCGGTTCCCGGCGAGGAGCCGATCATCCTCGACTTCGCGACCTCGCTGGTCGCCGAAGGCAAGGCGCTGGTCGCCCATTCCGGCGGCAAGGCGCTGCCGGCCGGCGCGCTGATCGAGCCCGACGGCACGTTGTCGAGCGACCCGCGGACGCTGTACGGCGAGGTCCCGCCCGGCGCCGTGCCGGACCCGCGCAAGGGCGCGGGCGCGCTGCGCACCTTCGGCGAGCACAAGGGCTCGGGCCTGGCGCTGATGTGCGAGCTTCTGGCGGGCGCCTTCACCGGGTCGGGCTGCTCGGGCCCCGGCCCGCGGCCGCTGGCCAACGGCATGCTGTCGATCTACATGGCGGTCGACCATTTCCATTCCGACGACGGCTTCGCGCGCGAGCTGCGGCAGTACGTCGACTACGTGAAGGGGTCGCGGCCGGCCACGTCAGGGGGCGAGGTCCTGGTTCCCGGCGAGCCCGAGCGGCGAACCCGGGCGAAGCGACTGGCCGAGGGGATCCCCCTCTCGGACCAGGCATGGAAGGACATCCTCGCGACCGCGCGGCGGGTCGGCCTCAGCGAGGACCGGCTGCGCGCCGTCGCCAACTGACGGCGATGCGCCGCGCCGCCGCCGTTCTCGCCGGGCTGGCGGTCGGCGCCGCGCCCGCCGCCGCCGGCAAGGTCGATCCGGCGGGATGCACGCTCGCCGGCAAGCGCCTGTGGGGCAAGGTGCAGGCGGTCGGGTCCTTTCCCGACCTCAAGGTCCAGGTCGTCGCCTCCTTCCCGGACCTCAGGGTGCAGCAGGTGACCAGCTTCCCGGACCGCTGCGGGAAGTGGCAGATGGTGACCGCCTTCCCGGACCTGAAGGTGCAGTTCGTCGACAGCTTCCCCGACCTCAGGATCCAGTACGTGACCTCGTTCCCGGGCGTGCCGTAGTGCCGCGCGCCGTGGTCAGCTCCACTTCCAGCGGCCGATGACCCGGCCGCGGATCTCGGCCTCGACCAGGGCCACCTCGTAGGGCCGGTAGCGCGGGTTGTCGGAGGTGATCCGCACGCGCGGCGGATCGCTGAACGGCAGGTGCTCGATCCGCTTCACGACGAGACCGAGGCCGTCCCAGACCACGAACATGCCGGGGGGGCTCGGCGTCCGGTCGCCGGAGTCCACCAGGATGCGGGTCCCCGACGGCAGGTCCGGCTCCATCGAATCGCCGTGCATCGCGATGATGCGCAGGTGGGTCTCGCCGGCGGAGGTCTGCGCCCGCACGAGGTCGCGCGGCATCCGCCAGCGGTAGGCGATCGCCTGGGCCTGCAGCGCCGTCACGGCGTCCGCGAGGTGACGGCGGTCGGCCACCCTGAGGTCGATCTCGGCGATGGTCAGGCTCGCCGGGTCGTCGCGGTCGGCGACCCCCTGCGGGCGTGCCGGCGCCTCGCAGCCGTCCAGGCCCTCCCCGCCGGTGGCGTCGAACAGCAACTGGGCCGGAACCTCCAGGATCCGCGCCAGCCGCGCCAGCGTCTCGGCGCGCGGGCTCTGGCCGCGCCGGATGGCGCGGATCGCGTCGACCTTCAGGCCGGCGCGCAGGCAGGCCTGCCGCTCGCTCAGGCCGCGCCGGGAAAGATGCTGGTCGATGCGGCGGACGAGCAACTCGTAGCGGCGGGCAGCCGCCCCGCGCACCGCTGCCTCGGCCGGCGTCGTTCCGTCTCCTCCAGGCTGGTCCTTGCGCAATCGTTTCCCCCCCGATCCGGTATCCCCGCGTCTATTGATCTTGATGCGCTCCCCGGCGCCGGCAAGTCGGCCCGCGACGGGCTGTCCCAGGAACGGGACGATGCCGTACGAAATTCCCACGCGCCTCGCAATCGGCGATGCGGCATTTCGCTGCGGCGAGCCCTGCGACCCTGGCGCGGCTCCCTCCCCGTCAGTCGCACGGACCAGGACGGAGGTTCATGATCGGCGGGGCGGTCGTCAGCCGTCGCCGGTGCCCGTCTGGTCGCGGCGCGCGGCGATGCGCTCGGCCACCGTCTCGGGGCGCACGCCGAGGCCGGCCATCACCAGGCCGGCGAGCTGCAGGCTCGGTTCGAGGGTCTCCTCGATCACCTCGGTGGCGCCGCGCTCCCTGAGGCGCTCGGCGTGCTTCAGGTCGCGGGCACGGGCATAGATCGGCAGGTCGGGCCAGCGCCGCCGGGCGCTCGCCACCGCGCGCTCGGCCGCCGCCGGCCGATCGAGGATGACCACCAGCGCCTCGGCCGACTCGGCTCCCGCCCGCTCCAGGACGGCGGCGCGGCTGGCGTCGCCGAAATGCACGCGCCGGCCGTTCTGCCGCTCGCGCTCGACCGCCGCCGGGTCGAGGTCGAGGGCGACGTAGGCGATGCCTTCGCGGTCCAGCACGTCGGCGACGATGCGGCCGACCCGCCCGAAGCCGCCGAGAAGGACATGGCCGGCGGGCGGCACCGCGATCTCCTCGTCCCCGCGCGGCTTCGCCAGCCGAGAGGACAGCCGCCATGCCAGCGCGGCCACCGGCGGCGTCGCGCACAGCGACAGGCCGGCCACCAGGAAGCAGAACTGCGCCGCGCCGGCCTCGACGATGCGGGCCTCCGCCGCCAGGCCGATGGCGACGAGGGCGAACTCGCCGCCCTGCCCGAGCAGCAGGCCGACGGTCACCGCGGTCGGCCACGGCAGCCCGACGAGGCGCGCCAGGCCGCCGATCAGCGCCGCCTTCGCCAGGTAGAGGCCGGCGACCGCCATCAGCACGACCCACGGATCGGCGAGGAACGCGGCGGCGTCGATGCGCATCCCCACGGCGATGAAGAAGAGCCCCAGCAGCAGGCCCTTGAAGGGATCGATGTCGACCTCGATCTCGTGCCGGTACTCGGTGTCGGCGATCATCAGCCCGGCGAGGAACGCGCCGAGCGCCATCGACAGGCCCGCGACCCAGGTCGCCGCGGCAGTGCCGATCACCAGCAGCAGGACGACGGCCGTGAACAGCTCGTTGCCGCCGGCCGCCGCGGCCGAGCGCAGCGCCGGGCGCAGGGCGAAGTAGCCGACCGCGGCGATCGCCGCGACCACCGCCAGGCCCTTGCCGAACGCCAGGGCCAGGGCCGGTGCCGGTTCGGCGTCGCCGCCCAGGACCGAGACCAGCACGAGGATCGGGACCACGGCCAGATCCTGGAACAGCAGGATCGCGAAGGCGGTCCGTCCGACCCGGCCGGAGACGGCCCGGCGCTCGGCCAGGAGCTGCATGACGACGGCGGTGGACGACATCGCCAGGGCCAGCCCGATCATCGCCGCCGCCGCGGGGCCGAGGCCGCACGCCCACGCCACGGCGCCGATCGCCAGGGCCGTCGCCGCCACTGCGCCGCCGCCCAGGCCGAAGACGAGGTGACGCATGGCGTAGAGCCGTCGCGCGGACAGCTCCAGGCCGATGGTGAAGAGCAGGAACACGACGCCGAGCTCGGCGATCCGCCGGACGCCGTCGGGATCGGCGATGACCAGGAGGCGCAGCCAGGGGACGTCCCCCGCAAGGGCGCCGGCGCCGTAGGGCCCGATGGCGATGCCGATCAGCAGGAAGCCCAGGACCGGGCTGATGCGCAGCCGATGGAACACCGGGACGACAATCCCGGCGGCGGCCAGGAAGACCACGATCTCGCGCAGATGGGGGATCCCGTGGTCGGCCTCCATCAGGCGGGTGCCCGCGGCCGGCGGCGATGGACGGCGGGACCGTCGCCGCTCACGAACCGTTCTGGCCGATCGCCAGGAACTTCTCGCGCCGCCGCAGGCGCAAGGTCGCCGGATCGAGCCCGTCGAGCGCCGCGAAGGCGGCCGCGATCGCCTCGCCGACGGCGGCGATCGTCGTCTCCTTGTCGCGGTGGGCGCCGCCCAGCGGCTCCGGCACGACCGCGTCGATGACCCCCAGGCGCAGCAGATCCTGCGCCGTGAGCTTGAGCGCCTCGGCCGCCTGCTGGGCGTTCTCCGCGCTGCGCCACAGGATCGAGGCGCAGCCTTCCGGCGAGATGACCGAGTAGATCGAGTGCTCCAGCATGAGGACGGCGTTGCCGGTGGCGAGCGCGATCGCGCCGCCCGAGCCGCCTTCGCCGATGACCACCGCCACGAAGGGCACGCCGACGCCGAGGCCGGCCTCGATCGCCCGCGCGATCGCCTCGGCCTGGCCGCGCTCCTCGGCGCCGACCCCGGGATAGGCGCCGGCGGTGTCGATCAGCGTCAGGATCGGCAGGCGGAAGCGGTCGGCCAGCTCCATCAGCCGGCGGGCCTTGCGATAGCCTTCGGGACGAGCCATGCCGAAATTGTGCCGCACCCGGCTCTCGGTATCCGCCCCCTTCTCCTGGCCGATGACCATGAGCGGCGCGCCGCGGAAGCGCCCGAGGCCGCCGACGATGGCGCGGTCCTCGGCGAAGGTGCGGTCGCCGGCGAGCGGCGTGAAGTCGGTGATGAGGGCGCCGACATAGTCGGTCAGCCGCGGCCGCTCGGGGTGGCGGGCGACCTGCACCTTCTGCCAGGGCGTCAGGCGGGCATAGGTCTGCCGCAGCAGCCGCTCCGCCTTCGCCTGGAGCTTCGCCACCTCGTCGGCAATGTTGATGTCGGCCGCGCCGGGAAGGTGCCGGAGCTCGTCGATCTTGCTCTCGAGCTCGGCGATCGGCTGCTCGAAGTCCAGGAAGCTGCGCATGGTGGGGGCGGGTACTAGCACAGGGACGCGGAAGCGCGAAACCGACCGCCGTCACCCCTCCCCCCGGCGGCCGGGTGCCGCCTTGGTCCCCGGGGGCCGGCGGGCCAGCGGATGGTGGGCATGGACCAGCCGCGACAGGCGCTCGTCCGCGACATGGGTGTAGATCTGGGTGGTGGCGATGTCGGCGTGCCCCAGCATGCGCTGCACGCTGCGCAGGTCGGCACCGCCGTCGACCAGATGGGTGGCGAAGGCATGGCGCAGCACGTGCGGCGACAGGCGCGCGGGATCCAGGCCGGCTTGCAGCGCCAGGTCCTTCAGCATCTGGCCGACCCGGCGGCGCGTCAGCCGCGCATCCACCCCGCGCGAGGGGAAGAGCCAGCGCTCCGCGCGGGCCCGCAGCGCCCCCTTGGGCAGGAACCCGGCGCGCACGGCGCCGTAGGCCGCGACCGCGGCCACGGCCGACGCGGCCAGCGGCACGACGCGCTCGCGCCCGCCCTTGCCGTGCACCAGCAATGTCGTGGTGCCGGCCGGAACCGCATTTGCCGGCAGCCCGACCAGTTCCGAGACGCGCAGCCCGCCGGCGTAGAGCAGCTCCAGGATCGCTACCATGCGGATGCCCTCGGGGCCCGGCCTGGCCTTGGCGGCGGCCAGCAGGGCGGCGCATTCCCCCGCCTCCAGGACCTTGGGCAGCGGCCGGCCCAGGCGCGGGGAATCGAGGCGCAGGGTCGGGTCGTCGGCGCGCATCCCGTCGGCATAGAGGAACCGGTGGAACTGCCGGATCGCCGACAGCCGCCGCGCCGCGGTGCGCGGCGCCCGGCCGGCGGCGGCGAGATGGGCGAGATAGGCCTCGAGCGATGCCGGCGTCGTCGCCTCGAGCGTCTCGCCGCGCCCGGCCAGGAAGGTCGCGAGGTCGTCCAGGTCGCGGCGGTAGGCCTCCACGGTGTTGCGCGCCGCGCCGCGCTCGGCCGCCATCATCTCGAGGAACGCCTCGATCCGCCGCCCCGCGATGCCCGGGGGCGCCATCGCGCTACAGGCCGGCGAGGAGGGCGATCTCCAGGGCGATGCGGCGCGCCGCCGGCGTCTGCTCGGCGAGGCGCAGGCCGTTGAGCGCGGAGAAGGCGGCGAGCGGATGGGGCACCGGCGCCTCGCCGAGGGCGATCAGGGCGAGGGCCACCTGCTCGCCCAGGCGCGCCTCGCGCGCGGCGGCCTCCTGGGCGAACCAGACGGACGATGCCGGCGGCGGCCCGTCCGGCTCGCGCGCGAGGGCCACCCACTCGTCGCTGTCGGCGAGGTCGCCCAGGGAAGCGAGGAGCGCCAGGCCGACCGCCGTCCGCGAGGTCGCCGGCCCGCCCATCGCCGCCGACCAGCGCTGTGCCGATTCGGCGTTCCATGCGGGGCCTTCGTCGCCGCGGGCGAGCCGCAGCAGCGGCGCGGCGGCGGCGTAGACGGCGAGCGCCTGGCGGTCGCCGATGCGCGCGCCGACCAGGGTCAGCCAGCGGTCGGCGGTCGCCACGTCGCCGGCGGCGAACGCGATGCGCAGCGCGGCGGCGGCGTGCGGCACGAGATCGGCCGAGGGCGAGATCTCGGCGACCAGCGGCGCGGCGGCGGCGGCGTAGGCGAGCGGAACCCCCGCCGCGGCCGCGTGGCGCCAGCCGGCGGCGAGACGCTCCAGGCGCTGCGCCGGCACGACCTGGAGGCGCGCCGCCTGGAAGAGCAGGGCACGGCCCGCCGGCCCATGGTCCTTCGCCGCCCCCGCCGCCGCCTCGGCCAGCGCCTCGGGCGGCAGCGGCAGCCCGGCATAGAGGCGCGCCAGCAGGGTGCCGTCGACCAGGCCGCGCGCGGCCATGCGCTCGGCGGCGGCGAGGCGGAGAGCCGGCGGCATGGCGTCCGCGCGGGCGATGGCGGCCGCGACGCCGGGACCGGCTGCGGCCAGCGCAGCGGCGGTCGGCGCCGCTCCCGCCTTCGCCGCGAGCACCACGGCCAGCCCGTCCGGCAGAGCGTCCACCGCCGGCTTCTCGCCGCCGAGCGCCGCCTCCACGAGGGCCACGAAGGCGGCGCCCGGATCGCGCCCCTGCTCGCGCAGCAGGTCGAGGCCGAGCGCCACGCGGTCGCCCTGGCCGTCCAGCGCGTCGCAGGCGACGAGCAGCCGGCGCCAGAACAGCTCCGTGGTGTCGAGCTCGGGACGGCGGGCGGCGCGGCAGGCGTCCGCCGGCACACCGGCGAGCAGGGCGGCCTCCGCCGCCGGCCGGGCGAGCGGCCCGCCGAGGCGCTCGGCGGGCAGCGCGCGGGCCAGCGCATGGGCGGCGGGACCATCGCCCAGCGCCAGCAGGCCGGCGAGCCGGCGTTCCAGGAATGCCCCATCGGGGGCCCCTTCGGGGCGGGCGGCGGCCGACATGAGCAGCCCGCGGGCGAGCGCATGGCGCGCCGGCGTCGCGGCGGCCGGCAGGCGTCCGAGCAGGCGCTCCACCGTCGCCCAGCGGCTGGCGTGCCACAGTGCCGTGCCGAACCCGCCCTCGGCAGTGGTCCAGCCGGCGGATTCGCGATCGAGGGCCGGCAGTGGTCGCGCGGTGACACCGGAATCGCGGCGCGGCCGGGTCGCGCGTTCCTGCGGCAGCGGGGTGGGCGCCGTGCCCGGAGCGGTCTCCAGGCGTACCGGCGGGCCGAGCAGCGGCGTCGGCGCCGGCTGGCCCAGGGCGCCGGCCGCCGCGGCAACGGTGGCGGTGAAAGCGACGCTAGCGAGCCAGCCTGCCATCGGGCACCACCTTCTCGATCCGCTTGGTCGGCGCCGGCATGTCGACGAGCAGCAGCGCACCGACGGAGGCGGCGACGAGGACCACGACCACGGCCGCGGCGATCCAGACGAGCTTACGGGCCATGGTCGAGAACTCCCGCCGGCGGCTGCTTGACGACTTCCGACGGCGTCTGTGCTAACAACGCGGCATGGCGATGGGGCGGCAGGATATCGGCGCCTTCGAGGCGATTCAACGCCGGGTGGCGGAGCATCCATGAGCGTGCTCGCCGCGGTGCCGGCGCCGCCGGCGCTGCCCCGCACCCTTGTTCTGATCGGTTTGATGGGCGCGGGCAAGACCAGCATAGGACGACGCCTCGCCCAGCGTCTCGGACTTTCCTTCCGTGACGCCGACGCCGAGATCGAGGCGGCGGCCGGCTGCACCATCGCCGAGATCTTCGCCCGCCACGGCGAGGCCGCCTTCCGCGACGGCGAGCGCCGCGTCATCGCCCGCCTGCTCGACGAGCCGGTCCATGTCCTGGCGACCGGCGGCGGCGCCTTCATGGATGCCGACACGCGTGCCCGCATCCGCGCCCGCGGCATCTCGCTGTGGCTGCGCGCCGAGCTCGACGTGCTGCTGCGCCGCGTCGCCCGCCGAACCCATCGCCCGCTGCTCAACCAGGGCGACCCCAAGGAGATCCTGAGCCGCCTCATGGCCATCCGCCACCCCGTCTATGCCGAGGCCGACGTCGTCGTCGACAGTCTCGATGCCCCCACGGAAGTCACCGTCGAGCGCTGCCTCTCGGCGCTCGCGGCGCACCTCGCCCATGCGCCGGCCGAGCTCGCGGCGGAGGCCGGGCCGTGACCGTCGACGCGGTCCGTGTCGGGCTCGACGCGCGCAGCGACGACATCCTGGTCGGCGACGGGCTGATCGCCGGGGCCGGGGCCCGGATGCGCGCCGTGCTGCCGGCGCCGCGCGTCGTCGTGGTCAGCGACGAGACCGTCGCCGGCCTGCACCTGCCGGCGCTGCTGGCGAGCCTCGACGCCGCGGGCATCCGCCACGACCGCGTCATCCTGCCGCCCGGCGAGGCGACCAAGGATTTTGCCCACCTGCAGCACTTGTGCGAGGCGACGCTCGGCTTCGGCATCGACCGGCGCACCACGCTGGTGGCGCTGGGCGGCGGCGTCATCGGCGACATCACCGGCTTCGCCGCCGCGATCCTGCTGCGCGGCCTCGGCTTCGTGCAGGTCCCGACGACCCTGCTGTCGCAGGTCGACAGCGCCGTCGGCGGCAAGACGGCGATCGACATGCCGGCCGGCAAGAACCTGGTCGGCGCCTTCCACCAGCCCCTGCTCGTGCTGGCCGACATGGCGGCGCTGGCCACCCTGCCCCGCCGCGAGCTGCTGGCCGGCTATGCCGAGGTGGTGAAGTACGGCCTGATCGACGATCCCGCCTTCTTCGCGTGGTGCGAGGCCAACGGCGGCGCCCTGGTCGGCGGCGACGTCGACGCGCGGCGCCATGCCGTCGTCGCGAGCTGCCGGTCGAAGGCGGCCATCGTCGCCCGCGACGAGCGCGAGACCGGCGACCGGGCACTGCTCAACCTCGGCCACACCTTCGGCCATGCGCTCGAGGTCGAGGTCGGCTTCGGCGGCGCGCTGCTGCACGGCGAGGCGGTCGCCATCGGCATCCTGATGGCCTTCGACCTGTCGGCGCGGCTCGGCCTCTGCCCGGCCGAGGACGCGGCCCGGGTGCGGCGGCATTTCGGCGCGGTCGGCCTGCCTACGGGCCTGGCGACGATCCGCGGCGAACGCTGGACCGCCGAGCGCCTGCTCGCCCATATGGGCAAGGACAAGAAGGTCCGCGACGGCCGCGTGACGTTCATTCTCACCCGGGGCATCGGCAAGGCGTTCGTCGCGCGCGACGTGGCCGTCGCCGACGTGACGGGGCTGCTCGCCGATGCCATCGCGGCCTGAGGGCTGCGCGCCCTCGGGATGATCTGGCTCGCCGGCGCCGCGATCCTCGCCCTGCTGCTGCTGTCGGCGTTCCTGTCGTCGGCGGAGGCGGCGCTCGCCGCGGCCTCGCGCCAGCGCATCCACGCGCTCGCCGCGGAGGGCGTGCGCCGCGCACAGCTCGTCGAGACGCTGCACGCCGAGAAGGACCGCGTCGCCGCGGCGGTGCTGCTGGGCGGGTCCGGCGCCGCCGTCGTCGCCACGGCCATCGCCGCCGTCACGCTGGCGAGCAGCGTCGGTGCCCTGGCCATCCTCTACGCCGGCGCCGGCGCCATCGCCCTCTTCCTGCTGCTCGGCCAGGCGCTGCCGCGGGCCCTGGCCGTCCATCGCGCCGACGCGGCGGCGCTCGCCGCGGCGCCGGCGATGCTGCGCCTCGTCCGCGCGCTGGCGCCGGCGAGCGAGGCCACCCAGGTGGCGATCGGCGCCGCGCTGCGTCTCGTCGGCATCAGGGCGGGGGCCGCCGGCGGCGTCGCGGAGGAGGAGCTGCGGGGCGCCATCGAGCTGCATGGCCGCGCCGACGAGGACCCGCGCGAGGCGCGGCGCGAGCGGGCCATGCTGCGCAGCATCCTCGACCTCGACGAGGTCGCCGTCGGCGAGATCATGATCCACCGCGGCGGCGTGACGACGCTCGACGCCGACCAGCCGGCCGACCGGCTCGTCGACGCGGCGCTGGCCAGCCCGCACACCCGCATCCCGCTGTGGCGGGGCGCGCCGGACAACATCATCGGCGTGCTGCACGCGAAGGCCCTGCTGCGCGGGCTGAAGGCCCATGGCAGCGGCACCCCGCTCGATGTCGCCGCCATCGCCGCCAAGCCCTGGTTCATCCCCGAGAGCACGACGCTGCTCGCCCAGCTCGAGGCGTTCCGCCGCCGCCGCGAGCATTTCGCCATCGTCGTCGACGAGTACGGCTCCCTGCTCGGCATCGTCACCCTGGAGGATATCCTGGAGGAGATCGTCGGCGACATCGCCGACGAGCACGACGTGGTGCCGCTCGGCGTCCGGCCGCAGGCCGACGGCTCCTATCTCGTCGCCGGGACGGTGACGCTGCGCGACCTCAACCGGCAGCTCGACTGGAACCTGCCGGACGAGGCCGCGGCGACGATCGCCGGCCTCGTCCTGCACGAGGCGCAGATGATCCCCGATCCGGGCCAGATCTTCGCGCTGCACGGCTTCCGCGTCGAAATTCTCCGCCGCCAGCGCAACCAGCTGACGCTGCTGCGGGTCACCCCGCCGGCGCCCGCGGCATTGACGGCGGGTGAAGCTTCGTCCTAGGTCACTTGCTGCATCGCAGCATCACTTCGAGACCGGTCCCCGCCATGCCCCTGTCGACCCCGGCGCCGCGCGCCCACGTCCACACCCGTCGGATCGAGTGCCGCGGCTATCGCCGCGACGACGGCCTGTGGGACATCGAGGGCCATCTCGTCGATTCCAAGACCTATTCCTTCGAGATGCAGTCGCGCGGCGACATGCCGCCCGGCGAGGCGATCCACGACATGTGGATCCGCCTCACCGTCGACGACACGCTCGTGGTGCGGGGCATCGAGGCGGTGACCGACGCCAGCCCCTACGCGATCTGCCCGGCGATCACGCCCAACTTCCAGCGCGTCGTGGGCCTCTCGATCAAGTCGGGCTGGACGCAGGAGGTGCGCACGCTGCTGGGCGGCGTCGAGGGCTGCACCCATCTGGTCGAGCTGCTGGGCCCGGTCGCGACCACCGCCTACCAGACGATCATCCCCTGGCTGTCCCGCGAGCGCCGCCTCGCCGGGGTGCCGCCGCGCCGGCCGGGACATCTCGACAGCTGCCATGCGCTGCGCACCGACGGGCCGGTGGTGCGCGACCACTGGCCGGCCTACTACGCCGGCCCGTCCGCCGAACGGGCTTCTTGACGCCGACGCCGGCCGGCGCCTGCCCGCGCGCCACCCCGGCAACCGCCTCGTCGGTTGCGTCCTGGCGTTGCCGCTGCTGGCACCAGCCGCGGCGCTGCTGTCGCGCCCCGACGGCGATCCGGCGCGGCTCGCCGCGAACCTCCACGCCGCCTTCAACCCGGTGCTGGCGCGACAGCCAGGGGATGACCGTCTGGTAGGCGGTGGCGACAACCGGGATGCGTCTCGATGTTCTGCGCAACCTGAAGCGCATTGCGTCGCCCTCTAGGCTTCACCGGGCGCCAGTGTGCGGAGCTGCAGGGCATGCACCGGCCCCGCCAGCTCGGCCGCGAGGACGTCGTAGACCATCCGCTGGCGCGCCACGCGCGAGCGATCAGCGAACGCCGCGGCGACGATCTCCACACGGAAATGCGTCTCGCCCTCGGGCCGCGCGCCGGCATGGCCGGCGTGACGGTGGGAATCGTCGATGATCGTCAGGACGCTCGGCGCGAAGGCCTGCGTCAGCTTGTCGCGGATCGCGTCCCGGACGGCGGTCATCGTCCTCTCCTCATGCCTGCCTCCACCAGACGTCGCCACCCCGCCAGCAAGCCGCCAGGCCAGTACGCGCGGGCTCGTAACGATGCTCCGCGGTGATATGCGGGAATCGCGGCGAGCAGTCGACCGACCCGGTCCGAACGCGTTCTCCGCGTCGAACCGGATCTTCGTGCGGGATCGCATCTCGTCGCGATGGAATGCTCCAAGAAGCCGCCTCGCCACCCCATATTCCGCATGCGCGTGCCGTCGCGGCACGCGATGTGAGTCATCTAGTGCGCAGCACCGTCGGGCGTCGAGCGCTTTTCCGGCCCGACCTCCCGGCGCCCGCTTGCCTGTCGTCGGAGGGCCGACCATAATTTCCGCGATGAAACGACGCCTCGATCACGTCGCCGTCGCGCCGGACCCGTTTGCGTCGTCGGACCGGCGTTGCTGCGAGTGGGCGGGATGCGCGGCGGACGGCGACTATCGCGCGCCGCAGTCGCGCGACCGCCTCGACCAGTATCGCTGGTTCTGCCTCGAGCATGTCCGCCAGTACAACGCCGGCTGGGACTACTATCGCGGCATGTCGCAGGCCGACATCGAGGCCGACCTCAGGCGCGACACGGTATGGCAGCGGCCGACCTGGCCGCTCGGCGGCGGGCGGCGCGGCGCGGCGCGCTGGCGCGTCCACGACGGCTTCGGCTTCTTCGACGCCGACGAGGAAATCGACGACAAGCCCGGCAAGCCGCCGGTCGAGCCGGCCCATGCGCGGGCCTTCGCGATCTTCGGGCTGGAGCCCCCGGTCACCCAGGAGCGGTTGCGCGCACGCTACCTGACGCTCGTCAAGCTGCACCACCCCGATGCGAATGGGGGCGACAAGGCCGCGGAAGAGCGTCTAAAATCAATCAATGAAGCCTATGCGACCCTGAAAAACGGCTATTTCGCATAGCCGCTTCCCTTCATCGCCTCCAAACGACGAGATCCGATCCCGATGGCCACCGCCACGTCCACCCGCGCCGCCGAAACGGCGCCGAACGGCCTGCCCGACATCAAGGTCTCCGTCCGCCAGACATTCGGCATCGACTGCGACCTCGAGGTGCCGGCGTTCTCCACGCCGACCGAGCATGTCCCCGACATCGATGCGGCCTACCGCTTCGACCACGATACCACCCTCGCGATCCTCGCCGGCTTCGCCTACAACCGCCGCGTGATGATCCAGGGCTATCACGGCACCGGCAAGTCGACCCATATCGAGCAGGTGGCCGCGCGCCTCAACTGGCCCTGCATCCGCGTCAATCTCGACAGCCACATCAGCCGCATCGATCTCGTCGGCAAGGACGCGATCGTGCTGCGTGACGGCAAGCAGGTCACGGAGTATCGCGAGGGCCTGCTGCCCTGGGCCCTGCAGCATCCGACCGCGATCGTGTTCGACGAGTACGACGCCGGCCGGCCCGACGTCATGTTCGTCATCCAGCGCGTGCTGGAGGTCGAAGGCAAGCTGACGCTGCTCGACCAGAACAAGGTGATCCGCCCGCATCCCGCGTTTCGCCTGTTCTCGACGACGAACACGGTCGGCCTTGGCGACACGACCGGCCTCTATCACGGCACGCAGCAACTCAACCAGGGACAGCTCGATCGCTGGTCGATCGTCACGACGCTGAACTATCTGGCGCACGACGCCGAAG
>JADZBA010000219.1 GCA_020852355.1 Alphaproteobacteria bacterium
CATGGGGACCGTCGAACGCGCCCGACGACCGCGCCGCCCGGGCGGCCGCAGCGCGCTGCAGGCCGAGCTGGTGCGGCAGATCCTGGCCGAGATCGGGCGCACGCGCCTGGCGGCGGGCACGGCCGTGCGCGAGCTGCCGCTGGCCGAGCGGTTCGGCGTGTCGCGCACGCCGGTCCGCGCGGCGTTGCGCGTGCTGGAAGCCATGGGCTACCTCGCCTTCGCCGCCGGGCGCGGCTTCACGCTGCTGCGCGCCGTCGCGGACGCGGAGGCCGACGACGAGCTCCTGCCACGGTCGGCCTTCGACGACCTGCACCAGGCGATCCTGACCGATCGCGCGCGCGGCCAGCTTCCGACCGAGGTGTCGGAGGCCGCGCTGATGCCGCGCTACGGCGTGTCGCGCGGCATCGTCCGCCGCGTCCTGATGAAGCTGGCCGACGACGGCATCGTGCGCCGCCAGCGCGGCCATGGTTGGCGCTTCATGGAGGCGCTCGATTCGCCGGCGGCGCTCGCCGAGAGCTATCGCTTCCGCATCATCATCGAGTGCGCGTCGCTGGCCGAGCCGACCTTCGCCCACGATCCCGACGAGATGCGCCGGCTGCGCGAGCTGCACCACGCCATCCTGCGCGACGTCGACGGGCTCGACCCGAAGCGCTGGTTCGAGGCCAACAACGCCTTCCACGAGGCGATCGCGACGTGGTCGCACAACCGCTTCCTCGCCGAGGCGATGCGCCGGCAGAACGCGCTGCGGCAGCTCGAGGAGCACTTCTCGTTCCGCCGCATCACCACCCGCCGGATCATCCAGTCGTCGCGCGAGCACCTGGCGGTGCTCGACGCCATCGAGAAGGGCGACCGCGCCTGGGCTTCCTCGCTGCTGGAGCGGCACCTGGCGCTGACCGCGCGCGCCGTCGCGGAGCGCGAGGCGCGCGACGCGGCCGCGGCCGAGCGCCGCCGCGCGGCCTCGGACGATCGGATCAGAACCGCGGGTCGATCGGCGTCGGCAGGCCGCAGCGCGCCGCGATGATCTCGGCCGCGTCGAGGCAGAGGTCCTCGCGGCAGCGGCCGGCGATCACCGGCACGCCGGGCCGCGCGCCGTCCGCGCCCTCCGTCATGCCACCTTGTCCACCGCCCGCGGGGCGCCCTGCATGTCCAGCCGGAAGGTCTGGAACTGGCGGTTGAGCGCCGGCAGCAGGCAGACGTCCATGACGCCCAGCGCCGGCTCCATGACGATCATCGCGACCGTCGCGCTGAGGTTCTGGGTCAGCGACCTGCGCGGCGGGCGGCACACCGACCAGGGATGGCCGAAATCGTCGAACAGCGCGGTCTTCACCGACTCCCGGGTGATCGAGCCGGCCTGGGCCGCGAGGAGCTGGCGCACGCGCATGTCGCGGTAGAGGCTGTCGGGCGTGCCGGCGACGCCGGTGTCCTTCAGCTTGGCGAGCGCCACCGGGCTCTGCCAGTGGTTGGCGTGGACGATGAGGCCGCGCTCGGCATGGACCTGGAAGGTCTCGTCGGGGGCGCACTCGAAGTCGATGGCGACACCCTCGGCCTGGCTCACCATCATGTTGTTCGAGCCGGACTTCGGCGTCGTGTAGACGGCGTGGAAGGCGAGTGCCAGCTGCTGCTGCTCCAGCACCTTGCGGCGGATCAGCGGCAGCGGCACGCCGAGGCGCGCATAGTCGCGGTCGGATTCGAGGTAGTTGGCGGTGATGACGATGCCCGCCGCGTTCATGCCGCAGCGCGCCATCTGCCCCGCTTCGGCGAAGCACAGCATGTCCGGCCCGTCGTCGTTGCGGATGCGCAGGACGACGGCGGTCTCGGCGCATTCCGCCTTCCAGTCCCAGTTCTGGGCGTGGACGAGGCGGCCGTTGGCGCTCGCCTCGGGCAGCACGATGACGCCGGTGCAGCCGTCGGGCTCCTCGCTCGCCGCCAGCTTCGCGCGCAGGTCGGGACGCGCGGCGAGCTTCAGGATCTCGGTGCGGGCGTTGAGGAAGGCGATGTGCTCGAACTCGACCTCGGCGCCCTCGGCGATGCCGCGCATCTCCTCGACCTGGTTGGCGGCGAAGCCCTTCATGACCGGGACATAGTCGCGCACCTGCCGCTGCACCGCCGGCCAGGCGAAGTCGGTGCGCGCGAGCTGCTCGCGGTAGTGCGCGATGCCGAGATGGACGCGCGCGGCCGCCTGGCGACCGTACTGCCGGCCCCGCTCGCGCGGTGGGCCGGAAACCTCGATCAGCGGGAGCGGGTCCACCATCTGGGCATCCTCGGAAGGTCGTGACGATCGGCGGACTCTAGTGTTCTTCGTAGACACGTGGAACAGCAAAGATCGCCGGTCCCGGTTTGCGTTTCAGCGTCATGAAGTGCATCATGGGGGCGCCGCAGGAGCCGATGGAGGAGCGCCCGTGAACGACGTACCCGCGCCGACGCTGACCCGCGAGACGATGGAGCCGTACTGGCTGCCCTTCACCGCCAACCGCAAGTTCAAGGCCGACCCGCGCCTCTTCGTGGCGGCCGAGGGCATGTACTATACGACGGCGGACGGCCGCCGGATCCTCGACGGCATGGCCGGGCTGTGGTGCGTCAACGCCGGCCACGGGCAGCGCAAGATCGTCGACGCGATCAAGGCCCAGGCGGAGCGCATGGACTACGTCTCGTCCTTCGGCATGAGCCATCCGCTCGCCTTCGAGCATGCGCGCCAGATCGCGGCGATCGCGCCGGGCGACCTCGACCATGTCTTCTTCGCCAACTCCGGGTCCGAAGCGGTGGACACGTCGCTCAAGATCGCGCGCGCCTACCACCGCGCCCGCGGCGACGCCGGCCGGACCCGCCTGATCGGCCGCGCCAAGGGCTATCACGGCATGGGCTTCGGCGGCCTCTCGGTCGCCGGCATGGCGCGCCACCGCAAGGACTTCGGGCCGCTGCTGCCCGACGTCGACCATCTCTCGCACACCCATCACCCGGAGAAGAACGCCTTCTCGCGGGGTCGCCCGGCCTGGGGTGCGCACCTGGCCGACGAGCTCGAGGACCTCTGCCAGATCCACGACCCCTCGACCATCGCGGCCGTGATCGTCGAGCCGGTGACGGGCTCGGGCGGCGTGCTGCCGCCGCCGGTGGGCTATCTCGAGCGCCTGCGCCGGATCTGCGACCGGCACGGCATCCTGCTGATCTTCGACGAGGTGATCACCGGCTTCGGCCGCCTCGGCACCGCGTTCGGCGCCGAGCTGCTGGGCGTGCAGCCCGACATCGTCACCTGCGCCAAGGGCATGACCAACGCCGCGGTGCCGATGGGCGGCGTCCTGGTGAGCAGGAAGGTCTGGGACGGCTTCCAGCAGGGGCCGGAGAGCGCGATCGAGCTCTTCCACGGCTACACCTATTCCGGCCACCCGCTCGCCTGCGCGGCGGGCCTGGCGACCCTGGAGGTGCATCGCGACCTCGACCTCTACGCCCGCACCCGCCGGGAGGCCCAGGTCTTCGAGGACGCGGCGCACGCGCTGCGGGACCAGCCCTTCGTCGTCGACATCCGCAACATCGGCCTGCTCTGCGCCATCGAGCTGGCGCCGCGCGCCGACGACGCCGGCGCGCGCGGCCTCGCGGTCAACCGGCACTGCTTCGACGCGGGCGTGCTGATCCGCAACGCCGCGGACACGCTGGTCATGTCGCCGCCGCTGATCATCGGCGACGGCGAGATCGCCCGCATCTTCGACACGATCAGGGACGCGCTGGCGAGGCTGAGCTGACGGGCCGGCCCCAACTCCTTCGCGCCGGGTGGAAATGGGGCCTCGCCTCGGTTCCTCCTTGACTTATTGCATCGCAGCATGCATCTAGACGCCATCCGCAGAGAAGCGGATGCCGGCGCCCCCGGCCGCGTGAGCGACGACCCCAGGGTCGATCGTCCTGCCAGGCGCCAAGCTCTCCACGGAACAGCCCAGGCAGCGCGGGGCGTCCCCCCTGAAACCCCCGCGGGGTTCGGCACGGGCGACCCATGGTCGCACCCGGCTTCCGACGGGCATGTGAAAGATTCCCAATCTCTTGACCCAGTTCACCGACCTCGGCCTCGTGGCGCCGATCCTCAAGGCGCTCGCCGAAGAAGGCTATGCCACCCCCACCCCGATCCAGGCGCAGGCCATTCCCCAGGTCCTCGCCGGACGCGACCTCCTCGGCATCGCCCAGACGGGCACCGGCAAGACGGCCGCCTTCGCGCTGCCGATCCTGCAGCGGCTCGCCGCCGACCGCCGGCCGGCGATGCGCAAGTCGACCCGGGCCCTGATCCTGAGCCCGACCCGCGAGCTCGCCTCGCAGATCCACGAGAGCTTCCGCACCTACGGCCGCCATCTCGGCCTGCGCACGGCGCTGGCCTTCGGCGGCGTGCCGCTCAGCCCACAGATCCGGGCGCTCTCGGGCGGCGTCGACATCCTGGTCGCCACGCCGGGCCGCCTCATCGACCATCTCGACACCGGTGCGGTGCGCCTCGACCAGGTCGAGATCCTCGTCCTCGACGAGGCCGATCACATGCTCGACATGGGCTTCATCCATGCCGTGCGCCGCATCGTCCGCGCCCTGCCCAGGCAGCGGCAGAACATGTTCTTCTCGGCGACCATGCCGAGGGAGATCGCCGCGCTCGCCGCCGACCTGCTGCGCGATCCCGTGCGGGTCGAGGTGGCGCCGGTCGCCACCACCGTCGAGCGCGTCGAGCAGGGCGTCATCTTCGCCGAGCAGGGGCAGAAGCCGGCCCTCCTGGTCCATATCGTGCGCGAGGCGAACCCGCGCCTGATGCTGGTCTTCACGCGCACCAAGCACGGCGCAGACCGCGTCGTGCGGCAGCTCGAGCAGGCGGGCATCGGCGCCGAGGCGATCCACGGCAACAAGAGCCAGGGCCAGCGCGAGCGCGCGCTCGCCGCCTTCCGCGCCGGCCGCACCAGGATCCTGGTCGCGACCGACATCGCCGCGCGCGGCATCGACGTCGACGGCGTCTCGCACGTCATCAACTTCGACCTGCCGCACGTGCCCGAGACCTATGTCCACCGCATCGGCCGCACGGCGCGCGCCGGCGCGGACGGCATCGCGATCGCCATGTGCAGCGGCGAGGAGCGGCCGCTGCTGCGCGATATCGAGAAGCTGACGGCGCAGCGCGTCCCGGTCATGCCGACCCCGGCCGGCCTGCCGGTGATGCGCGCCCCGCCGGCACCCGCGACCCAGCCGGGCGGCGGCCGCGGCGGCCCCGCCGGCCGCTCGTACGGCGGCCAGCGCCGGCCCGACGCCGGCCGCGGCCCGCGCCGTCCGGCCGGCGCGGTCGGCCGGCACGCCGCCGCCCGCTGATTCGTTTGCCGGCCGGTCGGGGCGCGGAACGCGGTTCCCCGCCCCGACCGGCCGAGGACACGAATGCGTCCGTCGCGCGTTTTGCCCTATTGTCTGCGGGCGGGGCGGCTGCGGCCGCCCTCGTCCGGTCCACCGGGAGATCAGGAGCGATGGGAGCGAGCAGCGCAGGGTTTCACGAGGATGCGTCGAAGCTTTCGGCCGAGACGCAGGACATGCACCGGGCGATCGTCTCGCTCATGGAAGAGCTGGAGGCCGTCGACTGGTACCAGCAGCGCGTCGATGCCGCCGGCGACGACGAGCTGAGGGCCATCCTCGCGCACAACCGCGACGAGGAGATTGAGCATGCCTCGATGGTCCTGGAGTGGCTGCGGCGGCGCAATCCGACATTCGCCGAGAATCTCGGCACCTATCTCGACACCACCGGGCCGATCACCGCGGTCGAGACCGCCGCCACGGGCAGTGGCGCCGGCGGCGCGCCGGCCGGCGGCGGCGACGGCTCGCTGGGCATCGGCAGCCTGAAGGGGAGCAAGTGAGATGAACGACCTCCGCCGCAATCTCGCCCCCTTCTCCGCCGAGGTCTGGTCGGAGATCGACGACGAGGCCAAGCGGGTGCTGAAGCTGCATCTCGCGGCCCGCAAGCTCGTCGACTTCAACGGCCCGCTCGGCTGGGGCACGTCGGCGATCGACATCGGCTGGACCAAGGCGCTCCAGGAGGCGCCGGCCGCCGCGGTCAGCGCCCATCTCCGCCTGCCGCAGCCGCTGGTCGAGCTGCGCGCACCCTTCACGATGGCGATGAAGGATATCCGCGCCATCGAGCGCGGCGCGAAGGACGCCGACCTCGGCCCGGTCGTCGATGCGGCCAAGGCGATCGCCCGCGCCGAGGACCATGCGGTGTTCCACGGCTTCGCCGCCGCCGGCATCAAGGGCATCGTCCAGGCGAGCGCCGAGGCGACCGTGTCGCTGTCGGGCGACTACCTGAAATATCCGGCGTCCGTGCTGGAGGCGACCGAGAAGCTGCGCGCGGCCGGCATCGACGGTCCCTACGGCATCGCGCTCGGCCCGCGCTGCCATGCCGGCCTGCTGCGCACGCTGACGCCGGCCGGCGTCCCGATCCTCGATCACGTCAGGAAGCTGCTCGACGGCCCGATCGTCTGGGCGCCGGCGGTCGACGGCGCCGTCGTGCTGTCGCTGCGCGGCGACGATTTCGAGCTGACCGTCGGGCGGGACATGTCGGTCGGCTACCGCTACCACACGGCCGACGCGGTCGAGCTCTACATCGAGGAGAGCATCACCTTCCGGCCGCTGACCCCGGAAGCGGCGGTGCCGCTGGTCTACGGCAAGGCGAAGTGAGCGGTGGCGGGGGGGGGGGGGGGGGGG
>JADZBA010000220.1 GCA_020852355.1 Alphaproteobacteria bacterium
CATGAGCAAGCTTCGGACCCTGACCGCCGCCGCCTTCCTCGCCGTCGCCGCCGCTTCCGGCGCGCTCGCCGGCGGCCTCGACGAGGGCAAGTACGGGCAGAATCTGGACGAGGGCAAGTACGGCCGCAACCTCGACGAGGGGAAGTACGGCCAGAGCCAGGACGACGGCAAGTACGGCCAGAACCTGGACGAGGGGAAGTTCGGCGCCGTCGCCGTCGATCCGCGCTGAGGCGGACGGCAAACGCTGTCGCGAACGGTCGGCGCTGGGCCCTCGGGCCCCGCCCGGCCGGTCCCGCCGTGCCAGGAGGCAATCATGACCGAGACCCGCGCTCCCGACCTCGCCGCCGCCCTGCTGCGGGTGTCGCTCGGGGCCCTCTTCCTCGCCCATGCCGGGCTGAAGGTATTCGTCTTCACCGTTCCCGGCACCGTCCAGTACTTCCAGTCGATCGGCTATCCCGGCTACTTCGCCCATCTCGTGATCCTCGCCGAGGCGGCGGGCGGCATCGCGCTGATCCTCGGCCTGTGGAGCCGCTGGGTGGCGCTCGCCCTGGTGCCGGTGCTGATCGGTGCCGCGCTCCAGCACCTGCCGAACGGCTGGCTCTTCACCGCGAAGGGCGGCGGCTGGGAGTTTCCGGCGTTCTGGACGGCGGCGCTCATCGTGCAGTCGCTGCTGGGCGACGGCGCCTGGGCGCTGCGTCCGGCCCTGAGCGCTCCCGCGACGCGGCGCGCGGTCGCCTGACGGGGGCCACGATGTCGCCGCTGCCCGGTCTCTTCGTCTCGCACGGTGCGCCGACGCTCGTCGTCGGCGCATCGCCGGCGAAGGCCTTCCTCCAGCAGATCGGCGCCCGGCTCGGCCGGCCGCGCGCGATCCTGGTGGCGAGCGCCCACTGGGAGACCGGGCTGCCGCGGATCGGCGGCGCTCCGCGGCCAGCGACGATGCACGATCTCTGCGCCGCCACGCGCGGCCTGCACCGCTGCTCCTACGGCGTCCCCGGCGACCCGGCCCTCGCCCGCCGGGTCGCCGACCTGCTCGGCGCGGCCGGCATGGCCGCCTCGGTCGATCCCGATCGCGGGCTCGACGTCGGGGCGTGGACCCCGCTGCTCCTCATGTATCCCGCGGCCGACGTGCCGGTCGTGCCGCTGTCGATCCAGCCGGCGCTCGGGGCGGCCCATCATCTCGCTCTCGGGCGGGCGCTGCGACCGCTGCTCGACGAGGGCGTCCTCGTCGTCGGCTCCGGCTCGGCCACCCACAACGTGCTGGCCCAGCACGGCCGCGCCGAGGATGCGCCGGCGCCGGAATGGGTGACGCGCTTCCAGGACTGGCTGGCGGCGCGGCTGGCCGCCGGCGACGTCGCCGCCGTGCTCGACGCCCGCTGCCACGGGCCGGCGGGGCGCGAGAACCATCCCACGGCCGAGCACCTGCTGCCGCTCTACGTGGCGCTCGGGGCGGCGGGCGAGGGGGCGACGGCCGAGCGCCTGCATCGCAGCCATACCCACGGCGTGCTGGCGATGGACGCCTATGCCTTCACGCCGGCGTCCGGCACTCCCGCCCTTGCCGCCTGAGCGGTCCGAACCGACCTGCAGGAATGCGACCCTGCGATCGTCGCCTCCAGGAGCCGACATGACGTTCCAGCCGCCGCTCTTCCTCTCCCACGGCTCGCCGATGCTGTATCTCACGGACTCGCCGGCGCGTCGCTTCTTGGCGGGCCTCGCGGCGCGGATCGGCCGCCCGCCGGCGATCGTCGTGGCCTCGGCCCACTGGGAGACCGAGGCGCCGCGCGTCGGCGGCGCGCCGGCGCCGCGCACGATCCACGATTTCGGCGGCTTCCCCGACGCGCTGCACCGTGCCAGCTACCCGGCACCCGGCGCACCCGACCTCGCCGCGCGCATCGCCCGGCTGCTGACCGCCGCCGGCCTGGCCGCCGCCGTCGATCCCGGCCGCGGCCTCGACCACGGCATCTGGGTCCCGCTCGCCATCGCGCTGCCCGAGGCCGAAGTGCCGGTCGTGCCGCTGGCGATCCAGCCCGGGCGCGACCCGGCCCACCATGTGGCGCTCGGCCGCGCGCTGCGGCCGCTCGCCGACGAGGGCATCCTGGTGATCGGCTCGGGCTCGCTCACGCACAATCTCTACGCGCTGAAGCACGGGGCGACGGACGCGCCGACGCCGGCCTGGGTCGACGGCTTCCGCGACTGGGTGGCCGAGCGTGCCGCCGCGGGCGACGCCGCGGCGCTGGCGGACTACCGCGCGTCGGCGCCGGCGGGCGAGGTCAACCACCCGACGGACGATCATTTCCTGCCGTTCTTCGTGGCGCTGGGTGCCGCGGGCGAGGACGCCGTCGGGCGGCGCATCCACGCCAGCGTCGAGTACGGCGCGCTGGCGATGGACGGCTATGCGTTCACGCCGCGTGGGCAGTCACAGCCGCTGGCCGCTTGACGGGTCGAACAGGTTGATGCGCGCGGGCGGCAGGACGATCGGCAGGCGCGCGCCGGCACGAACCGGGATCGACCCGTCGATGCGGACCAGGACGCCGCTGTTCTCGCCGAGCCGGCCGTGGACGATGGTGTCGGCGCCGAGCAGCTCCACCAGGTCGACCGCCAGCTCCGCCGTCGGCGGCGCGCCTTCGGCGAGCTGGATGTGCTCGGGCCGCAGCCCGACGGTGACGGGCTTGCCGGCCGCCGCGGCGTGGCGCCCGTCGAGGGGTGCCGCGACGCCGCCCGGCAGCGCCACCGACGTGCCGTCCGCCGACACCGTGCCGGGGACGAAGTTCATCGCCGGCGAGCCGATGAATCCGGCGACGAAGTGCGTGGCGGGATTCTCGTAGAGGGTGATCGGCGAGCCGATCTGCTCCACCTTGCCGGCGTTCATGACGATCAGCCGGTCGGCCAGCGTCATCGCCTCGACCTGGTCGTGGGTGACGTAGATCGAGGTGGTGCGCAGCGTCTCGTGCAGCT
The DNA here is from genome assembly GCA_020852355.1 of Alphaproteobacteria bacterium. Lineage (GTDB taxonomy): Bacteria > Pseudomonadota > Alphaproteobacteria > ATCC43930 > Allostellaceae > Allostella. Next base: position 2,953 of record JADZBA010000220.1, read on the forward strand.
TGCGGATCTCGACGCGCATCTGCACGCGCAGCTTGGCGTCGAGATTGGAGAGCGGCTCGTCGAACAGGAACACGGCGGGGTCGCGGACGATGGCACGGCCCATGGCGACGCGTTGGCGCTGCCCGCCCGAGAGCTGGCGCGGCCGGCGGTCGAGCAGCGCCCCGATCTGCAGGATGCCGGCGGCGCGGTCGACGCGCTCGCGGATATCGGACTTCGACAGGCCGCGGATCTTCAGCCCGTAGGCCATGTTCTCGTAGACCGACATGTGCGGGTAGAGCGCGTAGTTCTGGAACACCATCGCGATGTTCCGGTCCTTGGGCTCGACGTTGTTGACCACCTTGCCGG
>JADZBA010000221.1 GCA_020852355.1 Alphaproteobacteria bacterium
GGCGGCCCCGGGGTGATGGCGACCGACGCGCTGATCGACCATGGCGGCGTGCTCGCCCAGCTCGCGCCGGAGACGATCGCGCGGCTGGATGCCGCACTTCCGGCCACCTGGTCGCGCGGCAACCCGGTCGACATCGTCGGCGACGCGCCGCCCGAGCGCTACCGCGTGGCGCTGGAGGCGCTGCTCGCCGATCCCGGCGCCGACGCCGTCCTCGTGCTCAACTGCCCGACCGCCGTCGCCGACCCGACGGAAGCGGCGGAGACGGTGATCGCGGTCGCCGGCGGCGACCGCCGGCTGGTGCTCACGAACTGGCTCGGCGCCGGCGCGGCCGCCCCGGCACGCGCGCTCTTCGCCGCGGCCGGCATCCCGACCTACGAGACCCCCGACCAGGCCGTCCGCGCCTTCATGCATCTGGTGCAGTATCGCCGCAACCAGGAGCTGCTGCGCCAGGTCCCGCGGCGGATCGGCGACGGCGGCCGGCCCGACCGCGAGGCCGCGCGGGCGCCGATCGCGGCCGCGCTCGCCGAGGGCAGGCAGTGGCTGTCCGAGGTCGAGGCGAAGGCGGTGATGCGGGCCTACGGCATCCCGATCGTCCCGACCGAGACGGCGGCCACGCCCGCCGACGCCGCCGCCACCGCCGGACGCCTCGGCCTGCCGGCCGCGCTCAAGATCCTGTCGCGCGACATCACCCACAAGACCGATGTCGGCGGCGTGGCGCTCGATCTCGCCGACCCGGCTGCGGTGCGCCTCGCCGCCGAGCGCATGCTGAAGACGGTGGCGGCGCGCGCGCCGGCGGCACGGCTCGACGGCTTCACCGTGCAGCCGATGATCGCCCGGCCGGGTGCCGTGGAGCTGATCCTCGGCATCGTCGACGACGCGACGTTCGGGCCGGTCCTGCTGTTCGGCCAGGGCGGCGTCGCCGTGGAGGTGCTGAACGACAAGGCGCTCGGCCTGCCGCCGCTCGACGAGGTGCTGGCGCGCGAGATGATCGCGCGCACCCGCGTCAGCCGCCTGCTGCAGGGCTATCGCGGCCGCCCGCCCGCCGACATCGACGGCATCGTCCACGCGCTGGTCCGCCTGTCGGAGCTGGCGGCCGACCACCCCGAGGTGGCGGAGGTCGACATCAATCCGCTGCTCGCCGATGCGGGCGGGGTGATCGCCCTCGACGCCAGGGTGCGCGTCGTGCCGGCGGCGGCGCCGGGCGTGGCGCGGCTCGCCATCCGCCCGTACCCGCAGGAGCTGGAGGAGGAGGCGACGCTGCGCGACGGCAGCCGCATCCGGCTGCGCCCGATCCGCCCGGAGGACGCGCCGGCCCTGGAGGCGATCGTCGCCGCCATGACCCCCGACGACGTGCGCATGCGCTTCTTCGCGCCGATGCGCCGCCTGCCCGAGACCCTGGTCGCGCGCCTGACCCAGATCGACTACGACCGGGAGATGGCGCTGGTCGCCTTCGCCGAGGACGGCCAGGGCCTGGGCGTGGTGCGCATCCTGGCCGACCCCGACGGCCAGCAGGGCGAGTTCGCGATCGGCATGCGCAGCGACGCCAAGGGGCGCGGCCTGGGCTGGCTGCTGATGAAGCGCATCATCGCCTACGCGGCCGGCCGCGGCATCCGCACCATCGTCGGCGACGTGCTGCGCGAGAACCAGCCGATGCTCGACCTCGCGCGCGACCTCGGCTTCGTCCCGGAAGCGGCGAGCGGCGACCCGACCATGGTGCGGGTGCGGCTGTCGCCCGCGGCCTGAGGGCGGCCGCCCCGGGTTGCGCACCCGGTCGATGCGTCTAGACTTCCCGACCACGAATCGGGAGGAAGCTCGACCATGCGCCTCGGGAACAAGGTCGCGATCGTCACCGGCGGCGGCTCCGGCTTCGGCGAGGGCATCGCCCGGCGCTTCGCCGGCGAGGGCGCCGCCGTCGTCGTCAACGACGTCGCCGAGGCCGGCGGGCGGCGGGTCGCCGACGCCATCGCCGCCGCGGGCGGCCGCGCCGCGTTCGTGCGCGCCGACGTGGCGACCGGCGCCGGCGTGAAGGCGCTGGTCGACGCCGCCGTCGCGTCCTTCGGCCGGCTCGACTGCATGGTCAACAATGCCGGCGTCACCCACCGCAACCGGCCGATGACCGAAATCGACGAGGCGGAGTTCGACCGCGTCTTCGCGGTCAACGTCAAGGCGATCTACCATTCGGCGATCCACTGCCTGCCCGTGTTCCGCGCCCAGGGCGGCGGCAGCTTCATCAACATCGCGTCGACCGCCGGACTGCGGCCGCGTCCCGGCCTCACCTGGTACAACTCCAGCAAGGGGGCGGCGATCACCATGACCAAGTCGATGGCGGTCGAGCTGGCACCGGAGAAGATCCGGGTCAACTGCCTCTGCCCGGTCGCCGGCGACACGCCGCTGCTGCCCTCGTTCATGGGCCGCGACGATCCGGAGATCCGGGCGAAGTTCATCGCCTCGATCCCGATCGGGCGGCTGAGCACGCCGACCGACATCGCCAACGCCGCCCTGTGGCTGGCGTCGGACGAGGCGGAATTCATCACCGGCGTGGCGCTCGAGGTCGATGGCGGTCGCTGCATCTGAGATTCGCGCGAAGGACACACCGATGAAGATCAAGGCGGCCGTGCTGCGGCAGATGGGGGCGGCCCAGCCCTACGCGGAGAGCCGGCCGCTGGCGATCGAGGAGGTCGATCTCGACCCGCCCGGCGCCGGCGAGGTGCTGGTGCAGGTCAAGGCGGCGAGCCTCTGCCACTCCGATCTCTCGGTGGTGAACGGCGACCGGCCCCGGCCGCTGCCCATGGTGCTGGGGCACGAGGCGTCGGGCACCGTCGCCGAGTGCGGGCCGGGCGTCGACGACCTGGCGCCGGGTGACCATGTCGTGATGATCTTCGTGCCCAGCTGCGGCCAGTGCATGCCCTGCATGGAGGGCCGGCCGGCGCTCTGCGAGCCCGCCGCCGCCGCCAACGGCGCCGGCACGCTGCTGTCGGGCGACCGCCGGCTTTCCCAGGACGGCAAGCCGATCCACCACCATGTCGGCGTCTCGGCCTTCGCCGAATACGCCGTCGTGTCGCGCCGCTCGCTGGTCA
>JADZBA010000222.1 GCA_020852355.1 Alphaproteobacteria bacterium
CGATGCATCCCGCCTGGCGGCGTTGCTCCTCCCTCAAATATTCCCGATATTCTCGGTCGTCGCGCCTGGCCAGCCGGGCGCCTCGCCGCCCTCGGTGCTGCGCCCCCATTTATGAGATGGGTTCTAGCGGTCGACGGCGCCGGTCCAGGCCGGATACAGCTGGTGCTCGAATCCGAGCGCGGTCAGGATCTTGCCTGCCATGAAATCGGCCAGATCGTCGAGGCTCGCCGGCTGCTGGTAGAAAGCCGGCATTGCCGGCAGAACGACGGCGCCCGCCTCCGCGCACAGCACCATGTTGCGCAGTTGCGGCAGGCTCATCGGCGTCTCGCGGGGCACGACGACCAGCGTCCGCCGCTCCTTGAGCATCACGTCGGCGGCCCGCTCCACCAGGCTGCGCGACAGGCCATGCGCCACGCCGGCAAGCGTCTTCATCGAGCAGGGGACGATGGCCATGCCCGCGCAGGGGCGGCTGCCGCTGGCAAGCGCCGAGCCGAGATCCCGGTTGCTGTGCAGCGTCAGCGTGCCGGCGCGCACCGCCTCGCCGTACTTCGCCGCCAGGTACGGCAGCAGGCGTTCCGCGGCAGCCGCATCACCGAGCTCATCACGGAGCAGGCGGCGGCCGTAGTCGGTCACGATCGTGTCGACCTGCAGGCCCTCCGCCAGCAGCGCCGCGATCGTCCGGACCGCGTAGAGCGCGCCGCTCGCGCCGGTGATCGCGATCGCCACCGGGCCCCGGCGTTCAGCGCGCATAAATCGCCGCGGCCAGGACGATGAGGTACAGGATGCCGACGTAGCCGTTCAGATCGAAGGCCCGCTTCACCCGGGTGAGGTCGTCGGCCCGCACGAGCGACTGCTCGTACGCGAGCAGCGCGGCCACGACCGCCACGCCGCCGACGTAGATGGGTCCGAGCGGCGCCACCAGCGCGAGCGCCGCCAGGCAGGCGACGGCGGCGACGTGCATCGCGCGCGCGATCGCGAGCGACCGCGGCACGCCGAAGCGCGCCGGGATCGAGCGCAGGCCGTGAGCGCGATCGAAATCGAGGTCCTGGCATGCGTAGAGGACGTCGAAGCCACCGACCCACGCGCCGATCGCCATCGCCAGCAGCCACGGTTCCCACCCGGCACGGCCGCCCGCGGCGAGCCAGCCGCCGACGGGCGCGACCGCCATGGCGAGGCCCAGAAACGCCTGCGTCCACGCCGTGTAGCGCTTTGCGAGCGAGTACCAGAAGACGATCCCGAGGGCCACCGGCGACAGCGCAAGGCAGAGCGGTCCGAGGCGCCAGGCAGCGGCGACGAACACGAGCGACGAGATCGCCACAAACGCCGCCGCCTCCGTCCGGCTCATCGCGCCGCGGGGCAGCTCGCGATTCGCGGTGCGGGGGTTCAGCGCATCATGCCGCGCGTCGGCCAGCCGGTTGAATCCCATCGCCGCGCTCCGGGCGCCGACCATCGCGACGAGGATCCAGGCGATGGCGCGCCATGAGAACGGCGCGTGCTGCGCCGCCAGCAGCGCGCCGGCCAGCGCGAACGGCAGCGCGAACACCGAGTGGCTGAGGCGCACGAACGAAGCGTAGGTGCGGAGGCGGGCCATCATGGTCTCGGCCGGCGGCCGATCACGCCTCCAGCCAGCGCAGCTGGCCGGGCTGGATGCCGCCGACCAGATATTCTTCCACATCGCTGGCGGCGGCCGGCATTTCAATCGCGAGCAGCCGCGCCCGCTTTCCCGGCTCGATCGTGCCGTAGTCGGCGTCGAAGCCGAGCGCCCGCGCGCCCTGCCGCGTCGCGCTCTCCAGCAGCAGCGCCGCCGGCACGCGCGGCGCCAGCGCCCGCATGGTGGCGACCTCGGCGAACACGTTCAGATCGGGCGCGCTCGCGAGGCTGTCGGTCCCGACGGCCACGCGGACGCCCGCGGCATAGAAATCGGAGAGCGGCGGGGCGCCCGCCCCGGTATGTCCGTTGCTGCGCGGACAGGCGACGATCGTGCTGCCGCGTGCAGCGAGCCGTTCCAGGTCGCCGGGTGTCATCTGCACCCCGTGAACCGCGAGCACGCGCGAATCGAAGAAGCCCGCGTCGTCCAGAAACCGCACCGGCGACACCCGCGGCGGGCGCCAGGTCGGATCCCAGGCACCCAGTTCCTCCAGCAGCGCGCGCCACGGCCCCTCCCCGGTCGCGATGAACTCGACCTCCTCGGCCGACTCCGCCAGGTGCACGCTGCACGGCAGGAACGGCCGGCGGTCGATCGCCTTCCTGATGGCGCGGAAGACGAGCGGCGCCACCGAGTAGGGCGCGTGCGCCGCGAGCGACGCGCGCACCAGTTCGGTGGCCGGAAGGGCGTCGATCGCGCGCAGCGCCTCCTCGACGGCCTGCTCGGCGCCGGCTGCCTTGAAGCGAATCAGCTCGTAGAAGACGACTCCGGCGAGCGCGCTGCGCGCGAGCGGTCCGAACGTCACGAGCGTGTTGCTGATGTCGCCGACCACCGCGGTCCCCGACGCGATCGACTCCTCCAGCCCGCGCCGGATTCCGGACAGTATCTCCGGGGCGCGCGCATCCGGACGCTGCCGGCGCGCCTGGAGGACGCCGCGGATCCAGGCGGGAAACGACGCCGCCGGCGGCACCTGGTCGCGCAGGTACGAGAGCTCGAGATGCGTGTGCGCGTTGACCAGGCCCGGCATCACGACGACGCGTCCGAGATCGACGTCGCCTGCGGCGATACCGGAAGGTCCGCGCCGGCCGACGGCGGCGATGCGCCCGCGATCGACCGCGATCCATCCGTCGGGAATCGGCGGCTCGCTGATCGGCACGACCCACGAGGCGTGATAGCGGACCATGCGATGGCGGGTCAGCGGACTGCGGGCCCGCGGGGAGGGGGGCAGGCAGACGGCACGCGTCTAGTCCTGGCGCCTGTCGCGCTTGCCGGCGAGGCTGCGCGCGGAATACATGCGGAGCTCCTCCGGACTCGATCCGCCACCGCCCGTGCGCGAGGTCGAGAGCGCGAGCATGCGCGGAATCTCCCGGTCCCTGAAGATCGGATCGCCGAGGATCTCGTAGTGCATGTTGCGGCGCTTCGCGATGAAGCCGGCATCCTCGATGTTGCGGACAATCTCCATCTCGTCCATGCAGTAGGCGGCGCCGGCCGCGCGCACGACGTTCTCCTCCAGCATGACGCTGCCCATGTCGTTGGCGCCGTACCCGAGGCTCAATTGCCCCACTTTGCCGCCCTGCGTGACCCAGGACGCCTGCAGGCTTTCGAAGTTGTCGAGCACGATGCGGGCGGTCGCCAGCGTGCGCAGGTAGTCGACGGCCGTGGCCTCGGACCCCGCCAGTTCGGTGTGCTCGGGCTGGTAGCTCCAGGCGATGAACGCGGTGAATCCGGCAGTCTCGTCCTGCAGGGCGCGCAGGCGCATCAGGTGTTCGATCCGCTCCTCGCCGGTCTCGACCGTCCCGTACATCATCGTCGCCGTCGTCCGCAGTCCCGCCCGGTGCGCGTGCCGCATGACATCGAGCCATTCGGCGGAAGTGGCCTTGCCGTAGCAGTGGAGCGCCCTGCGCACGCGGTCGACGAGGATTTCCGCGCCGCCGCCGGGAACGCTGTCGAGCCCCGCGGCGATGAGCCGGTCGAGCACCTCCCCGATCGGCTTCTGCGTCAGGCGCGAGAGGTGAATCACCTCCGGCGGCGAGAGGGCATGGAGCCTGAACGAGGGGTATCGGGCCTTGACGGCCCGGAACAGATCCTCGTACCACTCGAGCGGCAGGTCCGGATTGTGGCCGCCCTGGAGCAACAACTGTCCGCCGCCGACCGCGATCGTCTCGTCGATCTTGCGGAAGATCTCGTCGAATCCGAGCACGTAGCCCTCGGCCGAGCCCACCGGCCGGTAGAACGCGCAGAAGCTGCACTTCGCGACGCAGACGTTCGTGTAGTTGACGTTGCGATCGATGATGTAGGTGACGATGCCGCCGGGATGCCGGCGCGCGCGGATGGCGTCCGCCAGCCGGCCGAGCGTCGGCGTCGGCGCGCAGCGGTACAGCGCGAGCGCTTCGCCGGCGTCGATGCGTCCGCCAGCCGCCACCTTGTCCGCAATGCGGTCGATCGTCATCGATAGAAGCGCATCGGTGCCGCGGCCTCGACAAGACCCGCTTCCGCGGCGTATCGATAGAACACCTCAAGCGCGGCCTGCTCGTCGGGGCCGAGGCGATACTTGATATTATCCCGCAGATAGCGGGCGCCAATCGGCTGGCGATCGCGGTCGTGCGGGAAGGCGTCCCGCGCGAGCGCGTCGGTCTGCCGCACGCCTTCGTCGCGCGCGGCCTGGAGCGACGAGACATCCGCCGCGGTCAGGGCGCCGGCGCGCCCGGCCCAGAACGCATAGACGAACGGCAGGCCGGTGAGCGCGGTCCATGCCTCGCCGAGATCGATCTTCTCGACGTGCATGGCGGTCTCGAGCCGCCGGCCGCCGGGTCGACGCCGAAGGCTGCCGCCGCCCCGGGCGTCGGGCGGAAGCCCGCCCCGACCGCCCGCCACACCGACGTCCGCCGTCTGCCGGATGTCGGTATGATCCAGGAACAGCGCGCAGTCTCCGATGATCAGCGCCGCATCGTGCCGTGCCAGCATGGCGCCAGGGTCGGGCCCGTGCGCGTGCAGTTCCGGCGCGATCCGGTAGCGGCGTGCGCAGAGCAGCTGCAGGAGCGCGACCGAGGTCCGCGAGCTCGTATCCAGCGCGATCGAGCGGACGTCGCGCATCGGCTTCTTCGTGTAGAGCGCGACCGACGCCACCGGTCCGCGCGACGCAATCGCCAGGTCCGGCACGACCAGATACGGACCGCCGCGCTGGTACTCGATGGAGGGAATGAGGCCGAGATCGACCGCCGCCTCGTGCAGGAGCGCGGCGCAGCGCGCCGGTGCGTCGTAGCGCACGTCGAAGCGCGGCGATCGGTCGAGCCGGTACACGAGCGGCCGCGCATTGAGGTACCCGACGGCGCCGACGCGGATGGCGCTCACCGCGGCTCGAACCGGCCGTCGCGCTCGATCGGCGACTGCCCGGCCGCGACGATGTTCCGCCGGATCTCCTCCAGCGGCGCTCGCCGCCGGCCTTCGGGCGCGTCGTCGATCGCCGACACGGCATCGACGTCGTCGGCGCCGACGGTGAGCGCGACCTGCGCGAGCTTCGGGCCGTAGCGCGACCAGTCGACCTGGATGGACGGCACGTTGTCGACGACCAGCCGCGCAAGCGCGACGCGACGCACGTCGTCGTAGCCCGTCGTAGGGACCGCCGGATTCAGCAGGCGTGGCAGCGGCGCAAACGCCCGGACGACGGCGACGTCGCGCTGCAGCGCGGCGACCGCCTGGTAGAGCGCGACGGCGAAGGTCGATTCGAGCTGCTGCAGGGTGAGCCGCGCGAGCGCGAGGCCGGCAATGTTCACTTCCTCGACGGCGCGCCTGGCGTCCTGCAGGCGATCGAACGGCGCCTCGGCGATCAACTCGAGCCCGGCGGCGTGCAGCTCCTCGAGGATGGTTCGCAGCGGCGCCCGCTCTGCGCCAGCGAGCGCCTCGAGATCGGCGAGCGAGAAGCCGGAGACCGGCGCTCCAGCCGCCGCCGCCACGACCTGGGCGACGCGCGACACCGCCTGCGCCAGGGTCGCGGGAACGCCGCAGATGCGGATCTCGCCGGCGGCGGGCGGAAGGACCGGCGGCTCCACGGAGACGGCGGGCACGTCGGCCACGCGCACGAACGTCGTCCGGAGGCCGTGCCGCTGGCGGCGGAGGTCGTCGGCGATCAGGCCGAGGTGAATGATGTCGCGCGTGGACGCGAGGGACGCGAGCTCAGCTTCTGAGACCGGCATGCCGACCGCCGATCATATCAGAGCGGCGCCCCACGCCGGCCCGGCGGCCGTCAACTGACCGTCGGCGCGAAGATCAGACCGAGCGCGATCGCGAAGGCGATGGCGAGCACCCAGCCGGTGACGCAGACGACGATCGCGCGGGCGGTGCTCCGGTAGTCGAGCGCCTGCCGCACCGCCACCACCATCGCCACGAGCATCCAGACCGCGGTCACGACGAGCACCGGCGCCGCCACAGGCTCCATGATCCCGAGCACGCGGAGCAGCCCGGGCGTGGACGCAAACCCGATGGTCCGCATCAATTCGCCGACGTCGGCGCGCGTCTGCGGCTCCGGCAGCAGGTGCACGCCGATGACGTAGGTGAGCAGCGCCCACGAGGCCCAGGCGAGCAGCGCCACCATGCTGAAGAACGCGATGTTGAACGGGCCGCCGGTCAGGCCGCCGAGGCCGAGGCCGCCGGCCAGGCTCGAAAGGACGACGACCGCACACGCCTGGAGCGTCGCACCGCGATCGGCCTCGACATCCTCGTAGACCGCGACGTCGCACGCCGCCGCACCGATCAGCCGCTGAATGAAGGTATTGGTCGCAGGCCCGCCGCTGTCCACCGCGATGCTCCGTCTGGCCTTGCATTCACGTTCCGAGCCGTTTCCAGATCCCGGCGGCCCTGCTGCCGGCTGCCTCCGTCGTCGCCACGCGCGCCGGCCAGGAGCGTGTATAGCCCTCGGACGTCCACTTCCGCGTCGCGTCGATGCCCATTTTTCCGCCGTACGCGGGAATTTCCGCGGCGTCGTCCAGGTCGTCCACCGGTCCCCTGGTGATCTCGAGATCCCTCATGGGATCCATGTGCGTGCCGACGATCCAGGCGACCTGGCTGAGGTTCTGGACGTCGACGTCGCGGTCGACGACGACGATCGTCTTGGAGAACATCAACTGCCCGAGGCCCCAGAAGGCGTGCATGATCTTGCGCGCGTGCCCTGGGTACCGCTTGTCGATCGAGACGATGACGAGATTGTGGAAGATGCCCTCGGCCGGGAAGTGCATGTCGACGACTTCCGGGAGCGTCTTGCGAAGAATCGGCAGGAAGATCCGCTCGCTGGCGAGCCCGAGATAGTAGTCCTCCATCGGCGGCACGCCGACAACCGTGGTCAGGTAGACAGGCTTCTTCCGCCTGGTGATGCAGGTGAGGTGGAAGACCGGAAAGTCGTCCGGCTGCGAATAGAGGCCCGTGTGATCGCCGAATGGTCCCTCCCGGCGCCGCTCGCCGGGCTCGACGTACCCTTCGAGCACGATCTGGGAGCTTGCGGGCACCTCGAGATCGATGGTGACGCACTTGACCAGCTCGATGCGCCGGCGCGCGAGGAAGCCGGCGAGCAGCAGTTCGTCGAGCTGTTCGGGCATCGGGGCCGTCGCGCAGTATGGCAGCACCGGCTCGGCGCCGAGGGCGACCGCCACCTCGAGGCGCTTCCCCAGCCGTTCAGCGACGCGGTAGTGCTGGGCGCCGCCCTTGTGGCGCTGCCAGTGCATGCCGGTCGACCGGCGGTCGAACACCTGCATGCGGTAGGTGCCGAGATTCCGCCCGCCGGTCTCCGGATCCTTCGTGAAGACCAGCGGGAACGTGATGAAGGGGCCGCCGTCGCCGGGCCAGCAGGTGAGGATCGGCAGTTCGTCGAGGGACCCGTCGCGGCGGACGACCTCCTGGCACGGGGCGTCCTTCACCGTCTTCGGCATGAGATCGCGGAGGCGGCCGACCATCGGCAGCATCTTGAGCGCGTCGATGAGGCCGGCCGGCATCTGCGGCGTCATCAGCTCGTCGATCTCCGCGGCGAGATCGTCGAGCGCCTTCACGCCGAGCGCGAGACACATCCGCTCCGGCGATCCGTAGAGGTTGCTGGCCACGGGCATGTCGAACCCGGTCGGCTGCTCGAACAGCAGCGCGGGGCCGCCGCCGGGCGACTTGCACGCCCGATCGGTCACGGCGGCGATTTCGAGCACGGGGCTGACCGGTTCGGCAACGCGCGCGAGCAGGCGGCGTGTGTCGAGGTCGGCGAGGAAGGCGTTCAGATCGTCGTACATCGAAGGACCGTTTGTATCACGAAGACACGCAGGTGGCGAAGCCCGGCGCCGGCGGTCATCGCGCGGCGGCGATCGCGTCGGCGATCGCCTGTGCGAGCGCGAGCGCGCGGCGGCCGTCCAGGGGGGTCACCAGCGGCGGCCGCCTGCGGGCCACCGCGTCGACGAAATCGGCGAGCTCGCGCGCGAGCGGCTCCTCCGCCGCGACGGGGACCTCCCCGCCCTGAATCGACGGCCTCGGCCCGTCGCCCGCCACGAGCGTCCACCGCTCGAGCTTCTGGGCGGCATAGTCGATCGACAGATACGCCGCGGGCTGGAAGAAGCGGATCTTCCTCACGCGATCGCGGCTGATCCGGCTTGCCGTCATGTTGGCGATGCAGCCGCCGGCAAAACGCAGCCGCACGTTGGCGATGTCGACGCGGCCGGTGAGGACCGGCACGCCGACCGCGTCGATCCGCTCCACCTCGGACGGCACGAGCGACAGCACGACGTCGAGGTCGTGGATCATCAGGTCGAAGACGACGTCGATGTCGAGGCTCCGCTCGGGAAAGGTGCCAAGGCGGTGCACCTCGATGAAGCGGGGATCGGCGAGCAGCCCGCGCGCGGCCGCCACGGCCGGATTGAAGCGCTCGGTGTGGCCGACGGCGAGCACGGCGCCGGACCCGGCCGCGGCGGCGATCAGCTCGTCGGCCTCCGCGAGGCTGGCGGTCATCGGCTTCTCGACGAGAACGCCGACGCCCGCATCGAGGAAGGGGCGTGCGATCTCGGCGTGGCGCTCGGTCGGGACGGCGACGGTGACCGCGTCGACCCGCCCCAGCAGTTCGGCGGCATCAGCGAACGCGTGCGTGCGCGCCGCCGCGGCGACCTCCTCCGCCCGCTGGCGGTTCCGATCGACGACCCCGACCAGCGCCGCGCCCGGCAGCGACGCGAGGATTCGCGCATGGTGGCGGCCGCGGTACCCGACGCCGACGACGGCGATCCGGACCGGCATGGCTAACGCGGGCCCTTCATCTCGAGAGCGCGGGATCCGCAGCGGATCGTGCCGGGGACATGTGCGTGGCCATGCTGCCGGGATGAGACGGCACCGTGCGGCCGGCTCCGGCGCCTCACGTCCGCCCGAGGGATCGGCCCACGATGGTCATGCCGGCGTCGTCGGCCGCCTTGACGATCGCGTCGCCGTCGATCATGAGCGTCTTCCCCTCGTCGACCGACAGCGCCGTCGCGCCGGCGGCCTTCATCGCCTCGATCGTCGGCACGCCGACGACCGGCACGTCGAAGCGCATGTCCTGATTCGGCTTGGCCACCTTGATGATGGCCACGCCGGGCCCGGCGAGATGACCCGCGCGCGCGATGACCTCGTCGGTCCCTTCCATCGCCTCGATCGCCACCACCGCCGCCGACTTCACGGCCAGGGTCTGTCCGATGTCGAGCCCGGCGATCGCGTCCGCGATGCCGTAGCCGAACGCGAGATCGGCGGCCTCTTCCGAGGTCGGCGCCCGGCGGGTCAGGATGCCGGCGCGGGCCAGCAGCGGCTGCAGGAAGGCGGTCGAGTCGACCAGCGTGATCCCGTGGTCCTGGAGCGCGTCGGCGACGCCGGAGATGACCGCATCGGTGTTGCGCGCCTTCAACCGCATGAGCACGCCCATCAGCGTCAGGTCCGGCACGATGTCGGCGAACAGCCTGGTGTGCTTCACCTGGCCCGCCATGACGGCCTGGCTGACGCCGGCGCGCTTCAGCGTGCTGATGCACTTCCCGAGCTGCCCGAGAGACAGCCAGTGGAAGTCGGCCGCCGGCGGCCGGGCGGCGGCTTCGGCCAGCGCCGGATAGGTCTCTTCCTCGATCGCGATGATCGTCACCTCATGGCCGGCGCCGCGCGCGGCGTCGAGAACGAGGAACGGAAACCGGCCGTTGCCGGCGATCAGGCCCAGGCGCATCGCGTCATTCGTCGGCCACGACCTCTTCGGCCCGCCGGGACGGCCGCCGCAGGATGACCCCGCGCTGCGAGGTACGGATGAAGTCGATGAGGTACTGCACCTCGGCGCACGCCAGCGAGGGGTCCTTCTGAATGCGCTGCAGCGCGCCGGTCGCGTTCAACTTCGACTGCAGCAGATAGCGGAACGTCCGCTTCAACTTGCCGACCACCTCGGGCGGGAAGCCCCGGCGCATCAGTCCGATCGTGTTGGCGCCGAAGATCCGCGCCGGCCGGCTGCCGACAGTCTTCGCGAACGGCAGCGCGTCCTTCGTCACCACCGAATAGCCGCCGATGAAGGCGTGCCGCCCGACCCGGCAGAACTGGTGCACGCCCGATCCGGCGCTGACGTTGGCGAAGTCCTCCACGGTGACGTGGCCGCCCAGCGTCGCCGTGTTGCCGAAGATCGTGTCGTGGCCGATGTGGCAGTCGTGCGCCACGTGCACGTAGGCCATGAAGACGTTGCGGTCGCCGATCTGCGTCACGCCGCCGCCGCCCTGGGTGCCGCGGTGAATCGTCACGAACTCGCGAAAGATGTTGCGCCGGCCGATCGTGAGGCGGGTCTCCTCTCCGCGGAACTTCAGATCCTGCGGGACCAGGCCGATCGACGCGAACGGATAGATCTGCGTGTCGTCGCCGATCTCGGTCCACCCGTCGATGACGGTCGATGCGCCGATGCGGCAGTTCTCGCCGATCGTCACCTTCGGCCCGATCGAGGCGTGCGGGCCGACGCTGGTGCCGCGGCCGATCCGGGCCGCCGGGTGGACCACCGCCCGCGGATCGATGTGCGTCCGATCGGCGATCACCCCGAGCAGCAGTTCGGCCTCGGCGACCACCTGATCGCCCACGTAGGCGAGCGCCTGGGCGCGCGCGAGCCGCGCGCGGCGCCGGCCGAGCGAGATCTCGATGCGGAGCCGATCGCCAGGCACCACCTGGCGCCGGAACTTGGCGTCGTTGACCCCGCGCAGGTAGACGCGCGCGTCGGGCGGCGCGCCGTCCCGCTCGAGCAGCAGCAGCGCGGCCGCCTGGGACCACGATTCGAGCATGAGGACGGCGGGCATCACGGGCGCGCCGGGGAAATGCCCCTGGAAGAACTCCTCGTTGACCGTGACGTTCTTGATCGCGACGAGCCGCCGGCCGCCGTCGCGCTCGGCGATCGCGTCGACCAGCAGCGACGGGTACCGGTAGCAGAGGCGATCGAGAAGGATGGGGATGCTCGTGGACACAGGTCGTAACTGCGCATTGCCGGAGCCGGCTGCCGAAGGCCGCGCGAGGCGATCCGGCAGCGCGCCGCGATCAGCAATCCGCAATGTGCACGTTCACTGCTTCGGCTTCGCCGTCGCCGCGTCGAGCAGCCTGACGGCATCGGCGGTCAGGTCGATGCCCGGATCGAACCAGATGACGCCGGCGTCCTGCTGGCTGATCAGCGCGTACAGCCCCTTCTCGCGCGCCATCTGCTCGAGCAGCGGAAAGAGCTTTCGCTGGAAGTCGTCCTGCAGCCGCTGCTGGAGGTCGGTGATCTCGGCCTGGGCGTCCTGGTTGAAGCGCTCCCCTTCGCGCTGCTGGCGGTCGATCTCGCGGGTGAGATCCGCGCGCGCCTGCTCGGTCATCACGGCGCCGCCGGTCTCGAGCTTCTGCTGGTTGGCCGCCAGCGCTTTTGCCTTCTCGGCCCCTTCGCTCTGCTTCTTCTGGACCAGCGCGTTGACCTGCGCCGACGCCGCCTTGCCCTCGGCAGACAACTGCGCGATGGCCTGAAGATTCACGAAGGCGATCCTGGCGCCGGCCGGAAAGGCGGCCGGTGCCGGCGCCGCCTGGGCCGGCGCGGTGCGAGGGGGCGGCGCGGCCGGTGCGCCCGCCTGCGCGAGCGCCGGCGCGGCGCCCAGCAGGACGGCGAGCGGCGCCATGATGACAACACCTTTCATTACCGTCAGTCCTTTCGAAGTGGAGCGGTTGGTGATTTTAACCCAGAAGCCGATCCGGCCGCCCGCTGGCGCGCCGCCGCCGCTACGAGTGCGCGATCGCCACCGTGTAGACGACCGCCTCGGTCACCGACCCGGTCGCCGTCACCGATACGCAGTAGACGCCGGCGGTGGTGGCGGTGCCCGAGAGCTGCGGACTCTGAGATGATTCGGCCTCCACGCGGCTGGCCGGCTGGCAGGCGGCGCCCAGCGGCGTCCCGATGGCCAGCGCCACACGGACGCCGGCCGGCGGACCCGCCAGCGTGACCTGGACGCGTCCAACCTGCGAGACGGTGAACGCGTGGACGTTCGACCCGCCCACGTCGAGCCGGCCGCTGAAACGCTCGGTCGTGGTCGGGGCGACCGGCGTGGGCGACGCCGGCGCCACCGGGTCGCTGCAGGAGGCCGCCAGAAGCGACGCCAGAACGGCGGCGAACACGGCCCGCATCAGAACGTCGACCCCACGGCGAACCGGAACTGGAACGCCTTCTGGGGCAGGTACTGGTTGTTCCGCACGCCGTCGCGCTGCGGATTGTAGGCGAAAATCAGCCGGAAGGGCACGTTCAGCACCGGCATGAAGAACCGGATCTCGGCGCCGGTCGACGTCTTGAAATCGCGCCATTGGAAGCTGCTGCCCGGTTTGATGATCGTGGCCGTTTCGCCGCCGTCGGGCACGAAGACCGGCGGCCGCACCAGCTCCGGCCCCGGCTGCACCTGCCCCGCGTCGTAGAACAACACGAGCCGGACCGGCCCGGCGATCGTGATCAGCTCCTCGAGATTGAACAGCAGGCTCTTGTTGCCGCCGAGCACGACGCCGTTCTCGGTCTGCGGCCCGATCATCCGCATGTCGAAGCCCCGCACGCTGTACTCGCCGCCCAGGAACAGCTTCTCGAAGATTGGCAGCTGTGTCGTGCCGCCCATCGCGTGGATGTACTCGTACTGCGCGCGCCAGCCGAAGCTCATGCGCGCATTCTGCCGCCAGTACTGCACCGCCTCCAGCATCGGCTTGTAGAAGTGGGTGTTGCCGCCGAGCGCCGCGAGGTCGAGCGACGCAGTGAAGCGCTTGCCGGTCGTGGGAAAGATCGGGTTGTCGACGGTGTTGTGGACGAGGCTCGGCGTGATCTTGCTGATGATCCGGACGCCGTTCTGGCCGATGAGCAGCGAGTCGGCCAGGTAGGGATTGTTCTGCAGCACCACCGGGTCCTGGTAGAGATCGCTGATCTCGGTGACCCGCACCTGCTGGTAGCTGTAGTTGGCGAACATCCGCGTGAAGCCGCGGCCCAGCGGGAACCCCAACGTCCCCACCACGCCGGTCGACCGCTGGGTGAACTGTCCGATGTAGCGGATGTCGGTGCGGAACACGTTGAGGCCGCCGGTGATGTTGCGGTCCATCAGGAACGGCTCGGTGAAGCCGATCGAGTAGTTCTGCGCGCGGGAACCGGCCTGCAGCGACAGCGTGAGGCTCTCGCCGCGCCCGAGGAAGTTCGCGGTCTGGAACTGCAGCTGGCCGAAGAAGCCCTCGAACTCCGAGACGCCGGCGCCGAAGGTGAGCTGGTTGCGGTTCTGCTCCTCCACCTTGAGGTTCACGTCCACCCGGTTGGTCGTGTTCGGCGCCTTCTCGACGTTGACGTCCTTGCCCCCCTCGAGCGGCTTGAAGTAGCCCAGCTGGTTGATCCGGCGGATGCTGTCCTTGAGCGCCTCGGTGTTGAAGACGCCGTTCTCGAGCAGGCGCAGCTCGCGGCGGATCACGTTGTCGCGGGTCGTCGTGTTGCCGGCAAACGTGATCCGGTTGACGAAGTACTGCTCGCCCTCCTGCATCTGCAGCGTCACGTCGACCACCGGCGGCCCGGCCGCCTCGGGCGCCGGCTTCAGCGCGTCCGGCGTGAGCGCGTCCTCCCGCGCGGGCTCGTCGCGCGGCTTCAGGTCCGGGTAGCCCGTGAACTCGAAGTAGCCGCCGGCGCCGTAGATCTCCTGCGCCTTCTCGAGGCCCTTGCGGACCTTCTCCTCGCTGTAGTAGTTGCCCGGCGTCAGCTTGAACAACGGCCGGAGCACGTCGGAGCCGACCACCTTGTTGCCCGCGATCTCGACGGTGCCGATGCGATAGCGCTCGCCTTCCGTCACCGGGATGCGCAGCTCCACCCACCGCGTCTTCCGGTCGTCGCTGTCTTCGAGGACGCGGATCTCGGGGGTGCCGACGACGGCCCGGATGTAGCCGTGATCGCGGTAGTAGGTGGCGACCCGCCCCGCGTCCTCGTCGAACTTCGCCTCCTGGTAGGTGTTCTTGCCGCCGAGCAGCGACATGAACCAGCCGAACAGGTGGGCGACGTCGGTCAGGCCGCTGCGTTCCTTGTGCTCCTTCATCTGCCGCTTGAGCGTGGCGTCGCCGACCTGCTCGTTGCCGACAAAGTCGATCCGACGGAGCTTGACGACCGGGCCTTCATCGAGATTGAAGGTGAGGTGCACGAGCTTCGGCCCGCCCGGCATCTCGCGGATCGCATGGGTGACCTGGGCGAACTGGAAGCCCTTTTCCTTCAGCATCTCGCGCAGGATGCCCTCGACCTTGCGCACCAGCGCCGGATCGATGAAGGTATCGAGGCGGATGAGCGCGTCGGCCGCCCGCAGCCGCTCGTCGATCTTGGCCGTCTCGATCTTCTTCGAGCCGACGTAGTCGACGATCTTCACGCGCTGCCGCTCCTCCATGTTGTAGGTAATCAGCTTGCCGATCACGCCGTTCGCGAAGACGTAGTCCTTCGAATCGATCCAGAGGTTGTCGAGGAACTTCGTGTTCCACAGCCGCTGGAAATCGTCGTGGACCGTCTGCTGCGCGCTCTCGTCCCAGTTCACCCAGACGCCCTCGGAAGGACGGCTCGCTTTCAGCTGGATGTAATAGAGATAGGTCTGGTAGTCGATGAGCGAGGTGTTGCCCTGGGCCTCGAAGCAGAGGGCAATCTGATAGACCACCGGCCCCGACCCGGGCGGCGGCAGGGCGCGCGGCTCCGGAATCGGCTGGCCGCACAGGACCCGCGGATTGTCCGCGGGTCCGGGTGTCGCCGCGGTCTGCGCGGTCTGCGCCGACGCCGCACCCGCGGCCAGCGCGCCGGCGGCCAGCGCGGCCCCGATCCTGAGGCGCGTGAACATGGCTGGAGTCGTCACTGTACTGGATTTTAGACGAAGGCGCGCGCGGGAGAGACGGGCGGACCTCAGGAATTGGGCATCGGGGCCGAAGACCGGGGCTTGCCGCCTCAAGAGCTCAGACGCTCACATCCCCCGGGTCCTTCGCGCGCCTCACCCTAGGCGAGCCGCCGTCCCGCCGCCTCGCGCTCACCGGCCGGGCGGTAGGCGAGCGCGCCCGCCTCGAGGTAGACGTCGATCTCGCCGCCCTTCAGGTGGCCGCGAATCAGCTCTTCGGAGAGCGGGTCTTCGACGTAGCGCTGGATGGCGCGCCGCAGCGGACGGGCGCCGTACGAGCGGTCCTTGCAGGTGACCTCGATGATCCAGTCGATCACTTCCGGCCGCAGCGCGATCCGCAGGCGCCGGTCGACCAGGTTGGCGTTGAGCTGCGCGACCAGCAGCTCCATGATGCGCCGCAGGTCGTCGTCGGTCAGCGCTTCGAAGACGATGATCTCGTCGATGCGGTTGATGAATTCAGGGTTGAACGTCCGCTTCACCTCGCCGAGCACCATGTCGTTGACGCTCTTGGCAATCTCGCCCGTATCGGTCGACTGGAAGCCCATCGCGCTCTTCTTCTGGATGAAGCGGGCCCCGATGTTCGACGTCATGATGACGATGGTGTTCTTGAAGTTCACCCGGTTGCCGAGCCCGTCGGTCAGGTGGCCGTCCTCGAACACCTGGAGCAGGATGTTGAAGATGTCCGGATGCGCCTTCTCGATCTCGTCGAGCAGCACGACCGAATACGGGTTCCGCTTCACCTTCTCGGTGAGCTGCCCGCCCTCTTCGTGCCCCACGTAGCCGGGCGGCGAGCCAATCAGCTTGCTGACCGAGTGCTTCTCCATGTACTCGGACATGTCGAAGCGGATGAGCGCGTGATCGCTGCCGAACAGGAAGTTGGCCAGCGCCCGCGCGAGCTCGGTCTTGCCGACGCCGGTCGGGCCGAGAAAGACGAAGCTGCCGACCGGCCGGTTGGGATTCTTGAGGCCGGCGCGCGACCGCCGGATGGCGCGCGAAATCGCCGAGATCGCCCGCTCCTGGCTGATCACCCGCGCGTGCAGGTCGGCCTCCATCCGGAGCAGCTTGTCGCCCTCGTCCTGGTTGATCGACGCCATCGGGACGCCGGTCCACTTGCAGACGACCTCGTCGATCTCCGCCTTGCCGACGATCACACGGCGCGCCGACGTCTTCACGTCGAACTGCTGCCGCACGAACTGCAGGTTCTCCCGGGCCGTGACCTCCTGCTCGCGGTAGAACTGCGCCTTCTCGAAGTCCTTCTGCGAGACGGCGCTCTCCATCTGCTCGACGGCGACCCTGATGCTCTTGTTGATCTCGCCGAACTCCTCGCTGAAGCCGGCCTCGCGCAGCTTCGCCCGCGCGCCCGCCTCGTCGAGCAGGTCGATCGCCTTGTCGGGCAGGAAGCGGTCGGTGATGTAGCGGTTCGACTGGTAGACGGCCGCCTCGATCGCCTCGCGCGTGTACTCGACGTGATGGAAGTTCTCGTAGCGGTCCTTCACGCCGAGCAGCACGTCGATGGTCTCGCGCTCGCTGGGCGGCTCGACCTTGATCGCCTGGAACCGGCGCTCGAGCGAGCGATCCTTCTCGATGTACTTCCGGTACTCGGCCGGCGTCGTCGCGCCGATGCAGCGGATCTCGCCGCGGCTCAGCGCCGGCTTCAGGATGTTGGCCGCATCGAGC
>JADZBA010000223.1 GCA_020852355.1 Alphaproteobacteria bacterium
CCTCGACCTGGATGCGCATGGTCTTCGGCCGGCGCTGCCAGAGGCTCTGCGTCGCCAGCACGTGCTTCACCTCCGAGGCGCCGATGCCGAAGGCGAAGGCGCCCAGCGCGCCGTGCGTCGAGGTGTGGCTGTCGCCGCACACCAGGACGATGCCGGGCTGGGTGAAGCCCTGCTCCGGCCCGACGATGTGCACGATGCCCTGGCGCGGGTCGTTCATGCCGAAATGGACGATGCCCGACTCCGTGGTGTTGGCGACGAGGCTGTCCACCAGGTTGCGGAACACCGGGTTGGGGATGCCCTGGGTCTGGCCGGTCGTCGGCACATAGTGGTCGGGGGTGGCGATCGCCGCCTCGGGACTGCGGACCTTGCGCCCTTCCTTCTTCAGGCCGTCGAAGGCGTGGAAGGAGCCGTCGTGGAGGAGGTGGCGGTCGACATAGAGCAGCGTCTCGCCGTCCTGCTCGGTGATGACGTGGGACTCCCAGATCTTGTCGATGATCGTGCGGGGCTTCGACATGACGGGTCTCCTCTACTCGGCGGCGCCGGTGCCGGTGTGCCAGCGCTTCTCGAACGCCCAGACGTCCGGGAAGCCCATCAGGTCGTGCAGCTCCTTGCTGTCCATCAGCGGGACGTTGATGCCGAGGGTGGTGCCGCGGCCGTGCAGGTAGCCGTAGGCGGCGGTGACCGCCTGGGAGGCCGCCTTCAGCGCCATGCCCGGATAGATCGCGATGCGGAAGCCCAGCGCCTGGAGCTGCTCGGACGGCAGCTCCGGGGTACGCCCGGTGTTGACGACGTTGCAGAGGGTGGGGACGTCGAAGCTGCGCCCGATCCGGGCCAGCTCCTCCTCGGTCTCCGGCGATTCGATGAAGAGGACGTCGGCGCCCGCCTTGGCGAACGCCTCGCCGCGCCGTAGCGCCTCGTCGATGCCGAGCGTGGTGCGCGCGTCGGTGCGGGCGACGATCAGCGTGTCGTCGTGGCGACGGGCGTCGACGGCGACCTGGATCTTCTGGACCATCTCCTCGATCGGGACGACGCGACGGCCTGGCGTGTGGCCGCACTTCTTCGGCATCTCCTGGTCCTCGATCTGGATGCCGGCGGCGCCGGCCGCCTCGTAGCCCTGCACGGTGCGCCGCACATTGAGCAGGCCGCCATAGCCGGTGTCGGCGTCGGCGATCAGCGGCGTCGTCGTGTTCTCGACGATCACCGCGACGCGCGCCGCCATCTCCGAGTAGGTGGCGAGCCCTGCGTCCGGCAGCCCGAGATGGGAGGCGACCGTGCCGTATCCCGTCATGTACAGCGCCTCGAAGCCCATCCGGTCGGCGATCCGGGCCGTCACCGCGTCGTACACGCCGGGGGCGACGATGATGCGTTTTTCCTTCAGGCGCGCGGCCAGGGAGCGCCGTCCGTTGGGACCAGCCATTGGATCGTTCCTCTCTGCGGTATATCTTCGGTGGTGAGAGTGACATTTTAACGCCGGTCCTGGGAGGGAAGTCCATGCGCAAGATCGTTGCATTCGCCGTCGGCGCACTCGCCGCGGCAGCGGTCGCAGCGACCGCGCCCGCGCATGCCGTCGAGATATCCGTCACCCACTGGGGATCGCAGCTCTATGGCGTGCCTTTCGCGGTCGCCATGGAGAAGGGCTACTTCAAGGAGGCGGGGATCGACGTCACCGGCGTCCTCACCTCCAAGGGCGGCGGCACGACGGTCCGCAACGTCTTCGCCAGCGACTTCCCCTATGGCGAGGTGGCGCTGCCCGCCGCCGTGGCCGCCGCCGCCGAAGGCTTCGACCTCAAGATCATCCATGCCGGCACCATCGCCCATTCCAACATCTGGATGGCGAAGCCGAACTCCGCCCTGAAGTCGATCAAGGACGTCGAGGGCAAGCGCATCGGCTTCACCAGCCCGCGCTCGGTCAGCCAGACCACGATGTTCATGATCCTCGACAAGATCGGAGTGCCCCGGGACAAGGTGACGCTGGTCTCCACTGGCGCCGTCGGCGCCGGTTTCACCGCGCTGGAGAGCGGCGGCATCGACGCCGCCCTGGCGAGCGAGCCGCAGGCCTCGATGTACGCCGACAAGTACCGCGTGGTGTTCGCGGCCGCCGACCTGCTGCCGCCGGTAACCCAGACCGTCGGCGTCACGACGCCGGAGTTCATCAGGAAGGAGCCCAAGAAGCTCATGGCGCTGATCGCCGGCCGGGCCAAGGGCGTCGCCTTCCTCTACGCCAACCCGGAGGAGGCCGGCCGCATCACCTCCAAATATTACGATCTCGACGAGAAGATCGCGGTCAACGCGGTCAGGAACATGGCCAAGGTCAAGTTCTGGGGCGCGGGCGACATGAACATCGAGTCCATGAACGAGATGATTCGCGGCCTGAAGCTGGTGGACGCCATCAAGGGCGACCCGGACTGGAACAAGCTGATCGACCGCTCGCTGCTGCCGGCCGACCTGCGCAGCTGAACGGGCCGGGGGACCGGCCGCTGCCGGTCTCCGCCCTCTCCCCTGCGGCGGGTGCTTGCGGATGAGCCGTTACGGCTGGATGCGTCTCGGCGTGATCGTGGCGTTCTTCGCCTCGCTGGAGGCGGTGGTACGCCTGGGCGTCGTCAAGCGGACGACCATGATCCCGCCGACCGAGATGGCGCGGGCGCTGGTGGACATCCTGGCGGGCGGCCAGCTCAACGACGACATCGTCGCGACACTGGCGACCGTGCTCGTCGCCCTCGTCGGCGCCGTCACCACCGGCTTCGCGATGGGCGTGCTCCTGCACGCGATGCGGCCGGCACGCCGCCTGCTCGATCCGCTGTTCGCCAGCTACTACGCGGTGCCGCATTTCGTCTTCTACCCAGTGTTCATCGTGCTGTTCGGCATGAACCGGGTGCCGCTGGTCATCCTCGGCTACCTCTTCGCCGTGGTGGCGATGATCATCAACACGCTGAACGGCCTCGATCGCATCCCGCGCGTGCTGCTCAAGGTCGCGCGGACCAATCGGATGGGGCCGCTCGCGACAGCCTGGTACGTCGTCCTGCCGTCGACGGCGCCCTACCTGTTCACCGGGATCAAGCTGGCCGTCGCCTATTCCTTCATCGGCGTCATCGCCGGCGAGTTCATCCTGTCGGGGGCCGGCATCGGCCACCAGCTCGCCTTCGCCTACGACAACTTCGATTCGCGGACCATGTACGGTCTGCTGCTGTTCATTCTCACGCTCGTGACCGTCGTCAACATGAGCCTGTGGAGCTACGAGCAGAAGCTGCTGCGCCGGCGGTCGCGGGGGTAGCGAATGCGGGCCCGGCTGCTCAACATCGTCCTGCTGATCGCGCTCCTCCTGGGGAGCTGGGAGGCGCTGCACCACCTGGTCGGCGCCATCGCCATCTCCTCCCCGGCGGAGACGGTGCAGCGGCTGGCGGCGATGATGGCGACCGACAGCTTCTGGATGCATGCGCGCGAGACCATGTGGGCGTTCGCCCAGGCGCTGGCGATCGCGCTGTCGGGTGGGCTCTTCATCGGCCTCGTCCTCGGCGGCTATCGCCCGGCGGGGACGGTGTTCGAGCCGATCCTGGTGGCGATCTACTCGGTGCCCAAGGTGACGCTCTACCCGGTGATCCTGCTGATCTTCGGCCTGGGCATCTCGGCCAAGGTCGCATTCGGGGCGATCCACGGCATCGTGCCGGTCGCCATGTTCACGATGAACGCGGTGCGCTCGCTGAACCAGACCTACCTGCGCGCGGCGCGGTCGATGCGGCTGACGCCGGGGCAGACGGCGCTGCGCATCCTCGTCCCGGCGACGCTGCCGGAGATCGTCACCGGGTTCCGCGTCGGCTTCTCCCTGACCCTCCTCGGCTCGCTGATCGGCGAGCTGTTCGCCTCCCAGCGCGGCCTCGGCTTCCTCATCATGCGCGCGGTCAACGTCTACGACGTGAAGACGATCTTCGCGGTTACCCTGCTGATCGCGGTCGTGGCGATCATCGTCAACTCGGCCATGCTGGCGCTCGACCAGCGGCTGCACCGCCGCCTCTGACGCGCGCGCAGCCCGGGGGATCGCCACGCTACCGTCGGCGGTCGGCGCTGTCCGGGGGCTGCCGTGCCGCGGCCGGCGGCGGCCGTTGCGGGCCGGGCGTCGTGGTGCATACTCCCGCGCCGCGGCAGATGGAGAGTACGGGATGCGGGCGAAGGGCAAGGTGGTTTTCATCACCGGAGGCAGCACCGGGCTGGGCCTGGCGACGGCCAGGGCGTTCCACCGGGAGGGCGCCAGGGTGGCGATCCTCGGGCGGCGGCCGGAAGTGCTGGAGGCGGCGGCCGGGGAGATCGGCGCCGGCGTCCTGGCGGTGCCGGGGGACGCGACCTCCGTCGAGCAGATCGAGGCGGCGGTGGCCAGGATCGTGGAGAGCTTCGGCGGCATCGACGTCGTCGTGCATTCCGCCGGCGGCAACTTCGAGCGCACCAACATCGAGGACACGACCCTGGACGGGTTCCGCTTCACCTACGAGGCGAACACCACCAGCGCCTTCATCGTCGTGCAGCAGTCGCTGAAGGCGATGAAGGCCGGCGGCTCGATCGTGCTCATCGGCTCGGTCGCGGGCATGATGGGGTCGGCGAACCGGATGTCCTACGCGACCGCCAAGGCGGCGATGATCGGCATGACCCGCCAGCTCGCCCTGACGCTCGGTCCCAAAGGCATACGTGTCAATCTGGTGGCTCCGGGCATGATCCGCACGCCGCTGACCGCCAGGCTGCTCGACGGCATGTCGAACGCGGAGATGGACAAGATGGTGGCGACGTACCCGCTGGGGCGCCTCGGCGACCCGGACGATGTCGCCTACGCATGCCTCTATCTGGGCAGCGACGAGGCGAAATGGGTCACCGGCATCACCATTCCGGTGGCCGGCGGCCGGGTGACCCACTAGCGGGCCGCCGCACGACACCATTGTCGACGCCAAATCCTGGTCGATTTGGCGGATTGTGCTAAATTGTCCGTACGATTGCGGCATGCGGCGCGTTCTTTGCCTATGCTCCGCAGGGAGACGCTGCGTCTGCCGTGTTTCGGAAGATGGGTGCCTTGAAACGCTGGGTCTTCATCCTGCTGCTGGCCGCCGTTGCGGCGGCGGCCTACCAATGGCGCGACGATCTGGTGCGCCTGGCGGGGCTCGCCGACGGCGGGAAGCCGCCGGCGACGGCGGTGCAGCAGCCTTCCAGGCCGGAGCCGGTGGCCCTGGCGACCGCCGAGACGCGGGACATGCCCGTGCAGGTGGCGACCATCGGCCGCGTGCAGTCGATCGCCACGGTGACGGTCAAGCCGCGCGTCGACGGCGAGATCGCCGAGGTCGGGTTCCAGGAAGGGCAGGACGTCAAGGCCGGGGACGTGCTCTTCGTCCTCGACCGGCGCGGCGCCGAGGCGGTGCTGCGTCAGGCCGAGGCGAACCTCGCGCGCGACCGGGCCAACGCCCAGCAGGCGCGCGCGGACATGCGCCGGGCGGCCGAACTCGCCCAGCGCGACTTCGTCTCCCGTCAGCGCTCCGACCAGCTGGAGACGGCCGCGGCCGTGCAGGAGGCGGCGGTGCGCGCGAGCGAGGCCGCGGTCGAAACCGCGAAGGTCACCCTCAGCTACATGACGATCCGTGCCCCCATCGCAGGCCGCACCGGCGCGATCTCGCTGAAGAAGGGCAACGTCGTCCGCGCCGCGGATTCGCAGTCGCTGGTCACCATCACGCAGATCCGACCGATCTACGTCTCCTTCACGGCGACCCAGAAGGACCTTGCGGAGATCCGCCGCGCCGACGACCAGTCGGAGATCGCGGTCGCTGCCATCATCCCCGACGAGCCCGGTCCGCCGCTGCAGGGAAAGGTGACCTTCGTCGACAATGCGATCGATGCCGCGACCGGCACGATCAGCCTGCGCGCGACCATGCCGAACGAGGAGCGCCGGCTGTGGCCGGGCCAGTTCGTCAACGTCGTCGCGACGCTGCGGATCGAACGCGGGGCGGTGACGGTGCCGGCCGCGGCGCTCCAGGTCGGCCAGTCCGGGGACTTCGTGTTCGTCGTGAAGCCCGACATGACGGCGACGGTGCGCCAGGTGAAGGTCGCCCGGCTGGTCGGCGATCGAGCGGTGATCGCCAAGGGCGTCGAGGCCGACGAGCGGGTCGTCACCGAGGGCCAGCTCCGCCTGACCGAAGGCACGCGCATCCGCGACAAGGACGCGCCGCCGCAGGGCAAGCGCCCTCCGACGTCTTGAGGGCCCAGGGATGAACATCTCGGCGCTCAGCATCCGCCGCCCGGTGATGACCACCATCGTCACCCTGGCGCTGCTGCTGGGCGGGCTGTTCGGTTATCGCACGCTGCCGATCTCGGCTTTGCCACAGGTCGACTTTCCCACGATCAGCGTGACGGCCCTGCTGCCCGGCGCCAACCCTGACACCATGGCCGCGGTGGTCGCCACCCAGCTCGAGCGCGAGTTCTCGACGATCGCCGGGATCAGCTCGATCACCTCGTCGAGCGGCCTGGGGCAGACCCAGATCACCATCCAGTTCGACCTCGGCCGCAACATCGACTCCGCGGCGCTCGACGTCCAGTCGGCGATCTCGCGTGCCCAGCGCAAGCTGCCGCCGGAGATGACGACGCCGCCGTCGTTCCGCAAGGTGAACCCCGCCGACCAGCCGGTCCTGCTGCTGACCTTGAGCTCGGGGGTAATGCCGCTGTCGCAGGTCAGCGACTATGTCGACACCATCATCTCGCCGCGCGTCTCGACGTTGAACGGCGTCGCCCAGGTGCTGGTCTACGGCCCGCAGCGCTTCGCGGTGCGCGTCCAGGTCGATCCGGACGAGCTGGCGGCGCGCGGCATCGGGATCGACGAGGTCCAGAAGGCGCTCGCCAGCGCCAACGCCAACACCCCGGTCGGCAGCCTGAGCGGGCCGTCGCAGGCGGTGACGCTGCAGGCGACCGGCCAGATGACGACCGCGGCCGCCTACCGGCCCCTCATCGTCGCCTACAAGGACGGCGCACCGGTGCGCCTCGGGGACATCGCGCGGCCGATCGACAGCGTCGAGAACGACCGCACCGCCAACTGGTACAACGGGACGCGGTCGATCGTGCTCGCGGTGCAGCGCCAGCCCGGGGCCAACACCATCGAGGTCGTCGACGCCGTCAAGGCGCTGCTGCCGCAGTTCCGCGCCATCCTGCCGCCCAGCGTCAACATCGACGTGCTGATCGACCGCTCGCAGCCGATCCGCGACGCCATCGACGACGTCGAGTTCACCCTGGGATTGACGATCGCCCTGGTCATCCTGGTGATCTTCCTCTTCCTGCGGCGGGTGGCGGCGACGTTCATTCCATCCGTGACGGTGCCGATCTCGCTGATCGCCACCTTCGGCGGCATGTATTTCTTCGGCTTCAGCATCGACAACATCTCGCTGCTGGCCCTGACGCTGGCGACCGGCCTCGTCGTCGACGACGCGATCGTCGTGCTCGAGAACATCGTGCGCCACATCGAGGAGGGGATGAGTCCCTGGCAGGCCGCTTTCAAGGGCAGCCGCGAGGTCGGCTTCACCATCGTCTCGATCACGCTGTCGCTCGTCGCGGTGTTCATCCCGATCTTCTTCATGGGCGGCGTCGTCGGTCGCGTGTTCTTCGAGTTCGCGGTCGTGGTCAGCATGGCGATCCTGATCTCGGCGTTCATCTCGCTGACCCTCACGCCGATGCTGTGCAGCCGGCTGCTGCGGCACGAGCCGCCGAAGGAGCAGCAGGGGAGGCTCTATCGCATCTCCGAGCGCGGGTTCGAGGCGATGATCCGCGGCTATGCCCGCGCCCTCGACCTCGTCCTCGAGGTGCGGCCGCTGATCCTGCTGCTGACCTTCGGCACGCTGGCGCTGACGATCCATCTCTTCATGGCGAGCCCGAAGGGCTTCTTCCCGCTCGAGGACACGGGCCAGCTCAACGTCACCACCGAAGCCGGGCAGGAGATCTCGTTCCCGGCGATGGCCGCGGTGCAGCAGCGGGTGGCCAAGGTGTTCATGGACGACCCCGCCGTGGCGCAGGTGAACGCTTCCGCCGGGGCGACGGGCTTCAGCACCTCGGTCAACCAGGGGCGGCTGTTCATCGGGCTGAAGCCGCGGGCGGAGCGCGACGGGGCCGACGCGGTCATTCGCCGCCTGCGCCCGAAGCTCGCTGAGATTCCGGGCATCAACGTCTACATCCAGAAGACGCAGAACCTGAACATCGGCGGCCGCGCGGCCAAGAGTCTCTACCAGTACACCGTGCAGAGCCCGTCCACCGAGGAGCTCTACCGCTGGGCCGCCATCCTGGAGAACCGGATGCGCGCGCTGCCCGGCCTGCGCGACGTCAACACGGACCTGCAGATCCGCGGTCCCGAGGCGATGATCGAGATCAACCGCGACCGCGCGGCGAGCCTCGGCATCTCGGCCGAGCAGGTGCGCAATACGCTCTACAGCGCCTTCGGCACGCGTCAGGTCTCGACCATCTACACGCCGTCGAACTCCTACATGGTGATCCTGGAGGTGGAACCCCGCTTCCAGCAGAACGTCGAGGCCCTGTCGAAGCTGCGCGTGCGCAGCGCCTCGGGACAGCTCGTGGCGCTCGATGCCTTCGCCGACATCCGCCGGCAGGCGGGGCCGGTCACGGTCAACCACCAGTCGCAGCTGCCGTCGGTCACGATCTCCTTCAACCTCGCGGTCGGCCATTCGCTGGGCCACGCGGTCGAGTCCATCCTCGCGCTGGAGCGCGAACTGGCGCTGCCGGCCAGCGTGTCGACCGGCTTCTCCGGCGCCGCGCAGGTGTTCCAGGCCGCGCTGGCGGGGCAGGGGATCCTGCTGGGGGCGGCGGTGCTCGTGATCTACATGATCCTGGCGATCCTCTACGAGAGCTTCATCCACCCGATCACCATTCTCTCCGGCCTGCCGGCGGCGGCGATCGGCGCGCTGCTGGCGCTCAAATGGACCGGCCTCGACCTCAGCGTCATCGCGATCATCGGCATCATCATGCTGATCGGCATCGTCAAGAAGAACGCCATCATGATGATCGACTTCGCGCTGCAGGCGCAGCGCGAGCGCGCCCTCGATGCGCGCGCCGCGATCCGCGAGGCGTGCGTCAAGCGCTTCCGCCCGATCATGATGACGACCATGGCCGCGCTGGCCGGCGCGCTGCCGATCGCCATCGCCCATGGCGCCAGCGCCGAGCTGCGTCAGCCGCTGGGCGTTTCGGTGGTCGGCGGCCTGATCTTCTCGCAGGTGCTGACGCTGTTCATCACGCCGGTCATCTTCCTCTACATGGAGGATCTCCGCCGGCTGGGCTCCCGCGTGTTCGGCCGCTCGTCGGGCGCGATCGAGGCGGAGCGCGCGGCGCCGGCGGAGTGAGCGGCGCCGGGCGGCGGCCGTTCAGGCCGGCGCCGCCAGCTTGATCGTGCAGCCGTAGGCGCGGGTGACGGCGGGCTCCGGCGCGCGGCCCGCCAGCACCGCGGCGACGGCGGGGCGGACGTAGCTGGTGGCCGTCTTCAGCGTCTCCGGGCTGGTGCTGGGCTTGTCGTCGATCGCGCCCATGTAGCGCAGGATGCCCTCCGCATCGATGACGTACATGTGCGGCGTCACCCGGGCGCCGTAGGCCCGGGCCATCGTCCCGTCATGGTCGAGCAGGACGCCGGCCGGCGCCGCCCGGCGCCGCTCGGTCAGCGCGTTCGCCTCGGTAGGGCCGACATGGCCCTGCTCGCCCGGCGGCGAGGAGGCGATGGTGAGCCACGCCACGCCCTGGGCGGCGGCCTCGCGCTGGAGCGCCTGCATGTTGTCGCCGCCATAGTGCTTGCGCACGAACGGGCAGTCGTGATTGGTCCATTCCAG
Organism: Alphaproteobacteria bacterium; assembly: GCA_020852355.1. GTDB lineage: Bacteria > Pseudomonadota > Alphaproteobacteria > ATCC43930 > Allostellaceae > Allostella. The sequence continues at coordinate 9,834 of JADZBA010000223.1, forward strand.
CACCACGACCTTGCCGCGCAGCCCGTCGAGCGAGACCGTCCCGCCGGCCGCGTCGGGCCGCGAGAAGGCCGGCGCCGCCGCGCCGATCGCGGGCGAGGCCCATGCGCGTCCGCCGAGCAGGGCGCTCGGCACGGCGCCCGCCGCGGCGGCGAGGCCGGCGATCCTCAGAAGCTCCCGTCGGTCCATCGGATCTCTCCTCCTGCGGGTCGTCCCGCAAGCGATATGGCGCAGGCCGCGGCGCGTTCAACGGACGGACCGCTGGCACCGCCGCCGGACCGCCGATATCCTCGGCCGCCGGCATGCCACCGAACGAGGGAGGAAAGCAGATGCCCGCCTATCCGGGAACCGTCGACTGGTCGGGAGAGAACCCCGGCATGTACCTCAAGGACGACCCCGCCGGGCCGTTCGTCACGCTCCTCAGCTTCTTCCGCGTCGTCGTGTCGCCGTACGGCCGCGGCCACGCGCTGCTGATGCTCCGTCAGCCCCAGGCGGCGGGCCACGCCGACAATGTCTGCCTCACCGACAACGACCCGCTCGCGCGCTGGCTGGTCTCGGACTTCGCGGCGAGCTTCGGGGCCTTCAAGGGAACGCCCGGCATGGAAGGCCTGCGCTATGCGCCCCTGACGCACGTATCGACGTCCGGCGACACGCGCTCGGCCTACGAGGAGCGCGTGAAGGGCGACGATCTCGACGTGATTCTGTCCTGGCAGGACATCGGCACGCCGTTCGCGCTGGAACTGCCCGTGGGCCACTCCGCCACCGGCAAGCACATCATGCTGAGCCTGTTCGCGGGCTGCGGTCGCGCGGTCGCGACGGTCAACGGCACGGTCCTGCCCGGCAAGCCGGTGCCGCGCGACATGGTCGGACGGCCGATCACTTCGGCGTTCCTAGCCTTCTCCGAGACCTGGATCCGACCCTAGGGTCGGGCTACGCGAGCCGCCGCAGCGCCGCGACGGTCGCGATGCCCGCCACGATCGCGACGAGATCGTGGCGGGCAAGGCGCATGACGGCCGCCGCGACGGCGGTGCCGACGATCTCCGGCACGCCGCCGCGCGCGATCATCGGCGCCAGCAGCGCGACGATGACGGCGCCGGGAATGTGGCGCAGCCACGCCTCGACGCCACGCGACATCGGCAGCCAGCGCATCATCCAGAAGCCGCCGGCGCGCGTCGCGTAGGTCGCGAGCGCCATGCCGACGATCGCGGCGAAGGCCAGCGGGTCGACCGCCACCGCGCTCGTCACGGCCTCACCGGCGGGCATCGCGCGCCGCGCCGGCGATCGAGCCGGCCAGCGCCCCCGCGACGACGTGCCAGAAGCCGGGCAGCGCCGCATGCACGGCGACCGCGACGGCGGCCGCCACGATCCAGGGCATGACGTCTCCCGGGCCGCGCCACAGCTTCACCAGCACCGCCGCGAAGAAGGCGACGATGGTGAAATCGAGGCCCCAGGTGCGCGGATCGCCGATCACCGCCCCCATGGCGTGGCCGAGGACGGTCGACGCGACCCAGGTCGACAGCATGAAGACGCCGCTGCCCAGCAGCAGCGCCCCCTCGCGCTCGCCGCGGATGAACGCCTGGAGCTGGAGCGGCCAGTTGGTGTCGGTCATGAAGAAGAGCGAGCCGTAGGCGCGGCCGCGCGACAGCCGGCTGTACCAGGGCCGCAGCGCCGCCCCCATCAGCAGGTGGCGCGCGTTCACGATCAGCGTGGCGACGACGATCGCGAACACCGGCACCGGCGCGCCCCAGATGCCGATGGCGACGAACTGCGAGGAGCCGGCGAAGACCAGCGCGCTCATGAGTGTCGCCTCGGCCAGCGTCAGGCCGGCCTGGCGCGCGGCGACGCCGAACACCAGCCCGAAGGCGATGCTGCTGAGCGCCATCGGCATCGCCTCGCGCGCGCCGCGCAGGGCGCCCGCCCGGGTGAAGGCGATCGGCCGCAGGTGCTCCGTCATGCCGGCAGCGGGCCCTCGATCGTGAAGCTGTCCTCGGGCCGGCCGGCGAGCACGCGGTCGGCGATCGCCTGCTTGCCGGCGTTCCAGCGGGCGCGCTCGTCGGCGGTCAGGAGCCCGGCGAAGCCGCGGCGGGCCAGCAGCGTGTATCCCTCGGGCAGGACATCGTCGCCGAGGACCATGACGATGCGCCGGCCCTCGTACTGGACCTCGAAATAGTAGAAGCCGTCATAGGATTCCGGCCCGATGCCGATCCGCCGGTCGACGACGACGCGGCGGTCGGTGAAGGCGCGGGTCAGGTACTCGAAGCCGTCCAGGACGCCCGGCGGATCGAGGCCCAGCACGAGGCGCACGCGCCGCCGGTCGAGCGGCCGGCCGCCGCCCAGCCGCTCGGTCGCCGCCCGCATCACCTGGAACGCCTGGGCGAGGCCGTTGAAGAAGTTGCGGCCGTGGTACTTCTCCATGTCGGCCAGGGTGATCGCATGGACGCGATCGCCGTCGGCGACGACGAGGGCCTCGCTCATGCCGGGATGCCGGCCAGGAAGTCGCGCAGCGCGGCATGGGTCTCGGCCGACGCCTCCTCGGCCAGGTAGTGACCGCCGGGGATCGCCATGCCCTCGGCGGTGCGGGCGCGCTTGCGCCACTCCGCGATCGCGTCGAAATGCAGCCCGACCGTGCCGTTCTCGCCCCACAGGACCAGCACCGGACAGTCAATGCGCCGCCCGACGTCCTCCTCGTCGTGCTCGAGGTCGATGGTCGCTGCGGCCCGGTAGTCCTCGCAGATCGCGTGGATCGTCCCCGGCAGCGTGTAGCAGCGCCGGTACTCCGCCATCGCCTCGGGGTCGAAGACCGACGCCGCGGTCGGCTGCCGGCGCTCCATGTGCCAGCGCAGGTAGAAGTCGGGGTCGGCGCCGATCAGCCGTTCCGGCAGGTCGAAGGGCTGGGCCAGGAAGAACCAGTGATAGTAGGGCATCGCCCAGGCCTTGGTGACGTTCTGGAACATCGAGCGGGTCGGCACGATGTCGAGCGGCGCGAAGGCCGTGACGCGCTCGGCGTGGTCGAGGCACATGCGGTGCCCGACGCGGCCGCCGCGGTCGTGCCCGACGACGGCGAAGCGCTCGAAGCCGAGGCCGGTCATCAGCTCGACCTGGTCCTGCGCCATGGCGCGCTTGGAGTAGGTGGCGTGCGTCGGGTCGCCCGGCGGCTTCACGCTGTCGCCGTAGCCGCGCAGGTCGCTGGCGACCACCGTGAATTCGCGGGCGAGCAGCGGCGCCACGCGGTGCCACATCGCGAGCGTCTGCGGATGCCCGTGCAGCAGGAGCACCGGCGGGCCGTTGCCGCCCACGACATGGCGTATCGCGCCGGCGCGCGTCTCGGCGTCGCCCTGGCGGAATCCCTCGAACAGCATCGTGCGGCTCCTCGGCGGTGGGGGCGCCGGGAGCGCCGACACCGCCGTGCGTCAAGCCGCCGCGATCGTGCGGGCGATCAGGCGGCCCGCAGCACCGCTTCGGCCAGCGGGCGATAGTGGGCCAGCGGCGGCGTCGCCAGACCGGGGATCTTGCCGATGTCGTCCCAGCGGCGCACGGCCACGGCCGCCTGGGCGTGGGGCTGGGCGATGAAGGCGTCCGCGCCCGCCTCGTCGAAGACGCCCCCCTGCAGCTCGAGGCTGCGGACGGAAGCCGGCGAGAGGATCGAGAAGTACTTCTCCTCGGCCCGGCACAGCCAGCGCTTGGCGTCGACATGCAGGCGGATCGGCTCGGTGACGTCGGCGCCGAACCAGCGGCCGAGCAGGCTGGCGCCGGACACCTCATGGCGGTCGTCGATGCCGCGCAGGGCGGCGTCGTCGCCGAACTCGTGGATGAGATGGCCGATGTCGTGGAGCAGCGCGGCGACGACCGTCGCCGGCGCGGCACCCTCCTGCTCGGCGAGCTGCGCGCATTGCAGGGCATGGGCGAGCTGGGTCACCGCCTCCTGCCCGTACTGCTCGCCGCCGGCCCGTTCCAGCAGTGCGAATAGGTCGTCGAGAGTCTGCATGGACGTTTCCTTCAGTAGAGCGTCGCGCGCACCCGTTCCGGCAGCGCCGCGTCGTATTCCGCGGCGTTGATGCGCTCGCCGCTGAGCGTGGCGAGGATCGTGCCGCTGGTCGGCAGCGCACTGCGCGCGACATGCCGCGTCGGGTCCCACAGGCCGGACCGGACGATCGCCTTGGAGCACTGGAAATAGACCGTCTCGACGGCCACCACGAGGACCGAACGCGGCGCCTTCTCGCCGACCGCGAAGCGCTCCAGCAGCGCCGGCTCGATGCTGATGGAGGCGCGGCCGTTGACGCGCAGGGTCTCGCCGACCCCGGGGACCAGGAACAGCAGCGCCACGCGCGGGTCGGCCAGGATGTTGCGCAGGCTGTCGATGCGGTTGTTGCCGCGGCGGTCGGGGATCAGCAGCGTCCTCGGGTCGGCGACCGTCACGAATCCCGCGGCATCGCCGCGCGGGGAGGCGTCCATCCCGCCCGGGCCGCCGGTGGCCAGGACGAAGAAGGGTGCCTTCTCGATGAAGCGCGCATAGAGCGGATGGACGTGGTCCACCTCCTTCGCCTGCGACGCCTCGCTGGCGGCGCCGTAGATGGCCTCCAGCGTCGCGACGTCGCGCACCAGATGCTGGTCGAGGGCGTGGTCCATCGCGGTGCCTCCTGCGCCGGTTTCCGCCATCATGCCACGCGCTCGCCCGCGCGCCAGACGGCACGGACGAGCGGCAGGTCCTGGATCTCCCGGACGCGGACCAGGTCGGCGCGGCGGCCGGTCTCGATCCGCCCGCGATCGGCGAGCCCGACCGAGTCCGCCGGCGTCGCGGACACCGTCGCGACCGCTGCGGCGAGCGGCATGGCGACGGGCGCGCGGGCGAGCAGGAAGGCGCCGTGCAGCAGGCTCTGCGGGAAGTAGTCGGA
>JADZBA010000224.1 GCA_020852355.1 Alphaproteobacteria bacterium
ATGCTGCTGCGCATGTATGTCCGCTGGGCCGAGCAGCACGGCTACAAGGTCGAATGGATCGAGGAGAGTGCGGGCGAGCAGGCCGGCATCAAGTCCGCGACCGTGCGCATCCAGGGGCCGAACGCCTACGGCTGGCTGAAGACCGAGAGCGGCGTGCATCGCCTCGTGCGCATCTCGCCGTTCGACAGCGCGGCCCGGCGCCACACCAGCTTCGCCTCGGCCTGGGTCTATCCGGTGGTCGACGACAAGATCGACATCCAGATCGACGACAAGGATCTCAAGATCGACACCTACCGCGCCTCGGGTGCGGGCGGGCAGCACGTCAACAAGACCGAGAGCGCCATCCGCATCACCCATGTGCCGAGCGGCATCATCGTCGCGTGCCAGGTCGACCGCTCGCAGCACCGCAACCGCGCCATGGCCATGGACATGCTGCGCGCCCGCCTCTACGAGGCCGAGCTGCAGCGGCGCGAGGCGGCGACCGCGGCGGAGAACGCGCTGAAGTCGGACATCGGCTGGGGCCACCAGATCCGCTCCTACGTGCTGCAGCCCTACCAGATGGTGAAGGACCTGCGCACCGGGACGGAGACCTCGAACGTCGACGCCGTCCTCGACGGCGACATCGACGCGTTCCTCGAGGCGTCGCTGGCGGCCCGCGTCGGCAACAAGCGCGAGGCGGCGTAGGCGCGCCAGCGTCCGCAGCAGGTCGACAGCGGCGAGCTTCCCTGCTTCCAGGGCAGCTCGTCGAGGGACGCACGGGCCGGGCGGCCGGCGCCGCGCTACACCCGCTCGATCCCCTCGCGCATCAGCCCCCAGCGCATCGTCGTGCGCTGCTCGATCGGCCGCAGGACGACGCGGTCCATCACCAGCCAGGTGATGCCGATCGCCAGCATCCCGACGACGATCCGCGCGGACTGGAAATATTGCTGGGCGTTGAAGATCGCGTAGCCGATGCCGTCGGTGCTGGCGATCATTTCGCCGCCGACCAGCGAGCGGAAGCCGAAGGCGATGCCGAGGCGGATGCCGGTCATGAGGTTGGGCAGCGTCGCGGGAAAGATGACGTGGGCGATGACCGCGGCGCGGCCGGCCCCCAGCGTCTGCACCGCCTCGATCAGCACCGGCTGCACCATGCGGATGCCGGTCAGCAGGTTGTGCAGCACCGGGAAGAACACCGACATCACGATGATGAAGGTGACCGCACCCTGCCCGAGGCCGAACCACAGGATGGCGAATGGGATCCAGGCGAGGCCCGGGATCGCCTGCAGCAGGTTCACCAGCGGGTCGAAGAAGCGCCGGCTGGCGCGGCTCAGCCCCATCAGGTAGCCGAGCGGGACGGCGATCGCCGCGCCGACGACGAAGCCGATGCCGAGGCTGCGCAGGCTGACGCCGAGGTTGAAGGGCAGCACGCCCGAGCGGATGTCGGCAACGAACGCGCGGAAGACCTCGGCCGGCGACGGAAACAGCACGCGCGGCCAGATCTCCAGCGCCGACAGGATCTGCCAGACCGCGACTCCCACGGCGAACGGCAGGAGATCGGCGAGCCAGCCGAGGCGCGTCGCGGCCAGCCGCCGCAGCGGAATCGCCGCGACCGTCATGCGTGGCCCCCGACCGGTGCGCCGCCCGTATGGATGAGGCGGGTGAGGCGCTCGCGAAAGTCGACGAACGCCGCATCCTGGGCGAGCGCCGCCCAGACGCGCGGGCGCGGCAGGGCGATCGTCATGTCCGCGATGATCCGGCCGGGACGGCCGGAGAGCACGACGACCCGGTCCGAGAGGAACACCGCCTCCTCGATCGCATGGGTGACGAAGAGCACGGTCGTGCGCTCGGCGGCGGCGATCGCCGCCAGCTCTTCCTGCAGGCGCTGGCGGGTCATCGCGTCGACGGCGGCAAAGGGCTCGTCCATCAGCAGCACGGTCGGGTTGACGGCGAGCACGCGGGCGACCGCCGCGCGCTGCCGCATGCCGCCGGAGAGATGGTGGGGATACCTGTTCTCGAAGCCGGTCAGGCCGACCAGATCGATGAAGCGGCCGGCGATGCGCGCCCGCTCGCCGCGCGGCACGCCCTTGAGGCGCAGCCCGAACTCGACGTTGGCCCGGGTCGTCTTCCAGGGCAGCAGCGCGTACTCCTGGAACACCATCCCGCGGTCGGCGCCGGGGCCGACCACCGGCCGCCCCTCCACCAGGATCTCCCCGGCGGTCGGCCGGTCGAGCCCGGCGACGATGCGCAGGAACGTCGACTTGCCGCAGCCCGACGGCCCGATCACCGACACGAACTCGTGCGGGCGGACCGCCACCGTGACGTCGCGCAGCGCCTCGACATCCTCGCCGCGCGTCGGCTCGAAGAACGTCTTGCAGACGTTCCTGGCCACGAGGAGGTCGGGCGCCGCCGCCATGGTCATTCGAGGAAGCCGGGGTTGCGCGCCTTCACCTCGGCGACGACCCGGTCGAACGCGACGAGATGATCCTTCGGGTCGACCGGCCTGGGGATCAGGCCCTCCTGGGCGAGGTAGCTCGAGGTGGTCTGCAGCGACTGGCTGGTGAAGGCGTCGATCAGCGGGTCGTAGGACAGCCACTTGAAGGTGACCTCGACGATCCGCGGCTCGACCTTGAGGAACTCGGCCTCCAGGGCTGCCCCTTCCCTGGGGTTGCGGCGCAGCCACTGCTGCGACTCCCAGAGTGCGGCGACCGCGTCGGCGACCTTGGTCGGGTTGGCCGCCGCCCACTCGTCGGTGATGAGGAAGAAGCCGCCGCCCTGGACATGCTTGCCGAGGCGCAGCAGCAGGGTCGCCTGACCCTCCATCTTCTCCGCCGTCAGGGTCAGGAACGGCTCCAGCCCGACCATCGCCTCGACCGCGCCCTGAATCAGCATCTGCCCCATGCCGCCATAGGTGGCGTTGACCCGGCGCACGGCGTCCGCCGGCAGGCCCGCCTGCTGCAGGACCTGGCTCAGCCCCTGAGCGGGTGCCGTGCCCTGGGGCACCGCCACGCGCTTGCCCTTGAGGTCCTGGACGGTGCGGATGCCGGCATCGTTGCGCACCAGGATGCCGTAGGAATCGCCACCCTTCGCGTACATCGAGTAGGCCTTGAAGGCGAGGCCGTTGGCCCAGGCGACGACGGTCGATTCGACGCCGCCGCCCGACCAGTCGACCTGGTTCGCCGCCAGCGCCTGGTTGGCCTGCACGCCGGTCGCGAGCGGCTTCACCTCGATGTCGAAGCCGTGCTTCTCGAAGATGCCCTTCTTGACGCCGACATAGAACGCCGCCTGCGAGGCGGTCGTCAGGACGCCGAAGCGGACCTTGGTGCGCTGCTGCGCCTCAGCCGTGCCCGCGGTCAGCAGGAACGCGGCCGCGGCCGCCAGCGCTGCCATCCGTTTCGTGCTCATGGTCTCCTCCCTTGATTCGGGCGGCGCTTCCCGCCGTCCCGCCGTGCACCGTCCTCATGGACGGACGCCGTATCTCGCCTTCGGGCCGCGGTCGATCGCGAGCCTTCCCTGTGCCGCGTCGAGGAAGGCGCAGAGATAGGGCCGCGTCTCGCGCGGGTCGATGATCTCCTCGACCGCGAATGCCTCGGCGGTACGGAAGGGCGAGGCGAGCGCGCGCAGCTCCGCCTCGATCTCCTGCTCGCGCGCCTTGGGATCGGGGGCCGCCGCGATCTCGCGCCGGTAGGCGGCGGCGACGCCGCCCTCGATCGGCAGCGAGCCCCATTCCGCCGACGGCCAGGCGATCTTGAAGTCGAGCCCGTTCTTGTCGCAGGTCGCCATGCCCGCCATGCCGTAGCACTTGCGGATCACCACCGTGAGCATCGGCACCGTCGCCTGCAGCGAGACATAGACCGCACGCATGCCCTCGCGCAGCGTCGCCGCCTGCTCCGCCTGGAGGCCGACCATGAAGCCCGGCACGTCGACCAGGAAGACGATCGGGATATGGAAGGTGTCGCACAGCTCGACGAAATGCGTCTGCTTGCGCGCCGCCTTCACGTCCATGGCGCCGCCGTAGATCATCGGGTTGTTGGCGATGAAGCCGACGACCTTGCCGTTCATGCGGCCGAAGGCGGTGATCACCGCCTTGCCGAAGCTCGGCTGGATCTCGAACAGCGACCCCTGGTCGGCGACCAGCCGCATCAGCCGGCGCATGTCGTAGGGCTTGCGCCGGTCGCGCGGCACGATCGACAGCAGCTCGTCGGCGCAGCGGTCGACCGGATCCTCGCACGGCGCGGAAGGCGGCAGCTCCCAGACGTTCTGCGGCATGTAGGAGAGGAAGCGCCGGATCATCTGGAAGCAGTCCGCCTCGCTCGCTGCGACGTTGTCGATCGTGCCGGCGGCGTCGACCGCCACCGCGGAGCCGCCGAGATCCTCCTTGGCGATGGTCTGGCCGAGCGAGCGCTGCACCACCGGCGGCCCGGCGGCGAACACCTGGCTCGTGTCCTTCACCATCACCGACCAGTGCGAGAGGATGGCGCGCCCGGCCGGGCCGCCGGCCGCCGTGCCGGTGACGGCGCAGACCACCGGCACCTCGCCCAGCAGCGCCGCCGACTGCTCGAAGCCGTGGATGCCGGGGAACACCGTATGCCCGCGGCGCCTGGCCGAGGAGACGCTGCCGCCCGAGCCGTCGATCAGGTTGACCAGCGGAATGCGGTACTCGTGCGCCAGGTCCTCGACGAAGCCGCCCTGCCCGCCCTTGCGCCGGTCGCTGCCCCAGCTCGTGCCGCCGCGCACCGTGAAGTCCTCGCCGCCGATGGCGACCGGGCGGCCGTCGATCTGCGCCAGCCCCATGACATAGGGTGCGGGCACCACCGAGCGCAGCACGCCGTCGACATAGGTGGCCGCGCCGGTCAGCCGCCCGACCTCGCGGAACGAGCCCGCATCGGTCAGCGCCGCGATCCGCTCGCGGACGGTGAGCCGGCCCGCCCCATGATGGCGGGCGACCGATTCCTCGCCGCCCAGCGCTTCGGAGAAGCGCCGGCGCGCCGCGATCTCGTTGGCCTCGGGCTCCCAGCTCATGGGCGCATCACCCTTCCAGCTCGGCCACGACCTGGCCCTCGGCCACCGCATCGCCCTCCTTGACCAGGATCGCGACGACCCGCCCGCCGTCCTCGACGATCACCGGGATCTCCATCTTCATCGATTCGATGAGCATCAGCGTGTCGCCGGCCTCGACGGCGGCGCCCGGCTCCACCAGCAGCTTCCACACCGAGCCGTTGACCTCGGAGCGCGCTTCGATATTGGCCATGGATCGTCCAGTCCCTGTCATTGCAGGACCTCGGGTACGAGGCCCGTGTGGAGGCGGCCGTCGCGGTGGGCCTGCGAGCGCAGCAGGCGCAGCAGCGCGGGCACGTTGGTCTTCACGCCGACGATCTCGGTCGCCTCGAGCGCCGCCACCAGCCGCGCCGTCGCGTCGGCGCGCGTCGGGCCGTGGGCGATGATCTTCGCGAGAAGGGAGTCGTAGAACGGCGTGACGGTGCCGCCTTCGGCGTAGCCGGTCTCGACGCGCGCGTCCGCCGGCAGGCGGAACACGTCGAGCCGGCCGGCCGAGGGGAAGAAGCGGACCGGGTCCTCGGCGCAGATGCGCGCCTCGATCGCGTGTCCGGCGCGAGCGATCTCGGCCGGCAGGATGGCGGACAGCTTCTCGCCGGCGGCGCTGCGGATCTGCGCGGCCACGAGGTCGATCCCGGTGATCGCCTCGGTGACGCCGTGCTCGACCTGCAGGCGGGTGTTCATCTCCAGGAAGGTGAAGGTGCCGTCGGCGGCCATCAGCATCTCGACCGTGCCGATATTGTCGTAGCCGAGCCGCCGCAGCCCGTCGGCGACGCGTCCGGCCAGCGCGTCGACGCCGTCGGCCGGGCCGGGGGCCGGCGCCTCCTCCAGGATCTTCTGGTTGCGGCGCTGCACGGAGCAGTCGCGCTCGAAGAGGTGCCGGATGTCGCCGTGCCGGTCGCCCAGCACCTGGAACTCGATGTGGCGCGGCCGGTCGAGCAGGCGCTCCAGGTAGACCTCGCCGTTGCCGAAGCCGCGGGCGGCGAGCGAGCTCGCCTTCTCGACCGCGGCGGCGAGCGCATCCTCGTCACGGGCCGCGATCATGCCGATGCCGCCGCCGCCCGCCGCCGGCTTGACCATCACCGGATAGCCGATGTCCCGCGCCGCCGCACGCGCGGCCTCCCGGTCCGCCGGCAGGACGCCGCTGCCGGCCGCCACCGGCAGGCCCAGCTCGCGCGCCAGCTCGCGTGCCCGCGTCTTGTGGCCCATCGCGTCGATGAAGCGCGGGGCCGGGCCGATGAAGGTCATGCCGGCCGCCGTCACGCGCCGGGCGAAGCCGGCATTCTCCGCGAGGAAGCCATAGCCCGGATGGACGGCGTCGCAGCCGCTCGCGAGCGCCGCCTCGATCACCCGGTCCTGGTCGAGATAGCTCTGCCGTGCCGGTCCCTCGCCGATGCGCACCGCCTCGCCGGCCACCGCCAGGTAGGGCGCGGCGGCGTCGGCGTCGGAGTAGACCGCGACCGACGGCACGCCCAGCCCGTCGAGCGCGCGCAGCACGCGGGCGGCGACGGCGCTGCGGTTGGCGACGAGCACCTTGCCGAACATCAGAAGCTCGTCGGCCAGGCGCGCATGAGATGCTGCCCGACCCCGCCGGTCGGCCGCATCCGGTGCGTCTCCAGCATGCGCGCGAGGTAGTCGCGCGTCTCCTCGGGCCGGATGACCGTCTGCACCGCGTAGATGCCGGCGATGTCGTAGACCGAGCTGTCGCGCTCCATCTCCGCCAGCGCGGCGGCGAACTCGGGCGTGCCCGGCTGATGCCCGTGGACGATGCGGACCGCGAAATGCGGGTCCATGAAGCTGACCTCGGCGGTCGGCCAGGCCGCGACCTCGTCGGAGTTCCGGCCGCCGCCCATGTTGAGATAGGCCTGCCCGTAGCTCTTGCGCAGGATCACCGACAGCTTCGGCACGGTGCACAGCGACAAGGCGTTCATGAAGTTCATGATCTTGCCCGGCGCCCGCCGCCGCTCGGCCTCCATGCCGATGGCGAACCCGGGCGTGTCGACGAGCATGACGATCGGGATGTTGAAGCTGTCGCACAGCACCAGGAAGCCGGTGATCTTCTCGCAGGCGTCGACGTCGAGCGCGCCACCCTTGAACAGTGGGTTGTTGGCGACGATGCCGACCACGCCGCCCGCGAGCCGCGCCAGGCCGATCGTCGCGACCTTGCCGAAGCGCGCCTTCAGCTCGAAGAAGCTGTCGCGGTCGACGATGGCGCGGATGATCTTGCGCACGTCGTAGACCTGGGTGCGGCTCGCCGGCAGGAGCGAGGCGACCGTCGCCATGTCGGCGCCCGATCCTTCCGGCACCGCGGCGCGCGGCGGCGCCTCGCCGGCATGGGCCGGCATGTAGGAGAGGAAGCGGCGGACGGCGGCCAGCGCCTCCTCGTCGGTATCGACGGCGAGATCGATCTGCCCGGTCGTCTCGGCGTGCAGCTTCCAGCCGCCGAGCGCCTCGGGGTCGATCGCCTCGCTGGTCGCCTGGGCCACCAGCAGCGGGCTCGACACGGCCATGACCGCGCCCTTGCGCATGACGGCGAAGTCCGAGCAGCAGGTGTACCAGGTCGACGAGCCGTAGCAGTAGCCGAGCACGGCGGCGGCCCACGGCGTTTCGCGCATGCGCTGGTACTGCGTCGGGTCGTTGCCGAGCATGGTGCCCATGCCGCGTGCGCCCATGGTGTCGGGCATGCGCGCGCCCGACGATTCGCCGAAGAAGACGAGCGGCAGGCCGCGCTGCGTCGCGACGCGCTTCATCTGGGCGATCTTGCGGCCGTTCACCGCGCTGCTGGAGGCGCCCAGCACGGTGAAGTCGTTGGAGACGACCGCGACCTCGCGGCCGTCGACGCGGCCGTAGCCGGCGATCTTGCCGTCGGCCGGCGTGCGCTCGCGGTCGCCCGCCACGATCGAGGTGGCGTGCATCCCGGATTCCACGAAGCTGCCGGGATCGACGAAGCGGTCGATGCGCTCGCGCGCGTCGAGGAGGCCGCGGGCGCGCCGCGCGGCGAGCTTCGCAGCACCGCCCATGGCGCGGGCGCGGGCGCGGCGGGCGTCGAGATCGGGCATCGCATCATCCGGCGCCATGGACCGCCTCCCCTGCGCAGACGACGACGCCGGCGGCGTCGAGCCGGTCGATCTCCGCCTCCGTGAACCCGGCCACCCGCCGCAGCACGGCACGGGTATCGGCGCCGACGATGCCGCCGCCGGCATGGCGCACCCGGCCCGGCGTCGCCGACAGCCTCGGCACGACGTTCGCCATGGCGATGGTGCCGAGCGCGGCGTCGGGCGCCGCCGCGATGGCGCCGCGCGCGGCGTAGTGCGGGTCGCGGAAGATGTCCGCCATGGTGAAGATCCGCGTCGCCGGCACGTCGGCCGCCTCGAGGATGCGCTCCAGCTCGGCGAGGTCGTGCGCCTCCGTCCAGCCCACGACCAGCGCGTCGAGCGCGTCCTCGTGGCGGGCGCGCGCGACGCCGGTCGAGAAGCGCGGGTCGTCGGCCAGCTCCGGCGCGCCCATGCAGGCGGCGAAACGGCGGAACACCGGCTCGCCCACCGCGGCGATGTGGATGAAGCTGCGGTCGCGCGTCGGATAGAGGTTGTTGGGCGTGTTGTCCGGCAGGCGCGAGCCCGCCCGCCCGGCGACGTGGCCGAGCTTGTCGTACGCCGGGATGTGCGGCTCCATGAAGGAGAAGGCACACTCGTGCAGGGCGGCGTCGATGTACTGGCCGCGGCCGGTCTGGCGCTTCACCAGGAGCGCCATGGTCGCCCCGAACGCGGCGTAGAGGCCGGTGATGTAGTCGGTCAGCGACACCGCGACACGGGCCGGCGGCCGGTCGGGGTCGCCGGTGACGTGCCGCAGCCCGCTCACCGCCTCGCCGATGACGCCGAAGCCGGGGCGGTGGGCATACGGCCCGTCCTGGCCGAAGCCGCTGATCCGCACCATCACCAGGCCGGGATTGATCGCCCTGAGCTGCTCCCAGCCGATGCCCCAGCGCTCCAGCCCGCCGGGGCGGAAATTCTCGACCACGACGTCGACCGCGGCGGCGATGCGGCGCACCACCTCCTGCCCTTCGGGCCGGCGCAGGTCGACCGAGATCAGCGCCTTGTTGCGGAAGATGCTGGCGGCGTAGAGCGAGCGGCCGTCGAGCCGCTTGCCCATCGATCGCACCGTGTCGCCCTCGGCCGCCTCGATCTTGATGACCTCGGCACCGAAATCGGCGAGCAGGCGGCCGCAGAAGGGGCCTGCCACGGTCGACCCGATCTCCAGCACCCGCACGCCGGTGAGCGGCCCGTTGACGAACGATCCGACGGCGGACTGCATCGGCTGCGGCTCGGCCATGGCTAGAGCACGAAGGACTGGTAGCGGTGGAGATAGTCGATGGCGCTGCGCATGTTCGCGCGCTTGGCCGTCTCCGCCGCGGCTGCGTCGCCGCGACGCATCGCCTCCAGCACCGCGCGATGCTGCTGCGCGCCGACCTGGGCGCGGCCGGGCAGGATGATGATGCGCCGGATGATCATGCGCGTGCGGTCCTGGATGTTGTCGAGCATGTCGGCCAGGACGGGGTTGCGCGCGCCCTCGATGGTGCGCCGGCGCAGCGTCTCCAGCTTCACGATGTAGGCCTCGAGGTCGCCGGCGGCGACGTCGCGATCGATCGGGTCGCCGAACAGCTCGACCAGATCCTGCCAGCTCTCGGGCGGCATGTTCTCGGTGGCGAGCCGCGCGCAGACGCCCTCGAGCGCCTCGCGGACATGGTAGATATGGAAGACCTGTGACGGGTCGAGCCGCTCGACCACGGCGCCGCGGTTGGGGATGCGGCGGATCAGGCCGCGCTGCTCCAGCACCCCCATGACCTCGCGAATGCGCGCCCGGGAGACGCCGAACTCGGCGCTCAGCTCCTTCTCCAGCAGCTTGCTGCCCGGCGGCAGGTCGTGGCGCGTGATCCGCTCGCGCAGCGTCTGCAGGACGCGCGCGCCGCCACTCTTCTCGGTTCCTCCGCCGGTCCGCTTGTTCCGCGAACTCGCCATGGCGCGAGGATGGAATGGAAACGGCGTCCAGGTCAATCACTGATGTCGACAATTTCGTCGACACTCTTGCCGACGATCCTTCGCCCTCAGGGACGCGGACGCACCCCGTCGCTGCGGAAGCTGGGGCTGCCGCCGCTGCTGTTGCCGCGCGGGTCGCCCGCCTCCATGAAGGGAAAGAGCTTGCGCAGGATGCCCGGCGCCAGCGCGCTCAGCGCATTGACCGAGACCTGCGGATCGGCGATCCGACCGGCGACGCGGTAGTTGGCGGCGAACACCCCCTCGTCCTTGCCGCCGGCGAGGATGGTGCCGAGGATCGGGATGTTGCCCAGCAGGTTGTTCAGCGTGTAGGCGGGGACGATCGTGCCTTCGAGATCGAGCGTGCCGGCCCGGGTGTCGACGGCGCCCTCGAACGTGCCGCCGATGGCGCCGCCGTAGGCACGTCCCTGGCGGACCGCGATGCGTCCGTCGTCCCAGGTGAAGTCGAAGCGGCCTTCGGTGAAGGGCAGGCCGTCGCCCTGCAGCAGGCTGACCATGGAGGTCAGCGACAGCACCGCCAGGATGCGCGTCAGGATCGGTGCCCGCACCAGCCGGTAGCCGGTGGCGACGGTCGTCCCGGTCACCACCTGCCTGCCCGGCGGTCCGCCGACGACGCCGTCGATGCGCAGCGTGCCGCCACGGACATTGTCCGGCCCGTCGAAGGCGTCGAGCAGCGCACCGAAGTCGCTGGCCCGCATCTCGAGCCGCTCCTTGCCGTCGCCGCCGGGAGCGAGCCGCAGCGCCACCGTGCCCCCTCCCGCCACGGTGCCGTCGACCTGCAGCCGCCGCCCGCCCTTGCCGTCGAGCTCGATGTCGGCCGCGACGGCGCCGAGCGCCCGGCCCTGGCCGAGGATGACGCGGTCGAAGCGCGCGGCGAGCCGGAGCGCCTGGGTGTCGCCGGATGCGGCGTCCTCGACGCGGTCGAGGAAGGGCCGCAGGTCGAGCGTCGGACCGCGCAGGCTGGCCTCGTAGCCGCTGCCGCGCGGCTGCACCCGGCCGGAGAGCTGCGTCTCGCCCAGCACCAGCCTGGCCAGATCGAGCACCCAGGCCTGGCCCGAAAGGTCCGCAGTGCCCTCGATGGCGAGCCCGGGCGCGCTGGCGCGCAGCCCACGCATGGCGACCGGCTTGTCGCCGGCGAAATCGACGGCCAGCTCGGCCGCCGCCCTGGCGCCCGGCGCCTTGGTCCAGCCGGCGGGCGAGACGGCGAGCGCCGCCGGGGTCAGGTCGGCGCGCACGGCCACGGTCGAGCGCCGCTCGGCGCGCTGGGTATAGGTGAGGTCGACGTCGGCCGGCCCGGTCACCCAGGGGGCGGCGTCGACGCCCAGACGCCGGCGCGCCCCGTCGTCGAGCCGCCCCTTCAGGGTGTATTCGCTGCGCACGGCCGCCGTCGCGGCGAAGACCTCGCGGCCGGTGAGCGCCACCGTGACGCCTTGCAGCCGGCCCGCCCCCTTCATCTCGAGCCGATCCTTGTCGACGTCGAAGACGAGGTCGGCGTCGCTCAGGCGCCAGTCGCGCACCCCGGCCGGCATGGCGCCGCCCTTCACCGTCGCCAGCCCGCGCAGGCGGACGTCGTCGAGGCGCAGGGCATCGATCGCCGGGAAGCCGAAGGACAGCCGCACCTCGGAATCGCCCGAGACGTCGGCCGGCTTCAGCCCGAAGCGCGCGAGGAAGCCCAGCCGTGGCCGGTCGATCACCTCCAGCGCCTCCCGCACCGGGCCCGCGGTCTGGACGTCGATGGCGATCTGCTGGTCCTTCTTCTGGAAGTCGTAGATGCGCACGACGCTGCGGTTGACGCGGGTGGTGCGCAGCAGCGTGCCCCCCGTCGTCTCCAGCACCAGCTGCTGGTCGTCGAAGCGGCCGGTGCCGGCGACCTGGCGGACCGGCGGCAGGCCGGGCAGGTAGTTCACGGTGAGGCCGGTGAACGAGAACAGGCCGTCGAGCTTCTCGACCCTCGGCTCGGCCGACGGCGTGGCGAGCGACAGGTCGACCTTGATCTGCGCGTCGCGGACACCGCCTTCGGTGATGTTGGCGACCACCCAGCGCCGCCCGTTCGTCACGATGGCGCGCGGCCACAGCCGCCCGAGCATCGTGGTGGAGAGATCCACGATGGACATCTCGATCGTCGCGCGGAGAGGCGCGGCGGCGAGTGAGCCGAGGCCGTCGTCGCCGCGCGCCAGGCCGTCCACGGCGCCGACCACGGTGATGCTGGGCCCGCCGAGATCGACCCAGAGATCGTCCAGCGACAGGCGCCTCGCCACGGAATCCCAGCGCACCCGGCCGGTCGCCGCCGTGACGTCGACGACGCCGTCGGGGAGCGCGGCGTGGGCGATCCGCCCGGCGCCGGCGGTGAAGGAAAGGCCGGCGGCGAGGACGTGGTCCAGCGGCGCCAGCGTGAGGCGGAGATCCGCCTTCAGGGGCACGCGGATGTCGGCGAGCGGCGCCAGCTCGGGGGCGAGAGCCGCGAGCTCGGGCGGCTCGGGCAGATCGAGATGCACCGTCACGTCGGTGCGGGCGCCCTCCCGCCGATGGACGAACTCGCCCTCGACGCGGATCCGCCTGGGGCCGAGGTCGATCGCCAGCGACAGCGTGCCGTCGAGACCGCGATCGCCGCGGCGAAACACGAAGTCGCCGTCGGGCAGGACCCAGGTCCGGCCGACGACGCGGTCGTCGACCATGATCACGGCGTCGCGAATGCCGAGCCGCCGGAGCTGACCCAGCGGCCCGTCGCGGTGCAAGGGCGCCATCAGCTCGGCGAGCATGCCCTCGGCCACGCCCGGATCGCCCTCCGCGCCGACCGCACCCCGGCCGATATCGACCGTGATCCGCCCGTCCGCCTCGCGCACCAGATGCAGCCGCGGCTCCACCAGCTCGATCCGCGCCGGGGCGATCACGCCGCGCAGCAGCGATTCCAGGCTGACCGAGATCGCCAGCGCCGGCACCGCGGCCAGGGGCTTGCCGTCGGGCGCCTGCGCGCTCACGCCCTCGGCACGCAGCTCGGGATTGCCACGCCAGCCCTGCCAGGTGATCGCCGTGCGCTCGATCCGCACCGTCGGGCCGCCCGGCTGCGACAGCGCCTGCTCGAGGTAGGGGGTGAGGAATTCCAGCTCGATCGGTCCGGCGGACAGCCGCCAGGCGACCAGTGCCACGGCGATCGCGGCGCCCGCCACCAGGGTTCCCAGCAGCTCGAAGATCAGGCGTGCCGAACGGCGAACCACTCCCGGACTTCCTCTCGTGCGCCGCGGACGCCGCCTGGGCGCCTCGATATCAGGCCAACCGTCGCTTGACCCGGACGGCGGCGGTCGCGCAGTGTCGCGACTTCCTGCCGAGCCCTGCGATGCCGCTCCACGCCGCTCTCGACGATCCGACGCGCCTGCCCCTCCCCGGCAATCCCGAGCAGGCCGCAGTGGGGCTGGAGCATTGGCTCGAACGGGCGGCGGACGCCGGGGTTCCCGAGGTCGAGTCGTTCGCGCGCGGGGTCGTCGACACTACCACGGGCCGCGCCCTGCTCGCCGCGGTTTTCGGCAGCAGCCCCTTCCTCGGCGAATGCCTGCTGGCGGAGATGGCCTTCTCGCGCCGCCTCCTGGAGGAGGGTCCCGAGGCGGCCCTGGCCGCCGCGAACGCCGACCTCGACGCGCTCGCCGAGGCGCGCGAGGAGGAACCTCTGCGCCGCGGCCTGCGCATCGCGCGTCGGCGCACGGCGCTCGCCGTGGCGCTGGCCGACATCGCCGGCCTGTGGTCGCTCGACCGCGTCACCGGCGCGCTCACCGACTTCGCCGAGCGGGCGCTGACGTACGCCGTGCGCTTCCTGCTGCGCGACGCGGCGGCAGCCGGTCACATCGCGCTCGCCCATCCCGACGCCCCCGACCGCGACAGCGGCTACATCGTGCTCGGCATGGGCAAGCTCGGTGCCCGCGAGCTCAACTATTCGAGCGACATCGACCTCATCGTCCTGTTCGACGACGCCAAGGTCCGCTATGTCGGCCGCGAGGATCCCGGCGCCTGCTTCCTGCGCGTCACCCGCAAGCTGGTGCGGCTGCTCGAGGACCGCACGCCCGACGGCTACGTCGCGCGCACCGATCTGCGCCTGCGCCCCGATCCCGCCTCCACCCCGATGGCGGTCGCCGTGCGCGCCGCCGAGGCCTATTACGAGAGCATGGGCCAGAACTGGGAGCGCGCCGCGATGATCAAGGCGCGGCCCGTGGCCGGCGACCGCGCGGCCGGCGCCCAGTTCCTGCGCTTCCTCGTGCCCTTCCTGTGGCGCCGCCACCTCGATTTCGCGGCGGTGCAGGACATTCATTCGATCAAGCGCCAGATCAACGCCCATCGCGGCGGCGCCACCATCGCCGTCGCCGGCCACAACCTCAAGCTCGGCCGCGGCGGCATCCGCGAGATCGAGTTCTTCGCGCAGACCCAGCAGCTCATCTGGGGCGGCCGCGACGCGACCCTGCGCATGCCGCGCACCCTGGACGCGCTCGACGCGCTGGAGCGGGCCGGCCGGCTGACGCCCGAGGCCAACCGCGAGCTGCACGCCGCCTACGGGTTCCTGCGCCGGGTCGAGCATCGGCTGCAGATGGTGGCGGACCGGCAGACCCACAGCCTGCCGGCCGAGCCGCGCGAGCTGGAGCAGATGGCGCGCTTCCTCGGCTATCCCGGCCTGCCGGCGTTCGAGACCGAGCTGATCGGCCATCTGAGCCGGGTCGAGGCGCGCTATGGCGCCCTCTTCGAGAACGCGCCCTCGCTCGGCGCCGCCCCCGGCGGCAGCCTCGTCTTCACCGGGCCGGAGCCCGATCCGGACACCCTGGAGACCCTGCGCGGCATGGGTTACCGCGACCCGGCCAGCCTGTGGCAGGTCGTGAGCAACTGGCACCGCGGCCGCTACCGCGCCATGCGCAGCCAGCGCGCGCGCGAGCTGCTGACCGAGCTGACGCCGCGCCTGCTCGCGGCGTTCGCACCGGCGAGCGAGCCCGACGCCACCTTCATGCGCTTCGACGCCTTCCTGGCGGCGCTGCCGGCGGGAGTGCAGATCTTCTCGCTGTTCCAGGCCAATCCCTGGCTGCTCGACTTCGTGGCGCAGGTGATGGGCGGCGCGCCGCGCCTGGCCGAGCATCTGAGCCGCCATCCGATCCGCCTCGACGCGGTACTCGCCGGCGACTTCATGAGCCCGCTCGCGGGCGCGCCGACATTGGCGGCCGACCTCGCGGCGACGCTCGCCCAGGCACGCGACTTCGGCGACGCGCTCGACCTGCTGCGCCGCTGGACCCACGACCAGCAGTTCCGCCTGGGGGTCCAGCTCCTGCGGCACGCGACCGACGGCGACGCCGCGGGTGCGGCCTTCTCGGCCGTCGCCGAGACCGCGGTCGCGAGCCTGCTGCCGCTGGTCGCCGCCGAGTTCGCCGAGACCCACGGCCGGATCGCCGGCGGCGGCATGGTGGTGCTGGCGCTGGGCAAGCTCGGCGGACGCGAGATGACGGTCGGCTCCGACCTCGACCTCGTCACCCTCTACGAAGTCGCCGCGGACGCGGAGGCCTCCGACGGGGCCAAGCCGCTGCCGGTCTCGACCTACTACATCCGCCTCAACGCCCGGCTGGTGAACGCCATCACCGCGCCCACCGGTGAGGGCAAGCTCTACGAAGTCGACATGCGGCTGCGCCCGTCGGGCAACAAGGGACCGATCGCCGCGACGCTGGAGGGCTTCACCCTCTATCACCGCACCGAGGCGTGGACGTGGGAGCACATGGCCCTGACCCGCGCCCGGCCGATCGCCGGCGACGCGGCCCTGGTCGAGCGCACCGAGGCGGCGATCCGCGACCTCCTGGTGCAGCCGCGCGACCCCGACCGCCTGCTGGCCGACGTCGCCTCGATGCGGGCCCGCATGCTGAAGGAGAAGCGCCCGAGCGATCCGTGGGACGTGAAGCAGCGCCGCGGCGGCCTGGTCGACTGCGAGTTCGTCGCCCAGTACCTGCAGCTCCGCCATGCCGCCCAGGACCGCTCGGTCCTGTCGACGAACACGACCGACGCGCTCGCTCGCCTGGTCGCCGCCGGCTTCCTGGAAGCCGACATCGCCACCGACCTCGACCGCGCCATGCGGCTGTGGCGGCGCGTGCAGAGCTTCCAGCGCCTGACGCTGGGCGAGGCGACCGACATGGCCAACGCCGGCGAGGCGCAGCGCGCCGCGCTGGCCCGCACCGCCGGTGCGGTCGACTTCGCCGACCTCGAGGAAAAGATGTCCGCCCTGGCGGCCCGCGCGCACGGCCATTTCGTGCGCCTGGTCGAGGAGCCCGCCGCCCGCCTATCCCCCGCCACGTCACCGGAGCAGGTCAAATGACGGTCGAGATCGGCAAGCCCGCCCCCGCCTTCACGATGCCGACGGACGGCAACGGCAAGGTCGCCCTGTCGGCGCTGAAGGGGAGGAACGTGATCCTCTATTTCTACCCCAAGGACGACACCTCGGGCTGCACCGCGGAGGCCTGCGGCTTCCGCGACGCCATGCCCAACTTCTCGAAGATCGACGCGACCATCGTCGGTGTCTCCAAGGACACCGTGGCCAGCCACGACAGGTTCAAGGCGAAATATGGGCTGCCCTTCATCCTGGCGTCCGACAAGGACACCGGCGTCGCCGAGAAGTACGGCGTCTGGGTGGAGAAGAGCATGTACGGCCGCAAGTACATGGGCTTGGAACGCTCGACGGTCCTGATCGACGCCAAGGGCGTGGTCCGCGGCATCTGGCGCAAGGTCAAGGTGGCAGGGCATGTCGAGGAGGTATTGAAGGCCGTCGAAGCCCTGTGACCGGGTCGCCGGGTCGCGGCGGCCGCCGCGACGAGGTGGCCATGTCCGAGGATGTCCCGCCGACGGACCCGGTCCGCGGCTTGAGTGCGGCCGACGTGCAGGCACGGCTGCGGGCCGGCGGCTACAACGAGCTGCCCCGACCCGACCGGCGCACGCCGCTGCGCATCGTCGGGGAGGTGCTGCGCGAGCCGATGCTGGCGCTGCTGCTGATCGGCGGCGCGGTCTATCTCGTGCTCGGCGACCTCACCGAAGCGCTCATCCTGCTCGTCTTCGCCACCCTGTCGGTCGCCATCACCGTCGTCCAGGAGTCCCGCACCGAGCGCGTCCTGGAGGCGCTGCGCGACCTGACCAGCCCGCGCGCCCTGGTCATCCGCGACGGCGAGCAGCGGCGCATCGCGGGCCGCGAGGTGGTGACCGGCGACCTGATCCTGCTCGCGGAGGGCGACCGGGTTCCCGCCGACGCCGTCCTGGTCCAGTCGCACGACCTGCAGACCGACGAGTCGCTGCTGACGGGGGAATCGGTCCCGGTGCGCAAGGTCGCCCGGACCGCCGGCCACGCCGGGCCGCAGCGGCGGCCCGGCGGTGACGGGCTGCCCCATGTCTATTCCGGCACGCTCGTCGTGCGCGGCCGCGGGCTGGGCGAAGTGACCGCGACCGGCACGCGCAGCGAGATCGGCCGGATCGGCCAGTCGCTCGGCGCCCTCGCCATGGAGCCGCCGCGGCTGCAGATGCAGAGCCGCCGGCTCGTCCGCGCGTTCGCCGCGGTCGGCGCCGTGGTCGTCGTCCTCACGGTGATCCTCTACGGCACGCTGCGGGGCGGCTGGCTCGAGGGCGTACTGGCCGGCATCGCCATCGGCATGTCGATGCTCCCGGAAGAGATCCCCGTCGTCCTGACGGTCTTCATGGCGATGGGCGCCTGGCGGATCTCGCAGGCCCGTGTCCTGACGCGGCGGGCGGCCGCCATCGAAGCCCTCGGCTCGGCGACGGTGCTGTGCACCGACAAGACGGGCACGCTGACCCAGAACCGGATGTCCATCGCGGAGATCCGGCCGGCGGGCGGAGACATCTTCCGGCCCGACGCGGTTCCCGGTGCGACGATGCCGGACGCGGTGCGCGAGATCCTCGATTTCGGCATCCTCGCCAGCGCGCGCGAGCCCTTCGACCCGATGGAGAAGGCGTTCCATGCGCTCGGCCGCACGCCGGGGGACGAGCTGACGCTGGTCCGCGAATATGGCCTGCGGCCGGACCTGCTGGCGATGACGCAGGTCTGGCGGCGCGCGGGCGACGCGGACGGCGGCGTCGTGGCGTCGAAAGGCGCGCCCGAAGCGATCTTCGCACTCTGCCGCCTCGACGCCGGGACGCGCACCGTGCTCACCCGAGCGATCGAGGCCATGGCCGCCGCCGGGCTGCGGGTCCTGGGCGTCGCCGGCGCCGACAGCGCCCGGCCGCCATGGCCGGAAGCCCAGGACGGCTTCGCGTTCCGCTTCCTCGGGCTGGTCGGGCTCGCCGATGCGCTGCGCCCGAGCGTGCCCGGCGCCGTCGCCGAATGCCGGTCGGCGGGCATCCGGGTCGTCATGATCACCGGCGACTATCCGACCACCGCGCGGACCATCGCCATGCAGGCGGGGATCGGCGCGGAGGAGATGGTATCGGGCGAGGAGCTGGAACGGCTGGACGCGGCCGCGCTGGCCAGGCGGGTCCGATCGACGACCGTGTTCGCCCGGATCATGCCGGAGCAGAAGCTCCGCATCGTCGAGGCGTTCAAGGCGAACGGCGAGGTCGTCGCGATGACCGGGGACGGCGTCAACGATGCCCCGTCGCTCAAGGCCGCGCATATCGGCATCGCCATGGGGGGGCGCGGCACCGACGTCGCCCGCGAGGCGTCCTCGATCGTGCTGCTGGACGATGATTTCGGCTCGATCGTGCGCTCCGTCCGGCTGGGCCGCCGGATCTACGACAACGTCCAGAAGGCGCTCGGCTTCATCCTTGCCGTGCACGTGCCGATCGCCGGTCTGTCGCTGCTGCCGCTGCTGTTCGGATTCCCGCTTCTGCTGGGCCCGATCCACATCGCTTTCCTCGAGATGGTGATCGACCCGGTGTGCTCGCTCGTCTTCGAGGCCGAGACCGAGGAGGAGGACGTCATGCGCCGTCCGCCGCGTGCCCCCGACGCGCCGCTGCTCACCGCGAGCGTGGTCGGCTGGAGCCTGCTGCAAGGCACCCTGGCCTTCGCCCTCGTCGCCACCATCTTCGTCGTCGCGGTGGAGCGCGGCCTGCCGGAGGGCGAGGTGCGGGCGCTGACCTTCTTCTCGCTGGTCACCGCGATCATCGCCCTCATCTTCGTCAACCGCTCCTTCAGCGCCTCGATGGTCACCGCGCTGCGCCGGCCGAACCGGGCGCTGGCGCTGGTCCTGGCCGGCGTCGCAGCGATGCTGGGCCTGACCCTCCTCTGGCCGGTCGCCGGCGGTCTCTTCCGCTTCGGGACGCTGCACGCGGCCGATCTCGCCCTCGCGCTCGGTGCCGGCGCCCTGGTGCTCGTCCTGCTGGAGCTCATCAAGTCCCAGATCCGCCCGGGGTCGCGCTGATGGTGCATGCCGGGCTCCGCTACCCGTTAACGCTGCAAGCGCAGATCCCCGAGCCGATGACGACTTTCCCGCTCCTTGACAGCGGTTGCGCAGCGGCGTTCAGATCATGGGGTCATCAGTCTAGGGGTCGGTATCTTCAAGCGTTCGTCCAGCACCACGAGAACAATGCTGCTCAACGGTAATTCGGGAGGACGAGATGGCACGGAAGCTCGTGGCCGCATTGGCCGCAACGGTGGCCGGGATCGCGTGCGCATCCCTGGCCGCGGCACAGGACATCAAGCTCTACGCGTTCAGCTCCGGCGCGCTCACGATCGGCAAGGGCGTCCTGCAGAACCTGGGTCCGATGGACCCGCCGATTCAGGTGCCGGTGGGCTTCTACGTCGTGGTGCATCCGAAGGGTGCCGTGCTCTTCGACACCGGCAACAACGACCGGATCATCACCGATCCCGGCTACTGGGGGGCCGCCTTCGGCGCCCTGAAGCCGGTGAACACCCCCGACGTGGCGATCGACACGCAGCTCCAGAAGATCGGCCTCAAGCCCGACGACATCAAGTACGTGGTCGTCAGCCACCTGCATCTCGACCATGGCGGCAACGTGGGCAAGTTCCCCAAGTCGACGCTGGTCGTGCAGAAGAGCGAGATCCAGAACGCGTTCTGGCCGGAGGCGGGCACCGGCGGACCGTACATGATCGGCGACGTCATGCCGCTGCGGAAGCCCAACGACGACTATCCGAACGCGGTCAAGATGATCCAGCTCAACGGCGATCTCGACCTGTTCGGCGACGGCACGATGATCGTCAAGCGCTGGGTCGCCCACACGCCGGGCAGCCAGATGATGACCGTGCGGCTGAAGAACACCGGCCTCGTCATCCTCACGGGCGACAACGTCTATTTCCGCGAGAACGTCGAGAAGAGCCTGCCGCCCAACATCGTGCTGGCCTACAGCCCGACCGGCTTCCTCACCGCCTACGAGTGGATCCGCCACATGATGGCGACCGAGAAGGCCGACTTCTTCACCGCGCACGATCCCGACGCCTTCAAGGCGATGAAGAAGGCGCCGGAGTTCTACGACTGAGGAACGTCCCCGGCTTGCGGCACGGATCGCCCCAGCGCATGACGCCCGCTCTCGCCTGAGAGCCAGCGTCATGGCGGTAGTCTCGTTCGAAGGCCTGCACAAGAGCTACGGCCGGCGCATCGCGGTCTCCGACGTCTCCTTCGACGTCGCCGACCGCGAGGTCGTCGGCCTGCTCGGCCCCAACGGCTCGGGCAAGACCACCATCCTGCGCATCGTCACCGGCTATCTCCGAGCCAGCGCCGGCACCGTGCGGGTCGCCGGCCGCGACGTGCACGACGGTGCCGCGGCGCGCCGGCACATCGGCTACGTCCCCGAGGACAGCCCGCTCTATGCCCACATGCGGGTCGGCGAGTACCTCGCCTTCGCGGGGCGGCTGCGCGGCCTCGCCGGCCGCGATCTCGACCGCCGCGTCGCGGCGGCGAGCGAGCGGCTGGCACTGGGTCCGGTTCGCGAGACGATCATCGGGCGGCTGTCGCGCGGCTACCGGCAGCGCGTGTCGCTGGCCCAGGCGGTGCTGCACGAGCCGCGGCTCCTGGTCCTCGACGAGCCGACCAACGGCCTCGACCCGCGCCAGATCATCGAGTTCCGCGGCCTCGTACGCGACCTCGCCCGGGACTGCGCTGTGCTGCTCACCTCGCACATCCTGGGCGAGATCGAGCGCATCGCCGACCGCGTCGTGATTCTGCTGAATGGACGGCTTCTCGGGACCCACCCGATCGCCCGCGCCGGGCGGGCGCTCCAGCTCCGCCTGCGCGGCCCGGCCGACGCGGCGCCGCGCATCGCGGCCGTCCTCGCGGCGACGGACGGGGTGACCCGGCTCGGCGAGGACGGCACCGGCTGGCGCGTGGCGGCCGCCGACAGCGCGGCCGCCGAGCGTCTCGGCGTGGGACTCGCCGCAGCGGGGCTCGCCGTCGTCGAGGTCGCCGAGACGCCGTCCGACCTGGAGGAGGTCTTCCTGCGCCTGACCGGCGGAGAGGCCGCACGATGAGGGCGCTGGCCGCGCTGGCGGGCAAGGAGGCCCGCACGCTCTTCGTCTCGCCGATCGCCTACGCGGTGATCGCCGTCTTCCTGCTGCTGAGCGGCTACACCTTCGTCGTGACGCTCGCCGTCGGCAAGCAGGCAACGCTGGTCCACATCTTCTTCCAAGCGGCGGTGCAGCTCGTCCTGCTGGTGCCGTTGATCACCATGCGCCAGTTCGCCGAGGAGCGGCGGACCGGCACGCTGGAGCTGCTGCTGACCGCGCCGGTCGGCGAGGCCGCGATCGTGCTGGCCAAGTTCGCGGCCTGCATGGCCGTCCTGCTGGTGATGATCGGCCTGACCTTCGCCTATGCCGTGGTGCTGGCGGCGCTGGGCGATCCGGACTGGGGGCCGGTCTATACCGGTTATCTCGGCCTGGCGATGCTGGGTGCCGCGCTGGTCGCCGTCGGGCTGGCGGTCTCGGCGCTGACCGGCAACCAGATCGTCGCCGCGGTCGTCTCGCTCGGCCTGTTCGGGCTGCTCTGGGGCATCGACCCGCTGGCGGCCCTGCTGCCGCATCCGGCCGACGACTGGCTGATCGGCCTCTCGCTGCTGGCGCGCTTCACGCCGTTCGCGGTCGGCGCGTTCTACACGTCCGACTTCGGCTTCTTCCTTACCGTCACCCTGCTCGGCCTGTTCCTGGCCATGCGCGCCCTTGCCCGGCGATAGGCGATGGACGCGCACGACGTCGATCCGAGCGTGCTGCTGTGGTTCGGCGGCTGGCTGGTGGCGGTCGTCGGGCTGTTCGTCGCTGCGCTCACGATCCCGCTGCAGACCCGCTTCGGGGGTTGGGGCGGACGGCTCTACGCCGCGATCGTGGTGGCCGCCGGCGTCGCGGCCGGCGTGCTGGCGAACGTCGCCATCGTGCTCAACGACGGGCATCTCGACCTGACGCGGGAGAAGGTCTACACGCCGTCGGCCGCCGCGATGCGCGCGGTCGACGCGCTCGACCGGCCGGTGGCGGTCACCTATTTCTACCGCTCTCAGGACCCCGTCGGCCGGCGCACCCGCGACCTGCTGGAGGTGATGGGCCGGCGCAACCCGCTGCTCGCCGTGAGAACCGTCGATCCCGACAAGGAGCCGACCCTGGCGCGCACCCAGGGGATCAAGATCTACAACGCGGCCGTCGTCGAGGCGGAAGGCCGCCGGGTGATGGTGCAGAGCACCGACGAGGCGGAGATCGCCATCGGCATCCAGCGCGTGCTGCGCCAGCGGGTGATCACCGCCTGCTTCCTGGAGGGCCATGGCGAGCTGCCCATGGACGCGATGGAGTTCCACACCCATCTCGAGGGCATCGCCGATCACAGTCACGGCGAGGCGTCCTCGCAGCTCGTCGAGATGCCCGGGCACGGCATCGGCCGCCTGCGCCGTGCGCTGGAGGCGCAGGGCTACGAGACGCTGAAGGTGATCCTGGCGAGCGGGCCGCGCGTGCCCGGGGCCTGCACGGTGGCCATCGTCGCCCGGCCGCTGGCGACGTTCCTGCCGGCGGAGAGCGCGGCCCTGCGCGCCTACCTGCAACAGGGCGGATCGGTGCTGCTGCTGCTCGACCTCGGCTTCGTGCTGGAGCCGGAGCTGGCGCGGCTCGTCGCCGAGCTGGGCGTGCGGCCGGAGCTGCAGGTCGTCGTCGATCCGCTGAACCACTACATGACCGACGCCGAGATGGTCGCCGTCACCGGCTACGACCCGCACCCGATCACCCGCGGGGTCTCGCTGACCTTCTTCCCCGGCGTGCGCCCGCTGACCCTGCTGCCGCCGGCAGGCGACGTCGCGGTGACGCCGCTGCTGGCCAGCAGCCGCGACAGCTACGCCCGCCATGTGGAACCGCCCGAGGCGCGTTCCGTGACGCCCGCCCGCCCGGCCGAGCCGGCGGCCCCGCCGGCGGCCGGGGTGCGCGTGCTCGGCGTGACGGCGGAGGGAACGCTGCCCGGCGGCACCCGGCCGCTGCGCGCGATCGTGGTCGGCGACGGGGATTTCGCGAGCAACTCGTTCTTCCCCTACATGTCGAACAGCGACCTCGTGCTGGCGATGGTGCGCTGGCTCGTCCGCGAGGAGCGCACCGCGGCGGTCGGCTCGCGCATCCCCGTGCCGCCGCTGATCCTGCTGACCGCGCGCCAGACGCGCACCCTCTTCCTGCTGCTGGTGGTGGCGCTGCCCTTGTCGGTCGTGCTGATCGGCGGCTTCGTCTGGTGGCGGCGGCGATGATCGGCCGGCGCGGCCTGATCGCCGGGGCGGGTGCCGCCGTGGCGCTCGGCTATCTCGGCGCGATGGTCGCCAACGGCGCCCGGCCGGTGCAGCGCCAGCATGTGCGCTCCGAGGCCAACGGCGTGCTGACGATCCCGCCCGAGCGCATCCTCCGCGTCGAGCTCCGCCGCGACGACGAGACCCTCGCCCTGCGGCGCGACGGCGAAGGACGCTGGCTCCGGCCCGACGGCACCACCATCGACACGGCCGCCGGCCGGCGCATCGGGACCGCGATCCAGATGATGCATCGCTCCGGCCCGGTGCGCGAGATGACGGCCGCCGAGCTGGCGGGCGTCGACACCACCCCCTTCGCGCTGGAGCGTCCGCGCATCGTCGCGACCCTCTGGGCGGAGGGCGACGCTCCGGCGCTGACCGCCCGCTTCGGCGGCCGCAACCCCGAGGACTTCCTGCAGTACATGCGCATCGACGGCGACCCGCGCCTCTTCCTGATGTCGCGCTTCATCGGCGAGGAATGGGTCGGCGCGATGGATGCCCTGACCGGCCGATGAGGTGCAGCATGCCGAGGTGCCGCCTGTTGCTCGCCGCGCTGCTGGCGCTGCTGCTCGCCGCCCCCGCCCCTGCCGCGGCCCACACCGGCGGCTCCACGGGCTTCGCCCGGATCAGCGCACACGGCCAGACCGTACGCTACAGCCTCAGCCTCGGGCCCGAGGTGCTGGGCGGCGCTCCCGGCGCGGCGCGCGACCTCGACGCCCTCGCCGCCCTGGTCGCGGCCAGGATCGCGATCGCCGCGGACGGCCGCGCCTGCGCCGCGACCCCGGGCACGGTGACGCCGCCGACGGCGGACCGGGTGAACGTCGTGGTCGTCGTCCACTATGCCTGCGCCGCACCGGTATACGCGCTCACGGTGCGCGACGACCTCGCCGAGGCACTGGGTGCGGACTACCACACGCTGGCGAGCTTCGAGCGTGCCGGCGGCAGCGATCAGATCGTCTTCCAGCCCGACCGCCGCGAGGCGCGCGTCGTCATGGCCGACCCGGGCTCCGCCGCGCCGGCCACCGGGACCGCGGCCGTCGGCGCGCTCGCCTTCTTCGAGCTCGGCATCGAGCACATCCTGCTCGGGTTCGACCACATCCTCTTCGTCGTGGCGCTGCTGCTGGGTGGTGGCGGATTCGCCGCGCTGCTGGCGATCGTCACCGCCTTCACGGTCGCCCACAGCATCACGCTCGGCCTGTCGGTCCTCGACATCGTGACGCTGCCGGCGAGCATCGTCGAGCCGATCATCGCGCTCTCGATCGCCTATGTCGCGCTGGAGAACATCGTTCCCGGCCGCCGCATCTCGCGCCGCTGGGCGGTCGCCTTCCTGTTCGGGCTGGTCCACGGCTTCGGCTTCGCCGGCGCCCTCGCCGAGCTGGAGCTGCGGCCGGCGAGCCTCGTCGCCTCCCTCCTCGCTTTCAACCTCGGCGTCGAGGCCGGCCAGGCGCTGGTGATCGCGCTGCTGCTGCCGCCGCTGCTGTGGATCCGCCGCTACGCATGGCAGCGGCGGGCGGTGGCGGCGGCATCCATCCTGCTCCTCGTCGCCGGCCTGTCGCTGCTCGTCGGGCGGACGCTGCTGTCCTGAGCGGAGCCGCCGCCTTGTGGTCCGGGCGCCGCACTGGCAACGTCCCCGGCGGATGCGAAGGAAAGGGTGGGCGCGGTGAGACGGTCTCCTTCCGGACCTGCCCGCCGTCGATGGCGAGGCGGGCTGCCGGCGGCGGCGCTGCTCGGCGCCGTCGTGCTCGCCGGCGCGCCACCCCTCGGCGGCGCGGCGGCGGCGCAGGAGCCGGCATCGGAGGGCGTGTCGATCTGGCGGCTCTCGCTCTACAAGACCATCGCCTTCGAGGCGGCGGCGAATCTCGGCGACGTCGCGCTCTTCGCGATGTTCTTCGGCGGCGGGCCGGCGACCGCCGCCGGGTTCTTCGCCATCAACGTGGCGACCGCCAGCGTGGCCTACTACGCCCACGAGATCGCCTGGGACTACTACGGGCCGCCGGTCGACCCGGGCAACGAGATCGACGTCACCGTCCGCAAGACGCTCACCTATCGCGTCGTGAGCGCGACCCGGAACGTGGGGCTCAGCGCTCTGTTCGGCGGCGGCCTCGCGACGACCATCGGCTTCACCATCGCCTCCCAGGTGATGGACACGACGTTCTATGTCGCCAACGAGCTCCTGTGGACGCGCTTCGGGCCGCCGGTGGCGCGCTGACCGCCGGCGCAGCTCAGCGCGGCCACACCGGATGATGGGCGTCGATCACCAGCCGATGGGCATGGCGGACCGGGGCATGCCGGTGCGGATGCCGATGCGGCTCCGGGCCCTCGTCGCCGGCATGGTCGTGGGGATGATGGGCGTCGTGGACATGCAGATGGTCGTGCTCGACGGCGGCATGCTCATGCTCCGGCGCCTCGGTCTCGACGGACGGCCATAGGATGACCGCGGCCGCCACCCCGACGATCACCAGCGCCGCCATCACGACGAAGGTCGGTGCCAGGCCCGCCGTCGCGCCGAGCCACCCGGCGAGCGGATAGGTGAGCAGCCAGCAGGCGTGCGAGAGCGCGAACTGCGCGGAAAAGAGCGCCGGCCGGTCCTCGGGGTGCGCCGAGCGCCGCAGCAGCCGGCCGGCCGGCGTCTGCACGACCGACGAGGCGGCGCCGATCAGGGCCCACAGCACGAAGGCCACTGCGCTGCCGGGCATGGTCGCGGCCAGCGCCAGCACCACCGCGAGCGCCCCGCCGCCGGCCAGCATGATCGGCCGTTCCGGCAGGCGATCGAGCAGTCGCGGCAGGGCGAGCGCCGCGACGATCGAGCCGATGCCCGATGCCAGCATCAGGGTCGCCACGTCGCGGTCCGTGCCGCCCAGGACGTCGCGGGCGTAGACCACGGTGTTGACGATGATCATGGAGCCCGCCGCCGACACCGAGAAGCCGAGCGCGAGCAGGCCGCGCAGGCGCGGCGTGGCGAGGTAGACGCCGATGCCGTAGGTGAGCTTGGCGTAGATGCCGCCGATGCGGTCGACCGGACGCGGGCGCGGCAGGGTCACCGAAAGCACCAGCACGGCCGAGGCGACGAAGCCGATCGCGTTGCACTGGAACAGCACGCCGTAGCTCGCCACGGTCAGCAGCGCCGCGGCGATCGACGGGCTGAGCAGCGACTCCAGGTCGTAGGCCAGCCGCGACAACGACAGCGCGCGGGTATAGTCCTCCTCGTCGGGCAGCACGTCGGGAATGGTCGCCTGGAACGTCGGCGTGAACGCGGCGGAGCAGGACTGCAGGACGAAGACCAGGACGTAGATCTGCCAGATCTCCGTCACGAAGGGCA
>JADZBA010000225.1 GCA_020852355.1 Alphaproteobacteria bacterium
CGGGACGGTGCTGGTCAGCGACATCGACCCGCGGGACGGCATCGGCAGCGACCTCATCGACCTGACGCAGGCGGGCGGCGTCGTCTTCTTCCGGGCGCACGACGACACGCACGGCTACGAGCTGTGGAAGACCGACGGCACGTCGGACGGCACCGTCATGGTCCGCGACATCGACCCGGACGGCGAGGGCTATCCGGACTATCTGACGGATGTCGGCGGCACGCTGTTCTTCGCCGCCGACGACGGCACGCACGGGACCGAGCTGTGGAAGTCCGACGGCACGTCGGACGGCACCGTGATGGTCAAGGACATCGATCCCGCCGACTGCGGCTGCGGCGGCCAGCCGATCGAGCTGACCAACGTCGGCGGCACGCTGTTCTTCGCCGCGATCGACGACGCGCACGGCGACGAGCTGTGGAAGTCCGACGGGACCGAGAGCGGCACGGTGCTGGTGGCGGACATCAATCCGGACAACGGCAGCCTGCCGAGCGAGCTGGCCGACATCGGCGGCACGCTCTACTTCGCGGCCGACGACGGGACGCACGGCACCGAGCTGTGGACGTCGGACGGCACGTCGGCCGGCACCGTGATGGTGCGCGACATCGATCCCGGCCCGGGCTACGGCCTCCCGCGCATGCTGCGCGACGTCGGCGGCACGGTCTTCTTCGAGGCCGACGATGGGACGCACGGCGCCGAGCTGTGGAAGTCCGACGGCACGTCGGACGGCACCGTGATGGTGCGCGACATCAATCCCGGCGGCGACGGCGCCTTCCTCACCCAGCTGACGGTGCTCGACGGCACGCTCTATTTCGGCGCCTACGACGGCAGCGTCACCGGGCTGTGGAAGTCGGACGGCACCTCGGACGGCACGGTGCTGGTGGCCCTGCTGGAGCCGCCGGCCTGCGGCTGCGGCGCCGATGATCCGGCGGCGATCATCGACGGCACGATGTTCTTCTCGGCGGACGACGGCACCAACGGCCAGGAGCTGTGGCGCTCGGACGGCACCTCGGCCGGCACGTTCATGGTCAAGGACCTGGTGCCGGGGAGCGACGAGGGCCTCCCGACCATCCTGACACCGGCGGGCGGGCTGCTGTTCTTCGGCGGCTACACGACCGACGCGCTGTACGAGACCTGGGTGTCGGACGGCAGCGAGGCGGGCACGATGGTGCTGCGCGCGCCGGGCGACGTCGTCCTCGACCCCTACGAGTTCGTGGCGTTCGACGCGCCGCCGCTCGGGCCGCCGACGGTCGATGCGTTCGCCGACGATACCGGCGAGCAGGGCGACGGCATGACGACCGACCGGACGCTGACGGTCAGCGGCACCGCGGATCCCGCGAGCGTCGTCCATGTGCTGCGCGACGGCGTCGAGATCGGCACGGCGACCGTCGACGGCGACGGCGCATGGAGCCTGGCCGACCCGGCGACGCTGGCGTTCGGCGCCCACCGCTACGCCGCCTTCGCCGCGGACACGCAAGGGAACGAGAGCGCGACATCGGACGATCTGGACGTCATCGTCGCCGACGGCAAGGGCACGCCCGGCAACGGCGACGACGCGCTGGCGGGCGGGGCGGGCAGCAACGGCATCGACGGCAAGAACGGCGACGACACGCTGTTCGGCGAGGCCGGCAACGACACGCTGAAGGGCGGCAACGGCGGCGACCTGCTGGTGGGCGGCGGCGAGAACGACGCGCTGTGGGGCGGCAACGGCAACGACGCCGCCGCGGGGGGCGCAGGTCGGGACACGCTCTACGGCGAGGCGGGCGACGACACGCTCGCCGGCGCCGACGGCGCCGACCGCATCGAAGGCGGCGCCGGCGCCGACGGCATCGACGGGGGTGCCGGCAACGACACGCTCTACGGCGGCGACGGCGTCGACACGCTCTACGGCGGCACCGACGCCGACCGCATCTTCGGCGACGCCATGGGCGACTGGATCGTGCTCGGCCTCGATGGGGCGAAGGATACGGTCGCCGGCACCGTGGCCCACCTCGGCGACGACACCGTCCTGGGCTTCGAGACCGGCAAGGGCGGGGACGCCCTGTCGGTCGGCGGGCTCGCGTCGTCCTATGGCAAGTATCTCGACAGCCTGGCGGTGACCGACGGCGTGCTGTCGCTGTCCAAGGTCGGCGGCGGCACGATCCATCTCGACGGCCTGACCGGGACCCTGCACACGGACACCGTGCTGGGCTCGGACGGCGGCATCCTCATCTACGTGGTGTAGGGGCGGCGGGCGCGTGACCCGCCACCCGCGGAACAACGGCGCGCGCCGCTGGTTCCCTCTTCGTCCCCGTCCGCCCGCGGACGCGGCGACGTACGCCCACGTTTGCGAAGAGGTAACGAGATGAAGAGCAAGCTCATGGTCACCGCCGCCGCGCTCGCCCTGGTCGCCGGCGGTACCGCCTTCGCCCAGATGACCGGCCCGGCCTATCCGACCGCCCCGCGCGCGGATGCGATGGGCAATGCGCCGGGCACGCGCACCGACGCCACCTCGCCGGCGCAGAGCCGGCCGGGCGCCACGGAGGCCGGCAGCGAGCGGACACGGGATTCCGGCACCGCTTTCCCGCCGACCGCGTCCACCGGCACCACGGCGGGCGCGCCGGCGACGCGCTACGCCCCCGACACGGCGAGGCCCTATTTCCCGCCGGCCGGCGCCACCGCCGTCCCGGTCAGCCGCCTGGTCGGCCAGCCGGTGTTCGACCGCGACGGGCAGCAGCTCGGGACGGTGCGGGAGGTCGAGCTCTATCCCGGCACCTCGATGGCGGTGATCGCCATGGCCGAGGGCCGCAGCACCGCCGTGCCGCTGCACTACATGATGCACGGCGCGAACGGGCACCTGATGGTCAACGGCTCGCGCGAGCACATCGACCGCCTGCCGCCCTATCATTCCAGCATGAACTGACCCGTGCGACCGGGGCGGCGGCGCCGGCCGCCCCCGTCGCTCCCGTGTCGGCGCACGAAAAGGGCCGGCCCCGCGCGGGGCCGGCCCATCGTTTCGGGTGATCCGGTGGTTCAGCGCCAGGTCGGCGTCGCCTGGATGTCCGCGGCGGTCGCGGTCACCAGCAGGCGGCCCGGCGTCGAATACTGCATGCGGCTCATGGCGACCGCGACGGTGCGCGAGCCGAAGGCCGGATCGAGGAACACCATCGCGTAGGTCTGGCGGTCCGAGAGCAGCTCGAGGTTGCTGATCGTGCCGAGGCGCACGCCCTGGACGTCGACCACCTCGTAGCCGATCAGGTTCGTCGTGGCGGGAATGGGTGCCGGCGCCGGCGTCACCACGGTGGTGCCATAGACGGGCGTGCCATAGACCGGCGTGCCGTACACGGCCGGAGCCACGTAGCCGGGTGCGACATAGGTGGGCGCGACATAGGCCGGGGCCGGGTAGGTGTAGGTCGGGTAGTAGGCCGGCGCCGGATAGTAGGTCGGGGTGTTGTAGCCGGCGGGGTAGCCATAGCGTTCGGCCGGCAGGCCGAGCGAGTGCGGCGGCATGCCCTCGCCCGAGTCGTTGGCGCGCTCGCCCGACGAGACGCCGCCCGGGCGGCTCTGCAGCGGCAGGTTGCTGTTCGACGTCGTGTTCTGATTGCTGTTCGAGGTCGACAGGACCGGATCGAAGGACGGGTCGAGGGCCATCGCCGACGTGCCGGCCAAGAGAGCGACGGCCGCGGTCGCGGCTGCGAGCTGGGTTCTCATCGGGACACCTTTTCGACGGGGGAAGTCGGATCGCGGGCGGCGGGCTGGAAGGCTGCTCCCGCGTGGAGCGGGCCGTGCCGGCCGACCGTCTTGCCGCAATCAACCCCCGAGAGCGGAAATGGTTCCCTCCTCGCCGCTCCTCAGGCCGCGCCGGCCGCGGCGCGGGCGCGCTCGGCCGGGGTGCGGTCATCCATCGCCCATTGCACCAGGAATGCGGCGGTGCCCACGGCCAGCAGCGAGCCCCAGGCGGTGGCGTAGGAGCCGGTCCAGTCGAAGGTGAGGCCGCCCG
>JADZBA010000226.1 GCA_020852355.1 Alphaproteobacteria bacterium
CCGCGAGCACCCGGTCATGCTGAACCGCGCCCCGACCCTGCATCGCCTGGGCATCCAGGCGTTCGAGCCGGTGCTGATCGAGGGCAAGGCGATCCAGCTCCATCC
This sequence comes from Alphaproteobacteria bacterium, assembly GCA_020852355.1. Classification (GTDB taxonomy): domain Bacteria; phylum Pseudomonadota; class Alphaproteobacteria; order ATCC43930; family Allostellaceae; genus Allostella. Next base: position 106 of record JADZBA010000226.1, read on the forward strand.
GCTGGTCTGCACCGCCTTCAACGCGGACTTCGACGGCGACCAGATGGCGGTGCACGTGCCGCTGTCGCTGGAGGCGCAGCTCGAGGCGCGCGTCCTGATGATGTCGACCAACAACATCCTGTCGCCCGCCAACGGCAAGCCGATCATCGTGCCGTCGCAGGACATCGTGCTCGGCCTCTACTACATCACGATGGAACGCGACGGCGACCCGGGCGAGGGCATGGTCTTCTCCGACGTCGGCGAGATCCAGCAAGCGCTCGACGCCAAGGCGGCGACGCTGCAGGCACGCGTCCAGGCCCGCTACCACACCGTCGACAAGGACGGCCAGCCGATCACCGTGCGGGTGACGACGACCCCCGGCCGCATGTTGCTGTCCGAGATCCTGCCGCGGCATCCGGCGATCTCCTTCGACCTGATCAACCGGGTCCTGACGAAGAAGGAGATCACCAACGTCATCGATATGGTCTACCGCCACTGCGGCCAGAAGGAGACGGTGATCTTCTGCGACCGCATGATGGCGCTCGGCTTCTCGCACGCGTGCAAGGCCGGCATCTCCTTCGGCAAGGACGACCTCGTCGTGCCGCGCGAGAAGCAGGAGCTGGTGCACGACGCCGAGACGAAGGTGAAGGAGTACGAGCAGCAGTACCTCGACGGCCTGATCACCCAGGGTGAGAAGTACAACAAGGTCGTCGACGTCTGGTCCTCGTGCACCGAGAAGGTCGCCGAGGCGATGATGAAGGAGATCTCGCGTCCGGGCGGCCTGATCAACTCCGTCTACATGATGGCCCATTCCGGCGCCCGCGGCTCGGCGGCGCAGATCAAGCAGCTCGCCGGCATGCGCGGCCTCATGGCCAAGCCGTCGGGCGAGATCATCGAGACGCCGATCATCTCCAACTTCAAGGAAGGCCTGACGGTGCTGGAGTACTTCAACTCCACGCACGGCGCCCGCAAGGGCCTGGCCGACACCGCCCTGAAGACGGCGAACTCCGGCTACCTGACGCGCCGCCTCGTCGACGTGGCCCAGGACGCCATCATCATCGAGGACGATTGCGGGACGCAGCGCGGCCTGACGGTCCGGCCGGTGGTCGATGGCGGCGAGGTCATCGCGCCCTTGTCGGAGCGCATCCTCGGCCGCTCGGCGTCGCACGACGTGGTCGACCCGCTCTCCGGCGCGGTCCTGGCCAAGGCCGGCAGCCTCCTGGAGGAGGAGGTGGTCGAGCTGATCGAGAAGGCGGGCATCGACGAGATCGGCATCCGCTCGGTGCTGACCTGCGAGACCAAGGGCGGCGTCTGCGGCAAGTGCTACGGGCGCGACCTCGCCCGCGGCACGATGGTCAATGTCGGCGAGGCGGTCGGCGTCATCGCCGCCCAGTCGATCGGCGAGCCCGGCACCCAGCTCACCATGCGCACCTTCCACATCGGCGGTGCGGTGCAGCGCGGTGCCGAGCAGTCGAGCGTCGAGGCGGCGTTCGACGCGGTGGTGCGGATCAAGAACCGCAACGTCGTGACCAACAGCCTCGGCGTCCACGTGGTGATGAGCCGCAACACCGAGATCGTGCTCGCCGACGAGGCGGGGCGCGAGCGGGCGCGCCACCGCGTGCCCTACGGCGCCAAGCTGCTCGTCGACGAGGGCAACCCGGTGACCAAGGGCCAGAAGATCGCCGAGTGGGATCCCTACACGATCCCGATCATCACCGAGCGCGAGGGCCTCGCCCACTACGTCGACCTCGTCGAGGGCGTGTCCGTCCGCGAGGTGGTCGACGAGGCCACCGGGATCTCGTCCAAGGTGGTGGTCGACTGGAAGCAGCAGCCGCGCGGCAACGACCTCAGGCCGCGCATCGTGCTCCGCGACGCCAAGGGCGAGGCGCTGACGCTCGCGAGCGGCGTGGAGGCCCGCTACTTCATGTCGGTCGACGCCATCCTCAGCGTCGAGAACGGCTCCCTGGTGAAGGCCGGCGACGTGGTCGCCCGCATCCCCAGGGAATCCTCGAAGACCCGCGACATCACCGGCGGCCTGCCGCGGGTGGCGGAGCTGTTCGAGGCGCGCCGCCCCAAGGACTTCGCGATCATCAGCGAGATCGACGGGCGGGTGGAGTTCGGCAAGGACTACAAGACGAAGCGCCGCATCGTCGTGGTCCCGGCCGATTCCGAGACCGGCGGCCCGCGGGAATACCTGATCCCCAAGGGCAAGCACATCAGCGTCCAGGAAGGCGACTTCGTCGCCAAGGGCGACCTGCTGATGGACGGCAACCCGGTGCCGCACGACATCCTGAACGTCATGGGGGTCGAGGCGCTCTCCGAGTACCTCACCAACGAGATCCAGGACGTCTATCGGCTGCAGGGCGTGAAGATCAACGACAAGCACATCGAGGTGATCGTCCGCCAGATGCTCCAGAAGGTCGAGATCATGGACGGCGGGGAGACGACCTTTCTCGTCGGCGAGCAGATCGACCGCGAGGAGTTCGCCCAGGAGAACGCCAAGGTCGAGGCGGACGGCGGGCGGCCCGCGAAGGCGAAGCCGGTGCTCCAGGGCATCACCAAGGCGTCGCTGCAGACGAACTCGTTCATCTCCGCCGCGTCCTTCCAGGAGACGACCCGCGTCCTCACCGAGGCGGCCGTGTCCGGCAAGGTCGACAGCCTGGCGGGGCTGAAGGAGAACGTCATCGTCGGCCGGCTGATCCCGGCCGGGACGGGCAGCGTGGTCAACCGCCTGCGCAAGATCGCCGCAGAGCGCGACCGCGTGATCCTGGCCGCCGACGCGGCGCCGACGCCGGCGCTGCCGGACACTACGCCGCAGGCCCGTTCGGCCTGATCGGCGGCACTTTCGGTACGGTGCCGGACCGCCCGCGCGAGCGACGGTCCGGCACCGGCTTTCGGCGACGCCGTGCTTGACGCGACCGGAGTCGATCAATACTATCCCGCGACCTTCGGGGAACGGCGGTAGGGGTCCAACCTAGACGCGCTCTCCGGTTTGGGCAGGCCGTTTCGACGGAATATGCGCGCCGCGATAGCGGCGCTTTTGCCGTGGCGGGACTTCGGGTCCGGCCACGCTTTTCGTTTCGACCCGCATGGGAAAAGGGTAGCGACCGGATGCCGACGATCAATCAGCTCATCCGCAAGCCGCGGCGGCCGCAGATGCCGCAGGACAAGGTGCCCGCGCTGCAGGAGAGTCCGCAGAAGCGCGGCGTCTGCACGCGCGTCTATACGACGACGCCGAAGAAGCCCAATTCGGCCTTGCGGAAGGTCGCGCGCGTGCGCCTGACCAACAGCTTCGAGGTCACGAGCTACATCCCCGGCGAGGGTCACAATCTGCAGGAGCACTCGGTCGTGCTCATCCGCGGCGGCCGCGTGAAGGACCTGCCCGGCGTTCGCTACCACATCATCCGCGGCACGCTCGATACGCAGGGCGTGAAGGACCGCCGCCAGCGCCGTTCGAAGTACGGCGCGAAGCGGCCGAAGTGATCGGAGACTGAGCCATGTCGCGTCGTCGCGCCGCCGACAAGCGTGAGGTCCTGCCGGACGCCAAGTTCGGCGACATCATCCTCACCAAGTTCATCAACTGCCTGATGTATCACGGCAAGAAGTCCGTGGCGGAGACCATCGTCTACGACGCGCTGGAGCGGATCTCCAAGCGCGCGGGCGGTCAGGAGCCTGTGCGGATGTTCCATGATGCGCTCGGCAACGTGCGCCCCTCGGTCGAGGTACGCTCGCGCCGCGTCGGCGGCGCCACCTACCAGGTGCCGGTCGAGGTCCGGGCGGAGCGCAGCCAGGCGCTGGCGATCCGCTGGATCATCTCGGCCTCGCGGGCGCGCTCGGAGAACACGATGCAGGAGCGGCTTTCGGGTGAGCTTCTCGACGCCGCGAACAATCGCGGCTCGGCGGTGAAGAAGCGGGAAGACACGCATCGCATGGCGGACGCCAACAAGGCGTTCTCCCACTACCGCTGGTAACCCGATCCGCGCCCGGAGCCTCTGGTCATGTCCCGAACTACCCCCCTCGATCGCTACCGCAACATCGGCATCATGGCGCACATCGATGCCGGCAAGACCACGACGACCGAGCGGATTCTGTATTACACCGGGCGCTCCTACAAGATCGGCGAGGTCCATGAGGGCACCGCCACCATGGACTGGATGGAGCAGGAGCAGGAGCGCGGCATCACCATCACGTCGGCCGCGACGACCTGCTTCTGGCGCGACCA
>JADZBA010000227.1 GCA_020852355.1 Alphaproteobacteria bacterium
CGCGCAAGGCGCTGGCCGGGATGGGCATGCCCGCGGACCTGATCGACCGCTTTCTCGCCCATCGCAGCTACTCGCCCCGGCACCAGTACCTGATCGTCACGTCGCTCGAGGCCATGGAGCGGGTCGCGGACCGCCGCCGGCTGCTGGATGCCGCCCTGACCGTGCAGACGGAAGGCGGGGCGCATCTGTTCCAGCGGCTCGCCGAGATGACGGCCGCCTATCACCGCACGGTCCGCCCGTTGGCCCGGATCTCGACGGACTGGGGCTTCCCGGTCGGCGTGCTGCCAGGCGGCCAGGTGGTGGTGCTGGCGCCGTTCGACCACGTGCTCTGGTCGGAGCTCACGTCCCAGTTCGTCGCGCGGCTGCCGGCGACCGCCGGCCGCGGGCAGTCCGCCCGCCGCAGCGGCGACGGTGCCGCGGCAGGCGCCGAAGTGTGGGTGACGGGCGACGTCTCGGCGCGCAGCCGGAGCGAGCTGGAGCGTCGGGGCTACGCAATTCATCCGCGCAGCGGCGAGCGACTGCCTCTCGCCGATTGAAGCCGCGCCGGTGAACCCGGCCGGACGCAGGCGACCGTTGCCGGCGCGGCCGTTCATTACAACCGTCGACGGCCGGCTGCCCGGCTCTCGACCGCCGACCGAAGAGGAAGCGACGTGAACAGCCGAATTTCGACGAACGAGGATGGCAGCGCGATCGGCACGCCCGCATGCACGCGGCGGTTCCTCGTCGCCGCACTCGCCCTGTCCGCTCTGGCCCTGCAGGGCTGCTCGACCCCGGTCAGGCTCGCTCCGGTGCCGCTGACGGAGACGGCCAAGGCCCTCCCGGTCGGAATTGCCGACGCCCGCTACTTCGTCGACGAGGAGGCGGTGGCGATGGCACGGGAGGGACAGCGATCGGTCGAGCGCGAGATCGAGGCACTCGGCATCGCCGGGACCGGGCGGCCGCTTCCGCCCGCAAATTTCCTGGCGATTTCCGGCGGCGGCGACAACGGCGCCTTCAGCGCGGGCCTCCTGGTCGGCTGGACCGCCGCCGGCACCCGGCCCGAGTTCAAGATCGTCACGGGCGTCAGCACCGGCTCGCTGGTCGCTCCCCTCGCCTTCCTCGGCCCCTCCTACGACGCGACGCTGAAGGAGGTCTACACGACCATCTCCAAGAAGGACGTCTTTCTGGATCGGTCGCTGACCGCGGCCATCTTCGACGACGCCCTGTCGGATACGTCGCCGCTGTTCGCCACCATCTCCAAGCACATCAACGAGGACATGCTGGCGGCGATCGCGCGCGAGTACCAGAAGGGCCGCTTGCTGCTGATCGGCACGACCAACCTCGACGCGCAGCGGCCGGTCATCTGGAACATGGGCGCGATTGCCGCGAGCAAGAACCCCCGCAGCCTGGAGCTCTTCCGCCGGATCCTGCTCGCATCCGCCGCGGTCCCGGCGGCCTTCCCGCCGGTCATGATCGACGTCGAGGTCGACGGCCGGAGCTACCAGGAAATGCACGTCGACGGCGGCGCGATCGCCCAGATGTTCCTCTATCCGCCGACGATCCGTCTCCGCGAGGTGTCGCGCCAGAACAACATCGTCCGCGAGCGCCACGCGTATCTCATCCGCAACGGGCGCCTGGACCCGGAATGGAACGCCGTGGAGCGCTCGACCCTGACCATCGCCGGCAGAGCCATCTCGACGATGATCCACATGTCCGGCATCAACGACCTGATCCGCATCTGGAACACCACCAACCGCGACGGCGTGGATTTCAATCTCGCCTACATCGGCGAGGATTTCTCCGCCCCGCGCGCCGGCGACTTCGACCCGGCCTTCATGGGTGCCCTCTTCAACTACGGCTACGAGAGGGCATCACGCGGCTACCCCTGGCACAAGACGCTGCCCTTCCTGCAGCCGAAGTAGCCGCGCCGAACGATCCGACCCGCCTCAAGAGGACCCGAACGATGACCTGACGAACCTTCGCCGCCGCGAGCGGCCCGGTGCGCCTGCTGGACGACGACGACCGACTGCGGCTTAATGCCGATAGCCGTAAAGTCGTTCGCCTCGGATGCTCGACCAACCAGCAGGATCATCGACGAGCCCCCAAGCGGACGGTCCGCAGCCGCAGGCGCAGGTGCGGCTGCCACCGTCGCGCATCGTCACGCCCGATGTCGACGAGCTGATGGCGCATCTCCTGTCGATCGGCTGGGCGGTCGAGTACAATCAGCTTTCCGCCGGACGCTTCTCGGTCGCCCTCGACGGGGTGGCGAGCGCGCGGGTGCAGATGATGCGCCACCGGCACACCCGGTCGTTCGTCGGCAGCGGGTTTGTCCCGCCCGACGCCTACACCTTCGGACTGATGGTGGGCGGCCAAGGGCCGATGCTGATCAACCATCAGCCCGTCGACCGAGACACCCTGACCGCCCGCCACCCCCACGAGGGAATCGGGTTCAAGCTGCCCGTCTCGGCCGATTTCCTGACGATCGCGGCCGATGCCGGGCGAATCGACCAGCTCGCGGACGCATTGTTCGGCCAGCGGATGTCGCAGCTCCTGCGGCGCGGCCAGGTGCTTCCGTCCACGAACTCGAGGGTCATCGCCATCGCGCAGGAATTCCTGCCCGGCGAGCGAGACGAGCGGGCTCTCTCGGCCGGCGCCGGCGGAACCCCAGGTCAGCATCCGCATTTCGACCAGCTGATCATCGATGCCCTGATGCTGGCTATCGGCCGGCCGGAGCCGGTTCGCGGCTGGTCGTCGCGTCGGCGGATCGTGCGCCGGGCCGAGGATCTCATCTACTCCAGCGCGGACCCGCCCACGACGGTCTCCGAACTGTGCGAATCGCTGGGTGTGCCGCTGCGAACGCTCGAGGACGCCTTCCAGCACTGCCTGGACGTCCGGCCGAAGACGTACATGACGGTCATGCGGCTGAACCGGGTGCGCAAGCTTCTCGCGCGGCCCGGCGACGACACCAGCGTCACGAACGCCGCGACGGCGATGGGCTTCTTCCATCTCGGGAGATTTGCCGAGCAGTACGCCAAGCTGTTCGGCGAACGTCCGTCGGAAACGCTGGCTCGCGCGCGCCGCTGATCCCGCCGCCCCGGCCGTCGATCCCCGGCCGGGATCCCGCACCAATCCCACCGAGCCGGTCGTTCCTCGCGGCGCTCGCGCCGCACGCGAACATCGCCTCTGCTCTTGCGGAAATCGGATATCCCGGGTCCGCCCCCCAAGACAAGATCAGGCGAAGAGCATGCCGACGAGCGGAATAGTTCGCCGGAGGCAAGGCTTTGTTGCCGATGCGTCTTGCGCGATCGCAGTCATCCGATCTTCGACCGTCGGCATGAAGATTCTGACCAAGACGCGAGGGAGAGACCGGATGAGCGACGCAAGAAACGAAGACCGCGGGCCGTCACGGCGTGCAGTATTGTTGAGCGTGGCGGCAGCATCGCTCGCACCCGTCCTGTTGCCCGGCTCCGCTTCGCCGGCGGCCCAGGCGGCCACCTTGCGCTTCCCGCCGTCACCCGCCCAGGCTCCCGCCACCCCGCCGGCCGGATACAACATCGTCTTCATCCTGGTCGACCAGGAACACTTCATGAATTCGTGGCCGTTCCCCGTTCCCGGCCGCGAATACGTGAAGAAGCGCGGAACCACGTTTACCAACTACCAGCTCGCTTCGTGCGTCTGCTCGTCGGCCCGATCCGTCCTCTACACGGGCCAGCACATCCAGCAGACGGGCGTGTTCGACAATCTCGATGCCCCCTGGCAGCGCAACATGTCGACCGATGTGCCGACCATCGGAAAACGGCTGCAGCAGCTCGGCTACCATGCCGCATATCAGGGGAAATGGCATCTCAGCTACAATCTCGACCGCGCCCATCGCGCCGTCGACGTGCCGCTGGCCGACTACTCGACCACGATCAAGACGTACGGGTTCGAGGACTATGTCGGCCTCGGCGACCTCGTCGACGGCGAGCACGGCGGCTACATCTACGACGGCGTCACCACCGCGGTGACGTCGGCGTGGCTGCGCACGAAGGCGCGGCAGCTGGCGGCGCGGCGCACGCCCTGGTTCCTCGCCGTCAATCTCGTCAACCCGCACGACGTCATGTACTTCAACTCGGACGCGCCGGGGCAGAAGGTGCAGTCCGCCAAGTCGGCGATGCCGATCGCGCCGGCGCCGGACGACGAGCTGTATCGCGCCGAGTGGAACGTCCCGCTCCCGGCCTCGCGCAACCAGGCGCTCGATGCGCCGGGACGGCCGCGGGCGCACCGCATGTACCAGGAGACACAGGACACCCTGCTCGGCGAGTGGCCGAACGAGGATCGCCGGTGGAAGGCGCTGCAGGACTATCACTTCAACTGCATCCGCGACAGCGACGCGCACATCCTGCGGATCCTCGAGGACCTGGCGGCGACCGGTCTCGACCGCAACACCATCGTGGTCGTCACGGCCGATCACGGTGAGCTTGGCGGCGCGCACCAGATGCGCGGGAAGGGCGCCACGGCCTACAAGGAACAGAACCACCTGCCCCTGATGATCCTGCATCCGGCCTATCCGGGCGAGCGGGCCTGCCGGGCCGTCACGTCGCAGGTCGACATCGCGCCGACGCTGATCGGGCTGACGGGTGTCGGCGCCGAGAAGGCGTCGCGGGCGTCGGCCGGTCTCAAGGGCCGCGACATGTCGCGCCTTCTCGCCGCGCCGGAAAAGGCGGACCTGGATACGCTGCGCCCCGCGGCGCTGTTCAACTTCAACATGTTCTCCTATCTCGACGCGCCGTGGGCGGCGCGAATCCTCCCGGTCATCCTGTCGCCGACCACGCCACCGCAGGAGAAGGCGGCGGCGCTGATGGCCTCGCAGCCGGACTTCGGCAACCGGGGCGCCGTGCGCAGCATCTTCGACGGCCGCTATCGGTTCACCCGGTACTTCGCCCCGCTGCGCCACAACCGGCCGACGACGCTCGAGGCGCTGCTGCGCGACAATGATCTCGAAGTCTTCGACCTGCGCAACGACCCCGAGGAAGTCCGCAACCTCGCGGCGGACGTCCGCACCAACGGCGAGCTGATCATGGCGCTCAACGCCAAGCTCAACGCGCGCATCGACGAGGAGGTCGGCGACGACGACGGCCGCAGCCTGCCGCTGAAGGACGGGCGCTGGTTCTTCCCGCCGCCCGGCACGCGCTGAAGGTCCGGCTTCCGGGTGGCCGGCGGCGCGCCGACCACCCCCTTCCCTCATCGAGAACTGCAGAACAGGCGAGCGCCGACGCCGTGACGGCCGGGACGATGCCGGGAAGCCGCGCATCGAGCGAGGACGTCATGGAGGTGCAGGAGACCCAGATGCCCAGGACCCCCTCAGCCTTGTTGCCGGTCGCGCTCCTCCTGGCCGCGGCGTGCGCCTCCACCGCGCGCGCGCAGGACGCGACCGAAGATCGCTGGACGTTCTCGATAACCCCGTATCTCTGGGCGGCCGGCGTCAAGGGCGACGTCACGGTCCCGTCCCGGCTTCATCCGAGCGGGGCGATCGAATCCAGCGTCGATGCGAAATTCACCGACATCCTGTCCAACCTGGGCGGCGTGCCGTTCATGGGCATGGCGGAGGCGAACTACGGCCGCTTCAGCCTGCTGGGCGACATCCTCTATCTCAAGCTGGAGACGGACGGGGATACGAAGGGCCCGGCCTTCGGCGGCACCGAGGCGCGCCTGACGAACACGATCGGCAGCATGATCGGGACGTATCGCGCGATCGACGTTCCGGGGCATCGTCTCGAGCTCGGCGGCGGCTTCCGGGTCTGGTCGATGACGACCAAGCTCTCGCTCAGCCCCGGAGCCCTGGCCGGAGGGTCCGCCAGCAAGACGGCGACGTGGGCCGACCCGGTGCTCGCCGCCCGCTATCGCGTGCGCCTGAGCGACCAGTTCTCCCTGTCGCTCTATGGCGACATCGGCGGCTTCGGGGTGGGGTCGGACTTCGCGTGGCAGGTGCTGGCGACAGTCGACTACGCGGTGACGCCGACGATCGACCTGCGGTTCGGATACCGCTACCTGGCGTTCGAGTACGAGGGCGACCGGGCGCGGTTCGATCTCAACTTCCACGGACCGTTCCTGGCCGCGACCTTCAAGTTCTGAGGGCGCGCCGGAGCGACCGACGCACACACGCGACGCGAAAGCTCGTGCATCGCGCAACCGCCGAGACCGGGTGAGACTCCATGAAACGCCGTGACCTGCTCCGTTCCGCCGCCGCCTCGATCGCCGTCGCCGCGGTTCCCGTCGCCGCCCTGGCGAGCGAGGCGACCGAGCGCATCGACCGCGACGTGACGACCGCGCTGGGCAACCTCTACCGGAAATCCCCCGGCGCGCGGGCGCTCGGCAAGCAGGCAAAGGCCATCCTCGTCTTCCCGAGGATCGTCAAGGCCGGGCTGCTGGTCGGCGGTCAGACGGGCCGCGGTGCGCTGCGCAAGCACGGCCAGACCACCGGCTACTACCGGACGGTCGGCCTGTCCTACGGCCTGCAGGCCGGAGCGCAGTCCTATGGATACGCCCTGTTCTTCATGACCAACGACGCGGTCCGCCATCTCGAACGCTCGCGCGGATGGGAGGTCGGCACCGGCCCAAGCGTGGTCGTGGCCGACGAGGGGCTGGCGGCGAGCATGACGACGACCACGGCGCGCAGCGACATCTACGCCTTCTTCTTCGACCAGAGCGGACTGATGGCCGGCCTGGGCATCCAGGGCACGAAGATCACGCACATCAACCCGTAGCCGCGAGCCGCGCACCTCGACGGCGCATTGCTGCATTCGACCGGCGAAAGAGCGTCACATGAGCTGGTTCCCCATCCTGGCAAGAATACTCGTGGTCTCGACCGTCCTGCTCGTCGGGGGCCGGGACGCCATGGCGCAGGATCCCGGCTGGCCGCGGGAACTGAAGGCCGAGGGTCATGTGCTGCGCTACTTCCAGCCGCAGGTCGACAGCTGGGAGAACCAGCGGACACTCGTCGCCAGGGTCGCGGTCAACGTGCTCCCCGCGGGCGAGACGGCTCCGATCGCCGGCGCCGTCTGGCTGCGCTCGGCCACCCATGTGGATCTGGAACGTCGCCAAGTGGTGCTCGAGCGGATCGAGACGATCCGGACGAACTTTTCCATCGTCGACCAGGAGCGGCGAGAGAGGCTCGCGAAGATCGTTCAGGCGCTGATGCCCAACAGCCCGATGACCATCTCGCTCGACCGCCTGCTGGATGGGGTGGCGCGGGCCGAAGCGCCGCTGCCCGAGGTGCCGGTGCGCAATGACGCGCCCCCGATCATCGTCAGCCGGACCGACGCGCGGCTCGTCATCTTCGACGGCGAGCCGGTCTTCGCCGATATCGAGGGGACCGGCCTCGCCTACGTCGTCAACACCAACTGGCCGCTGTTCCGCGAGACTTCCACCGCCCGGCATTTCCTGCTCGACGGCAAGACCTGGCTGGTCTCCGTCGACATCACCGGACCCTGGTCGGTCGCCACGGCCGTACCGGGTGGCTTCCAGCGCCTGCCGCAGGGCGAGAACTGGCGTGACGTCCGCGCGGCGCTGCCGGCCCGCGCCGTTCCGGGCGCCCGAGCGCCGAAGATCCACGTCACCACCACCCCCGCCGAGCTGATCGTC
>JADZBA010000228.1 GCA_020852355.1 Alphaproteobacteria bacterium
ATCAGGATCGAGCGGTTGGCGAGGCGCGTCTCGCCCTCGGCCCTGACCCCGATCGAGCCGAGCAGCAGCCAGACCCCGGTCTCGCGCGCCACGTCGCGGCCGGCGGCCAGCACGACGTCCTCGCCTTCGACGCGCACCTTCTCGAGCTGCGCCTGGCGGTTGGGCTCGATCATATTGGACACTTCGGGCGTCATCACGAGGTCGGCGCCGGCGGCCCGCGCCTCGCGCACCAGGCGCACGATGGTGGCCGCGTTGGGGGCCGGGTCGCGCGCCGCCGTCATCTGGATGCAGGCCGCCCTGAAGATGGCGCTCATGCCCGCTTCTCCGCCGCCGCCTTGCCGAGCAGCGGGTCGAGCCTGCCGGCGCGGTCGAGGGCATAGAGCTCGTCGCTGCCGCCGACATGGGCGCCGTCGACGAAGATCTGCGGCACCGTCGTGCGGCCGCCGGCGCGCCGGACCATGACGTCGCGCTGGGCGGTGTCGGCTGTCACGTCGATGTCGACATAGTCGACGCCCTTGCGCTCCAGCAGCGTCTTGGCCCGGGCGCAGTAGCCGCACCAGGGGCTGGAGTAGATCTCGACCCGCACCATCGTCGCCGCCGTCCTTCCTCGGAACTGGACCCAGGATATGGGCATCGGGCGGGCCGCGCACCACCCACTGCGCGGCCTCCCGGGCCTCCGGTCAGGCGGCGTCGAGCGCCCGGGCGATGTCCTCGATCAGGTCGTCGGGGTCCTCCAGGCCGATCGAGATGCGCACCAGGCCCGGGCCGATGCCTTGGCGGGCCCGCTCCTCGGGCGTCAGGCGCTGGTGCGTGGTGGTCGCCGGGTGGGTGACCAGGCTCTTGGCGTCGCCGAGGTTGTTCGAGATGTCGACCAGGGCGAGGGCGTCGAGGAAGCGGAAGGCGGCGTCCTTGCCCCCCGCGATGTCGAAGCACACGACGCTGCCGCCGCCGCTCATCTGGCGGCGCGCCAACGCGTGCTGCGGATGGCTCGGCAGGAAGGGATAGAGCACATGGGCCAGCTTCGGATGGCCCTCGAAATGGCGGGCGATGCGCTCCGCCGCGGCCACATGCTGGGCGAGGCGCAGCGGCAGCGTCTCCAGGCCCTTGGCCAGCACCCACGCGTTGAACGGGCTGAGCGCCGGGCCGGTGTGGCGCAGGAACGGCTGCAGCTTCTCCTCGACATAGCTCTTGCTGCCGAGGATGGCGCCGCCCAGGCAGCGCCCCTGCCCGTCGATGTGCTTGGTCGCGGAATAGACGACGATGTCGGCGCCGAGCTCGAGCGGCCGCTGCAGCAGCGGCGTCGCGAAGACGTTGTCGACGACCACGGTGGCGCCGACCGCGTGGGCCATGTCGCAGACCGCGGCGACGTCGACGAGGCGCAGGCCGGGATTGGACGGCGTCTCGAAGAAGACGCACTTGACGCCCGGGACGAGCGCGTCGCGCCACTGGTCGAGATCCTCGCCGTCGACGAAGGTCGTCTGCACGCCGAAGCGCGGCAGCAGCTCGCCCAGGATGTACTGGCAGGAGCCGAAGAGCGCGCGGGCGGCGACGACGCGGTCGCCCGCCTGGACCAGCGCCATGATCGAGGCGAAGACGGCGGCCATGCCGCTCGCCGTGCCGCGGGCGGCCTCCGCCCCCTCGATGCCGCGCAGCCGCTCCTCGAACGTCGCCACCGTGGGATTGGCGAAGCGCGAGTAGACGAAGCGCTGCAGCTTGTTCGAGAAGGCCGCCTCGGCCGACGCGGCGTCGGGATAGACGAAGCCCGAGGTCAGGTAGAGCGCCTCGCTGGTCTCCTCGAAGCCGCTGCGGGCGAGGCCGCCCCGGACGAGCAGCGTGGCCGGGCGCCAGGCGCGGGCGCGGGCGCGGGATGCGGCGTCGGGAGAGATGTCGTTCATCGGTCCGCTCCAAAGCAAAAAGCCCCGACCGGACGGGTCAGGGCTCTGGCGAACCACCGACCTTTTAGCGCGTTGTTTAACGTGGCGCGCAAGCCGGTCGGCTCAAATCACCACGGGATCGGGCCCTTCTCTATGCTCCTTCGCGGCGCGAGTCAACCGCCCCGTCAATCGACGATGAACAGCTTGGCCCCGGTCGCCGTCCGCGAGCGATGGGCCGCGTCGCCGCGGTCCGAGACCTGATAGCTCATGCCCGGCTTCAGGGTGAAGGAGCGGCCGTCCTGCAGCTCCGTCACCAGCTCGCCCTCCAGCACGTAGAGGATGTGGCCGCGATCGCACCAATGGTCGGCGAGGTAGCCCGGCGAATACTCGACGTGGCGCACCCGCACGTCGCCGATGTTCATCGTGCGCCACAGCGCGAAGCCGGTGTCGCCGGGATGGCGGGTGGGCGCCACGTCGCCCCAGGTGGTGATGGTGAAGGGAAGGGTCGGGATCTGCATGGGTCGCCGTCCGCCGGTGAGGATGGGATGGAGATGAAACATACCACGGCCCGGTGCGGCCGCATTGTTGCCATCCTGAAACAACTGCAACCGCCCCGAGACGAACCCCCGCTGCGACCGCCGCGACCCATGGGGCATGAGCGAACGTGCTCCAGAGGAGACGAAGATGACCAGCCTGTCGATCACCAGCGAAACGATGCCGGCCGACGGCCTGCGGGCGGCGGCGGCGGCGATGATGGCGACGATGCTGGCGGCGGTCGCCGCCTGGCGCGCCCGCGCCGCGCAGCGTCACGCCCTGGCCGAGCTCGATGCCCGCATGCTGCGCGACATCGGCCTCGGCCCGGCCGAGCGGCGCAGCGAGATCGCCAAGCCGTTCTGGCGCGGCTGAGCCGCCCGAGCACCGTCGGCGTCACGCCGATCACGAACCGGTCATCGACCGCTCACGCGTTGATGAACCGGCGTGATTCGCCCCGCGATGCCGCCGCTTCTACCTTTCGACCCGTGACAACGGCGCGTCGGCCACCAGAGAGGGGACGGCGCGCACCCAGACCGAGGAGAATCCCATGCGCACCATCATCGCTTCCGCCGCCTTCGCCACCCTGATCGCCTTCGGCGCGGCCGCCGCCCCGCTCTCCCTCGACGAGGGCAAGTTCGGCATGAACCTCGACGAGGGCAAGTACGGCCA
>JADZBA010000229.1 GCA_020852355.1 Alphaproteobacteria bacterium
ACCACGCCGGCCTCGAACAGCCCCTGGAACAGCCGCCCGAGGATCATCGCGTCGGCGATGTCGGTCACCTGGAACTCGTCGAAGCACAGGAGCCACGCCTCGCGCGCCAGCTCCTGGGCGAGCGGCTGCAGCGGGTCGCCCTCGTTGCGCTTGCGCCATTCGTGCAGGCGGCGATGGACGTCCTGCATGAAGGCGTGGAAATGCACCCGGCGCTTGGCCGCGACCGGCGCCACGTCGAAGAACAGGTCCATCAGCATCGACTTGCCGCGGCCGACCTCGCCGTAGAGGTAGAGGCCCTGCGGCGCCGGGTCGGTGCGCCGGCCGAGGCCGAAGCGCGCCCGCCAGCCGCCCTGCCCGCTCGCCGGCCGGTAGCCGGTCAGGGCATGGGCCAGGCTCTCCAGCTTCTCCGCCGCCAGCGCCTGGGCCGGGTCGGGCCGCAGGTTCCCGGCGCGCACCTGCGCCCGGTAGGTGGCGAGCGGCGAGGAATGCGGCGGGGAATCGGCGGCGTCGGGCATCGGGAGGCCGGGGATAGATACGTGCCCCGGTCAGGAATGCAATCGCCGACCGAGGAGTTACAGACCGCCGGTCGCCCGGAGCGTCGCCCCGTGACAGTAGGCCGCGGCATCGGAGAGGAGGAAGAGGATCTGGCCCGCCACCTCTTCCGCCGAGGCGGCGCGGCCCAGCGGCACGAGGCCCTGCATGCGGGCGACGCGGCCCGGCTCGCCGGCGGCGGCGTGCAGCTCCGTCTCGGTCAGGCCGGGCGCAATGCCCAGCACGCGGATGCCCTCGCCCGCGACCTCGCGGGCGAGGCCGACGGTGAGGCTGTCGACCGCCCCCTTGGAGGCGGCGTACCAGACGAACTCGTTGGCGCTGCCGCGGGTGGCGGCACCCGAGGAGACGTTGACGATGACGCCGCCCCGCCCGCCGCGCGCCGTCGACATCCGCCGCACCGCCTCGCGGGCGCAGAGGAAGGCGCCCAGCACGTTGGTGCGGAACACGGCGTCGAGCGTGGCCGCCGACACGTCGGCGACGCGGCCGATCGGGCCGGTGATGCCGGCATTGTTGACGAGGCCGCCGAGCGGGCCGAGCCGGCGCTCGCACTCGTCGAAGACGCGCAGCACGTCGGCCTCGACGGCGACGTCTCCCTGCACCGCCTCCGCCCGCCCGCCGGCGTCCGTGATGTCCGCCACGACCCTGGCGGCGGCCGCGTGATTGCCGGCGTAGCCGATGCAGACCGTCCAGCCGGCGCGCGCGGCCGCCCGCGCCGTGGCCGCGCCGATGCCGCGCCCGCCGCCGGTCACGAGGAGGGCCCCGCGGTCGGCGGTCATTCCGCGGCCGCCCGGGCCGGCGGCGCCCCGAACGCCGCTTCCATCTCGCGGCGGACCCGCACCGCCTCGACCGCCTCGTCGACGGCGACGTCGGACCACCGGACGGGCGCCCCCGCCGCGATCGGCCGCTGCAGGCGGACGCCGTGGGCCAGCCCGAGCGGCAGGCCGCCCAGCGCCAGCGAGTCGGCGGCCGGCATCAGCCGGCCGTAGACGCGATAGCCGCCCTCGCCGTCCAGCACCTCGCCCTCGGCGAGGTCGCGCTTGGCGGTCGCCACGACGTCGCCGCGGAAGCCGGTGGCGCAGCCCGTCGCCTCGCCGCGCAGGCCGGCCATGGCGACGGTGACGCCGAGCTCCAGCCCGATCAGGTGGTAGGGCTTGTACATCGCGGCGTAGCGGCCCGACGGGTCGGTGACGAGCCCGTACTCGCGGAAGCAGCGGGCGACGTAGTCGTCGGGGGCCTCGAACACCGCGTAGACGCCCCAGCGCAGGTCGCGGAACACCGGCCGGCCATCGCGCTCCAGGCTGGAGACCACCTCGACCGTGCCGGCATGGGCGAGCGAGCCGCCGGCGGCGGCCGGGCGCAGGACGCGCGGCAGGTCGTCGACGCCGCAGGGCGGGAAGGACAGGCCGTGGGCCTGCGGCGTCAGGCCGGTGGCGTTGGCGACCGCCGCCATCTCGATCGCCGACTTGGTGCCGTCGAGGAAGGAGTTGAACATCTGCGGGTTCATGCCGCCCGCCGCCGCGTCCTCCGGCGTCAGCCCGTAATGGCCCCACACGGTGTCCGGCGTCGAGGCGTGGTAGGCGGGCAGGTACTTGGTGCCCTTGCCGGCGCAGACCACGCGGAAGCCCGTCGCGCGCGCCCACTCCACCATCTCGGCGATGAGGGCGGGCTGGTCGCCGTAGGCCAGCGAATAGGCGACGCCGGCCGCCGCCGCCCTGCGCGCCAGGAGCGGCCCGGCCAGCACGTCCGCCTCGACGTTGACCATGGCGACGTGGCGGCCGTGGGCGAAAGCGGCCAGCGCATGCCGGATGCCGGCGGCGGGATGGCCGGTCGCCTCGACCACCACGTCGATGCCGTCGGCGGCGATCAGCGCGGCGGCGTCCTCCGTCAGGTGGGTGGCGCCGCCGGCGCGCGCCTCGGCGAAGCCGGGGGCGGCGTACTGCTCGGCCGGCCAGCCGCAGCGCTCCAGCGCCGCGCGGGCGCGCGGCAGCGACAGGTCGGCGATCGCCATGACGTGCAGCCCCGGCGTGCGCCGCGCCTGGGCGAGGAACATCGTGCCGAACTTGCCGGCCCCGATGACGCCGACGCGGATCGGGTCGCCGGCCGCCGCGCGGGCCGCCAGCAGGCGGTGGAGGAACATGCCTCAGGCCGCCCTGGACAGGGTCATCAGGCAATGGTCCGGCAGCAGCTCGATCGGCCGGAAGTCGCGGTGGGCGATCCATTCCGGCCGCTTGAACCGGCGGATCGCGTTGTCGACCCGGTTGAGGCTGACATACACGATGGTGCGGTCGAAGGGCGACAGGTTGCCCGGGCTGGCATGGACGAGGTTGCCGTGGAACAGCAGGACCGACCCGGCCTTGCCCTTGGGCGCCACCAGACCGCCCTCGCCGACAAGGCGGCGGATCGTCGCCTGGTCGATCGTCCACAGCGGGTAGCTGGTGGTCGAGGTGTCGTGCCCGGCCTCCAGGACGCCGATCCGGTGCGAGCGCGGGATGAACATCAGCGCGCCGTTGAACTCCGTCACGTCGTCGAGGAAGACGGCGACGTTCATCGCCTTCGCATCGGGCATGTCGTCGTCGTTCTTCCAGGTGCCGTAGTCCTGGTGCCACTGCCACTGGTCGCCGTCGAAGGCGGCCTTGGCGTTGATCTTGAACTGGTGGATGTAGACGGCGCCGCCGAGGAGCTGGATCACCGGCTCGACCATGCGCGGATGGCGGGCGAGCGCCGCGAAGGTCGGGTCGTAGGTATTGACGGCGAAGGCGGTGCGCACGACGTCGCCGGTGCGCTCGCGCACGTTCTCCGGCCGGCGCTGCGCGAAGATGCGGGGCAGCTCGCCCTTCATCACCGCCACCTCGGCCGCGGTGAACACGTCCGGCAGGAAGAGATAGCCTTCGTCCTCGAACCGGCGGACCTGATCGTCGTCGAGCCGCATGGCGCAACCTCCCGAGCTTCGCCTTTGCCGGCAGGCTAAGAGCCGGCGGGCCGGCGGGCAAGGGTCAGCGACGGGTACGCCGGGCCATCCTAGGGCGGCGGCTCGGCGCCGGTGCGTTCGACGATCATGCGGTAGGCGTGCGGCTGGCGGTGGCGCGCGAAGTTGAAGATCGTCGACTTGTAGGAGAGGCAGCGATCGAGGTCGCAGCGCGCGACGATCAGCTCGTCGTCGCGGCTGACCGCCTGGGCGGCGATCTCGCCCGAGGGCGCGATGATGGCGCTGCCGCCGATCAGCATGCAGCCCTCCTCCAGCCCGGCCTTGGCGACGCCGACCGCCCAGGTGCCGTTCTGGTAGGCGCCGGCCTGCATCGAGAGATGGTTGTGGAAGTCCGACAGCGGGTCCTGGTCGGGGGCGGGCGGGTTGTGCTCGGGCGTGTTGTAGCCGAGCATGACCATCTCGACGCCCTGCAGCCCCATGACCCGCCACGTCTCCGGCCAGCGCCGGTCGTTGCAGATGCACATGCCCATGACGCCGCCGAAGGCCCGCCACACCGGCCAGCCGAGGTTGCCGACCTCGAAGTAGCGCTTCTCCAGGTGCTGGAAGGCGCGCCACGGCTCGTTCTCGGCATGACCGGGCAGATGGATCTTGCGATACTTGCCGACGATGCGCCCGCCCTTGTCGACGATGATCGACGTGTTGAAGCGGCGCGTGCGGCCTTCCTCCGTCGCCAGCTCGGCATAGCCGATCGAGAAGCCGAGGCCGAGCCGGCCGGCCTCCTCGAACAGCGGGCGGGTCTCGGGCCCCGGCATCTCGCGCTCGAAGAAGGCGTCGATCGCGGCCTGGTCCTCCATGAACCAGCGCGGGAAGAACGTGGTCAGCGCCAGCTCCGGGAAGACCACGAGGTCGCAGCCCATCGCGTGCGCCTGACGCAGCAGCTCGACCAGGCGGGCGACGACCTGGGCGCGCGAATGGCTGCGCTGGATCGGTCCGAGCTGGGCGGCGCCGACGGTGACGATGCGGGTCATCTCGCTGCTCTCCTCCTCTACGCCTCGGCCAGCGCCAGCAGCGCGTGCAGCAGCACGTCGGCGCCGGCGGCGAGGTCCTCGGGGCGGGTGTATTCCCCGACGTTGTGGCTGAGGCCGCCGACCGAGGGCGTGAAGATCATCGCGGTCGGGCAGATGCGCGCCATCATCTGGGCGTCGTGGCCCGCACCCGAGGTCATGCGCCGGATCGAATGGCCCAGCCGTCCGGCCGTCGCCTCGACCAGCGCCACGATCGCCGGGTCGAACACCACGGGCTCGAAGCGCGCGAGGCGGCGCGGCACGATCGTCACCTCCTCGCGCGCGGCGATCTCCTCGCAGAAGCCGGCCAGCCGCCGCTCGGCCTCCTGCAGGGCCGTCTCGTCGGTGTTGCGCAGGTCGACGGTCATCGTGGCCCGGGCGGCGATGACGTTGATGAGGTTGGGCATGAGGTCGAGCTTGCCGACGGTGGCGAGCTGGTTGCCGCCCATCGCGCGCGCCAGGTCGCGCAGGAACACGGCGACCGCGGCGGCGACGTAGCCGGCGTCGCGGCGCAGGCGCAGCGGCGTCGTGCCGGCGTGGTTCGACTGGCCGGCGATCGCCAGCTCCTGCCAGGAGATGCCCTGCAGGCTGTCGACGGCACCCAGCGTGACGCCCTCGCGATCCAGCACCGGCCCCTGCTCGATATGCAGCTCGACGAAGGCGTGCGGCCTGATGGTGCCGACCGGCATCGGCCCCGCCGCACCGATGCGCGCCAGCTCCGCGCCCACCGTGGCGCCGTCGATGCCGCGGGCCGCCAGCGCGTCGGCGAGCGGCAGGCCGCCGACATGGACGAGGCTGCCCATCATGTCCGGCGTGAAGCGCGCGCCCTCCTCGTTGGTGAAGAAGGCGACGGCGAGCGGGCGCCGCGTCGTGATGCCCGCCCTGTTCAGCACCTCGACCACCTCGAGGCCGCCGAGCACGCCGTAGTTGCCGTCGTAGCGGCCGCCGGTGCGCACCGTGTCGATGTGCGAGCCGGTCATGACCGGCGGCCCGTCCTCGCGGCCGGGGCGGACGCCGAAGACGTTGCCGATGGCGTCGACCGAGACCGCGAGGCCGAGGTCGCGCATCCAGCCGGTCACCAGCGCGCGCCCCTCGCGGTCCTCGTCGCTGAGCGCGAGCCGGCAGACGCCGCCGCCCTCGATCGCGCCGACCTGCGCCAGCGCGTCGAGGCGGGCCATCAGCCGGCCCGCGTCGATGCGCAGGTTCGCCACGGTGCTCATGCCGCCCGCCGCACTTCGGCGGCCGGGCGGCCGACCAGCTCGGCGTAGAGGGCGGCGTCGGTGTCGCCTTCGCTGCCGAAGAGGAGGACGCGCGCGCCGGCATCGAGGCCGAGGAGGCGGCGCGCCGCCGGATCGTCCGCGACCGCCATCAGGCCGGCGAGCCCGGCGACGCCGGATTCCCCGCCGACCACCGGCGGGTCGCCGTCGGCGAGCGTGCGCATCGCCGCCACCGCCGCCTCGTCCGGGATCGTCATGAAGGCGTCGGCTCCCGTCTCCAGCACCTGCCAGGCCAGCAGCGAGACCTCGCCGCAGGCGAGCCCGGCCATGATCGTGTCGAGCGCGCCCTCGGCGACCGCCGGCCGCCCGGCCCGGGCACTGAGGAAGAGGCAGGCCGCCTTCTCCGGCTCGACGACCACGAAGCGTGGGCGGGCCGCCCCCCGGCGCTCCCAGAAATGCGCGCAGACGGCAGCGGCGAGGCCGCCGACGCCGGCCTGCACGAAGACATGGGTCGGCGGCGCCTCCGCCGGGAGCTGCGCCATCGCCTCGTCCGCCATCAGGGCGTAGCCCTGCATGACGTCGCGCGGCACGTCGAGATAGCCGGGATAGGACGTGTCCGAGACGACGAACCAGCCCTCGCGCGCCGCGTCCTCGGCGGCGCGCCGGACCGAATCGTCGTAGTTGCCGGGCGTGCGCACGACCGTGGCGCCGTAGGCCTCTATCGCCTGCTTGCGGGCATCGCTGACCGTCTCGTGGATGTAGATGACGCAGCGGCAGCCGAACGTGCGGGCCCCCCAGGCGACCGAGCGGCCGTGGTTGCCGTCGGTCGCGCAGGTCACGGTGATCGCCGCGGCGACGTCGCGGTGGGCGCCGGCGACGAGGTCGCGGGCGTCGGGCCGGGTGCCGGTGCGCCGCCCGATCTCGCGGGCGAGCAGGCGGAAGACCGCGTAGGCGCCGCCCAGCGCCTTGAAGCTGCCGAGCCCGAAGCGCCCGCTTTCGTCCTTGTAGCGGATATCGGCGACGCCGAGCGCGCGGGCGAGGCGCGGCAGCGCCACGAGCGGGGTCGGCGCATAGCCCGGCCAGGAGGCGATCTCGGCCTTCGCCGTCGCGAAGGCGTCGGCGTTCAGCACGGCACGCTGGGCGGGACCGTAGGCGGCGTCGCGCGCGGCGGCCCTCGGGTTGAGGAAGAGGACGTGAGGCATGGGCGGCACTCTAGCCCGGCCCGTCGCGGCAGCGCGAGACGGCAGGTCAGGCGGGTCGCCGCGTGACCGTCGACAGCGCCTCGTAGGCACGCTTGTAGGCCTCGTAGGGCGCGCGGTAGGCGGCGTGGGCGGCGGGCTGGGGCTCGACGCGGCGGGCGACGGCGACCATGGCGCCGGCGGCTTCGGCGATCGACGCGAATTCCCCCGCCGCGACCGCGGCGAGGATGGCCGAGCCCAGCGCCGGGGCGTCGGTGACGCGCGTCAGGGTCAGCGGCAGGTTGGAGACGTCGGCATGGATCTGCAGCCACAGGTCGGAGCGCGTGGCGCCGCCGGCGACGACGATCTCGTCCGGCCGGTAGGCGTTGGCGCGCATCGTCTCCAGGATCAGCTCGGTGCCGAAGGCGATGCCCTCCAGCGTCGCCCGGAAGAGATGGCCGCGCCCGTGCGTCAGCGACAGGCCCATGAAGGCGCCGCGCGACAGCGCGTCGGTGTGGGGCGTGCGGTTGCCCTGAAAATGGTCCTGCACCACGAGCCCGTCCGATCCGGGCGCGATCGCGGCCGCCTCGCGGTTGAGGTCGTCGTAGCCGACCCCGTCCCCGAAGAGGCGCTTCAGCCACGCCACCACCGAGCCGGTCGAGGTCTGGCCGCCCTCCACCGTGTGCAGCCCAGGCAGCAGCGCGTCGGCGTAGGTGCCCCAGATGCCGCGGCCGTGGAAGGGGGCGGCGGTGAGGCCGAGATGGAGGTGCGAGGAGCCGGTGATGAAGGCCATGCGTCCCGGCCGCACCACCCCCAGCCCGATCATCGCGATGAAGGCGTCGGCCCCGCCCTGCGCCACCGGCAGGCCGGCGGGCAGGCCGAGATGGTCGGCGGCGCGTGCCGTCAGCCCGCCGACCACCTCGCCCAGTCGTACGACCTCCTGTGGCCACTTCCCCGCCAGCGCGTCGAGCCGGAGAGCGGCCAGCAGCGAGAGCGGCCAGCCGCCGGCATCGGCGCGGTAGTGCCAGCGCGCCGCCACGTTGTTGATCGAGGCGACGCGGCGCCCGGTGAGGTGCAGGTTGAGATAGTCCTGGTACTCGCAGATCGTCGCCGCCGCGGCGAACGACGCCGGCTCGTGCCGGGCGAGCCACAGCGCCTTGGGGATCATCCATTCCGCGGAGACCGGTCCGGCCCCGCCGGAGTTGACGGCGAGCGCGGCATCGCCGGTCGCGACCAGGGCGGCGGCCTCGTCGGCGGCGCGCACATCCATCCAGATCAGCGATGGCCGCACCGGCTCGCCGTCGCGGTCGAGCGCCACCACCGAGCAGCAGGTGGTGTCGACCGCGAGCGCCGCGACATCGGCGGGCGCGATGCCGGCCTGGGCGACGGCCCGGCGCACCGAGCGGCCGATCGCCCGCCACCAGTCGCGCGGGTCCTGCTCGGCACGGCCGGGCGCGGGGAAGGCGGTGGGATATTCGGTCGCCGCGAAGGCGAGCGGCCGGCCCGTCAGGTCGAAGACCCCGGCGCGCAGCGATTCGGTTCCCCCATCGACGCCGATGACGTAGCGGCCGG
>JADZBA010000230.1 GCA_020852355.1 Alphaproteobacteria bacterium
CCAGCAGGTCGTTCCCGGTGCCGGCGTAGACGAGATCGCCGCCGACGCCGCCCGACAGCGAATCGTCGTTCTCGTCGCCGTAGACGATGTCGGCGCCGTCGCCGCCCGTGACGGTGTCGTCGCTCAGTCCGCCCGACAGGGTATCGCCGTCCGCGTCGCCCTGGAGCCGGTCGTTGCCGTTACCGCCGTAGACGAGGTCGAATCCGGTGTCGCCGTAGACGGTGTCGTCGGCGTCGTCGCCGTAGAGCGCGTCGTTGGCGCCGCCGCCGGCGACGAAGTCGAAACCGTCGCCGCCGAACACCGTGTCGTCGTAGGAGCCGCCGAAGCCGAGGACGCTGTCGCCGAACAGGCTGTCGTCGCCCACCCCGCCATAGACGAGGTCGCTGTCCTGGCCGCCGAGGACGGTGTCGTTGCCGCCCCCGGCATCGATGGTGTCGTCGCCGCCCTGGCCCTGGATCGTGTCGCCGCCCGGGCTGGAGTCGGCCGTGAAATTGTTGCCTCCGCCGCCGAGCTGAAAGAGTGCCATCGATCCCCCCGAGGCCGGGCGATCGGCGCGGTCATCGCGCGCCCGATGCCGGTACGCAATGATCGTCTGCGATCACGGGCTGGTCAATCGCCGGTAGATCGCGCCTGCGGGCCGGTCGTCAGGCGACGGCGAGCTGCCGCAGCAGGGGGCCGTAGGCGGCCGCCACCACGGCCGCCTCGTCGGCGGGCAGCGGGTCGCCGGTCCCGAGCACCGCCCGACGCGCATTCTGCGGCACCCCGATGCCGCCGCCGACCACCGGGGAAGCCAGGACGTGCGCCGGCTCAGCGACGGCCGCGCTGGCGAGCAGGACGCGGTTGAGGCGGGCGGTGGCGGCCACCGCCGCCGGGTCGGCGCCACCGTTCCAGCCGATGGAGCAGGGCGCGACATGGCCGGCGACGGCGAGCCGGATGGCGGCCTGCACCGCGCGCACCAGCGACGTCCCGTCGCCGCCGCCGGCCAGCGTCGCCAGCGTCTGCGGGCCCTCGACGAGGGCATCCAGCATCGCCGCATGCGCCGCGCCGAGCTGCACCTTGCCGACCGGGCAGACCGCCTCCAGCGTGCAGGCGGCGCGCGGCCGCAGCAGGGCGAGCGGCAGCGCCGCGATCGCCGCCTCGCGGGCGCCGCCGGACAGGCGCAGCCCGCCCCTGATGTAGATGTCGCGCCGGAAGCCGGCGTTGCGCAGGAAGTCCTTCACGGTCTCGTACAGCGGCTGGCCCTCGAACTTCGCCAGGGCCGCGCGCTGCGCGTCCGGCAGGACGAGGCGCTCGTTGAGCTGGACCATGTCGGCCGAGGCGGCGAAGGTCAGCTTCGCCGGGGCGAGCTGGGTCGCCATGTCGTGCTGGGTCAGCAGATGCCAGGCACCGTTCAGGTATTCGTGCGCGGCATACCGCGCGGATTCCCGCTTGATCCGGGCGATCGCCGCCCGGACCGCGGGTTGCATGGCGAAGTACCCGGCGCCGGACCCCGCCATCTCCTCGACGACGCCCAGCGCCTCGCGGAAGCGCCGCTCGGAGGAACCGTGCAAGCCCTCGGCATAGGTGCGGATGAACCACTGCAGCGGCGCCAGCGGCGACCAGCCCGGCGCGACGTTATGGCTGACCGAGAAGAGCCCGCCCGCGCGCAGGTGGCGATCGGCGAAGGCCACGATGGCCCGCTGGTTCTCCGTGGTGACCCAGCTGTAGATGCCATGGCATGCGATGAAATCGAACGCGGGCAGGTCCGCGGCCTCGAGGTCCGCGAAGCTCGTCTCGAGGAAGGTCACGTTGTCGAGGCCGGCCTCGCGCGCGATGTGCCGGGCGCGCTGGACATGTGCCGGGTTGAAGTCGTTGGCGAAGAATCGCGCCTTTGGATAGCAGGCCGCCAGCACCAGGGTCGTCAGCCCCTGGCCGCAACCGAGCTCCATATGGTCGAAGGCGTCGTCGACCGCGGCGCCGACCAGCCCCTTGAGCGTCAGGACGAAGCGCAGGTGCCCCGGCGCCAGGTGGTGGAAATAGTGGGTCGTGTACTCGATGTCGGTGACGTAGCCGTCGCTCCACATGTGCCGCGCCCCCGATTCCGCGTCCCGCCCGCCCCCCTTTTGCCGCAAACGCGGCGGCGGCGGAAGGCGAGCCGGTCAGTCGGTCGGGTGGTCGAGGGCGTAGCCGGCCGAGCGCACGGTGCGGATCAGGTCGATGTCGGCGTCGCCGTTCACCGCCTTGCGCAGGCGGCGGATATGCACGTCGACGGTGCGCGGCTCGACATAGACGTCGCGGCCCCACACCGCGTCGAGGAGCTGCTCGCGCGAGAAGACGCGGCCCGGATGCTCCATGAAGAAGCGCAGCAGGCGGAATTCGGTCGGGCCGAGATGGACGTTGCGGCCGTTGCGCGCGACGCGGTGAGCCGCAAGGTCCATGGCGAGGTCGGAGAAGCGCAGCATCTCCTCGCCGGTCGCCGGCCGCGCGCGGCGCAGCACCGCCTTCAGGCGCGCCGTCAGCTCCGAGGGCGAGAACGGCTTGGTGACGTAGTCGTCGGCGCCGGAGTTGAGTCCGCGGATCTTGTCCGCCTCCTCGCCGCGCGCCGTCAGCATCACGATCGGCACGGCCCGCGCCTCGGGCATGCGGCGGATCTGCCGGCATACCTCGATGCCCGAGACCAGGGGCAGCATCCAGTCGAGCAGCACGAGGTCGGGCTCGAGATCCTTGACGGCGACCAGCGCCTCCTCGCCGTCGCGCGCCTCGGCGACGCGGAAGCCCTCCTTCTCGAGGTTGTAGCGCAGCAGCGTGAGGAGCGGGACCTCGTCCTCCACCACCAGCACGAGCGGCTTCATGGAGCCTCCCCGACCGTCGTCGGCGCGGCGGGCGCCGGTTCCGCCCCGACCGAGCGGTCGGCCTTGGGGCGGATCTCGCGGATGCGCTCGCCGCGCACCAGGAAATGCACGGTCTCGGCGATGTTGGTCGCGTGGTCGCCGATGCGCTCGACGTTCTTCGCCATGAAGAGGAGGTGCGTCGCCGCGGTGATGTTGCGGGCATCCTCCATCATGTGCGTCAGCAGCTCGCGGAAGAGGCTGGTGTACATCTCGTCGAGCTCCTCGTCGCGCCGCCACACGGCGACGGCGCGCTCGGCGTCGCGGTCGACATAGGCGTCGAGCACCTCCTTGATCATCGCCTGGGCGAAGCCGGCCATGCGCGGGATGGCGAAGGACGGGCGGGCCGGCGGCGACTGGTTGAGGACGATCGAGCGCTTGGCGACATTGGCGGCGTAGTCGGCGATGCGCTCGAGGTCGCTCGCGATCTTGAGCGAGGAGACGATCTCGCGCAGGTCGGGGCCCACCGGCTGGCGCAGCGCCAGCAGCCGCATCACCTGCTGGTCGATCTCGGTCTCCAGCTCGTCGACGCGCACGTCCGTGCCGACGACCTCGGCGGCCAGCGCGCTGTCGCGCCGCACCACGGCCTGCACCGCGGCGGCGAGCTGCGATTCGGCGAGACCGCCCATCTGGGTCAGCGTGTTGCCCAGCCGGCGCAGCTCCTCGTCGTAGGAACGGACGGTGTGTTTGCTCGGCATCGGCGGATGGTCCTCCCGACGGGCTCAGCCGAACCGGCCCGTGACGTAGTCGCGGGTCTGATCGAGCTTGGGGTTGGTGAAGATCGCCTCGGTCTCGCCGTACTCGATGAGCCGGCCGAGATACATGAAGGCGGTATTGTCGGACACCCGGGCCGCCTGCTGCATGTTGTGGGTCACGATGATGATCGTGTAGCGGCCGGAGAGGTCGTCGATCAGCTCCTCGATCTTGGCGGTGGCGATCGGGTCGAGCGCCGAGCACGGCTCGTCCATCAGCAGCACCTCGGGATCGCCGGCGATGGCGCGCGCGATGCACAGGCGCTGCTGCTGGCCGCCCGACATGCCGAGCGCGCTCTCGTGCAGGCGGTCCTTCACCTCGTCCCAGAGCGCCGCGCTCTTCAGGCCGCGCTCCACCGTCTCCTCCAGGATGCGGCGGTCGCGGACGCCGTCGACGCGCAGCGGATAGACGACGTTCTCGAAGATCGACATGGGGAAGGGGTTGGGCTTCTGGAACACCATGCCCATGCGCTTGCGCAGCGCGATGACGTCGACGCGCGGGTCGTAGATGTCGCGCCCGTCGAACTCGACCGTGCCCGACGTGCGCAGCCCGTCGATCAGGTCGTTCATGCGGTTGAGCGAGCGCAGCAGGGTCGACTTGCCGCAGCCCGAGGGCCCGATCAGCGCCGTCACCAGTCCGCGCTCCACGGTCAGCGAGACCTCGTGCAGGGCCTTGGCCGCGCCGTACCACAGGCAGAAGTCCCTGATCGCCAGCGCGGTGCCCTCGGTGCCCCGCTTCACGTGATAGACGGTCTCGTTCGGCCGGACGTCGTCGACGGCGAGCGCCACCATGGGTCCTCTCCTGCGTCTCAGAACTGGCTGCCGGCGAACTTGCGCTTCAGCCGGTTGCGGATGACGACCGCCGAGATGTTCATGGCGAAGACGAGGCCGATCAGCAGCAGCGTGGTGACGAACACCATCGGCTTGCCGGCCTCGGAATTGCGCGACTGGAAGCCCACGTCGAAGATGTGGAAGCCCAGGTGCATGAAGCTGCGCTCGAGGTGGAAGTAGGGGAAGTAGCCGTCGAGCGGCAGGTCCGGCGCGAGCTTGACGACGCCGACCAGCATGAGTGGGGCGACCTCGCCGGCGCCGCGCGCCATCGCGAGGATGACGCCGGTCATGATGCCGGGCATCGCGCGCGGCAGGACGATGCGCCGGATGGTCTGCCATTTCGAGGCGCCGCAGGCGAGCGAGCCCTCGCGCATCGAGCGCGGCACCGCCGCGAGCGCCTCCTCCGTCGCGACGATGACGACCGGCACCGTGAGCAGCGCCAGCGTCAGCGCCGCCCACAGGATGCCGCCGGTGCCGAAGGTCGGGTTCGGCAGCCGCTCGGGGAAGAACAGGCTGTCGATCCCGCCGCCCAGCACGTAGGCGAAGAAGCCGAGGCCGAAGACGCCGTAGACGATCGACGGCACGCCGGCCAGGTTGTTGACCGAGATCCGCACGATCGAGACGAGCCGGCCCTGCCGCGCGTACTCCCTGAGATAGAGCGCGGTGACGACGCCGAACGGGGCGACGACCACCACCAGCAGCAGCGTCATGACGAAGGTGCCGAAGATCGCCGGCAGCACGCCGCCCTCGGTGTTCGCCTCGCGCGGCTCGTCGCTGACGAACTCCCCCCAGCGCGAGAGGTAGACGCCGAGCTTCTGTGCCACGCCGAGGTCGTTCGCCGGATACATGCGCACGACGGCCGACAGGTTGATCGTCTTCTCCGCGCCGCCGATCTCCGCCAGGGTGATCTGGGTGTGTCCGTCGGTCTCCTTCAGCCCCTGGGCATCGGCGGCGAGCCGGGCGTAGTCCGCCTGCAGCGCCGTCTCGCGCTCGGCGAAGCGCGCCAGGGCCGCCACGTGCTCCGGCGTGCCGTCGCCGTAGCGCAGCGCGACGCGCCGGACGTTCAGCCTCTCGGCCTCCAGCTCGTGGTTGACGTCGCCGATCAGGTCGCGCTCGATGTGGCGGATCTGTCGCCAGCGGGCGCGGGCGACGTCGTGGGCGGCAGCGAGCGCCCGCGGATCGTCCTTCAGCTCCGGCATCGCCCGTCCGTCGACCGTGACGCCGCGGATGGTGCCGATGAACGGTCCCCATTCCAGCCGCTCGACGAACATCAGGCCCGACGGCATCGCGGTCGACGCCACCGCGTAGTCGGAGACCCAGCGGAAGTCCTCGCTGTAGACGTCGAAGTTGCCGGTGCGATAGAGGTCGCGGCCCGCCAGCCCGCCGGCGGCGGCGATCCGGCGCCGCGTGGCCTCGTCGAGCGTCGCCAGCACCTCGGGCCCCGGGCGATAGACCTCGGAGCGGAACGGCTCGCCCGCCAGCCTGGCGCCGTCGGTCGTGGTGACCACCACGACCGGACGCGGCCAGAAGGTCGTGACGCCGTTCCAGAGCACGAGCAGCAGGAACCCGACCACCATGACGCAGCCGAAGGCCAGCGCGCCGCCGAGCGCCCACAGGTTCGGCTCGCCGATCGCCTGGAGCCGGGTCGTGCGGACCCGCGCCAGCGTGCCGGCGGCCGGCCGGGCGCGCGCCGTGTCGATCGAGGTCGAGGTCATCGCATCCTTCCTCAGAGCTGCACGGCGCGGCGGCGGAAGCGCTGGCGGATGACCTCGGCCACCGTGTTGATCACGAAGGTCATGACGAACAGCGTGAGCGCTGCCAGGAACAGCATGCGGTAGAGGGTTTCGTCCTTCACCGCCTCGGGCAGCTCGACCGCGATGTTGGCGGAGAGCGCGCGCAGCCCGTTGAACACGTTCCAGTCGAGGATCGCGGTGTTGCCGGCCGCCATCACCACGATCATGGTCTCGCCGACCGCGCGGCCCATGCCGACCATGACCGCGGCGAACACGCCGCTGGCCGCCGTCGGCAGGATCACCGCGACCGCCGTCTGCCAGGGCGTGGCGCCGCAGGCGAGGCTGGCCGCGCGCAGATGCTCGGGCACGGCGCTGAGCGCATCCTCGGCGATGGTGTAGACGATCGGGATGACGGCGAACCCCATGGCGAAGCCGACGACGAGCGTGTTGCGCTGCACGTAGGTGTCGACGACCGCGCCGCGGGGATCGAAGCCGAGGGTCGTCAGCAGCTCCGCCGCGACGAACGCCAGGGCGGCGGCGGCGGCCAGGGTCGCCAGCCAGCGCAGCAGGTCGACGACGCCCGGCGGCAGTGCGCGCACGGCATCGGCGAGGTTCCGGCCGACCGTCCGATTGGCGACGGCGAGGACGGCGAGGAACGAGACGGGCAGCAGCATCAGGAACAGAAACGGCGTCCCCGTGCCGAGGTCGCGGTTGACCCAGGCCTTGAAGCTGCCGCCGAAGAAGGCCGCCTCGAATGCCGCGCCCAGCCACCAGGACAGGATCAGCCCGAGGCCGAGGACCACGAACATCGCCGCCAGCTTCGGCAGCCCGCCGAGGCGGCGCGCCGTGTCGCCGGGCAGGAGCTGCCACAGATGGGCGCCCGCGAAGAGCGACAGCGGCACCGCGAAGAAGGCCAGCAGCACGGCGGCGATCCACGTCTCCACCAGCGGCGCCAGGATCAGCGCGGCGATGAAGCCGAGCACGACCGACGGCAGCGAGGCCATCATCTCCATGGTCGGCTTGACCACCGCGCGGACGCGGTGGTGCACGAACTCCGAGGTGTAGATCGCCGCCAGCATGGCGACCGGCACCGCGAAGAGCAGGGAGTAGAGGGTCGCCTTGATGGTCCCGAAGATCAGCGGCACCAGAGACAGCTTGGGCTCGAAGCTGTCCGTGCCGGACGACGACTGCCACGTGTAGGTCGGCCCGGAATAGCCCTCGTACCAGACCTTGCCGAAGATCGTCCCCAGCGTGGTTTCCGGATGCGGCACCTCGATGTGCCAGAAGACCGCGCGCCCGTCGGCGTCGACCGCCAGGACACCATCGTCACGCGGCGTCAGCAAGGCCGCCACGATGGGACGGCCGCCCTCGGAGGCGAGCCGCAGCAGCGTGCGCTCGCTGGTGCTGTGGCGGACGAGAACGCCGCCCGCCGCGTCGCCGGTGACGAACATCTTGGTGCGCTGGCTGGCGCCGATCGCGGTGACGGCCGCCGGATGCGGTGCCAGGGTGTGCGCCCGGACCAGCGTAAAGCCGTCGGTCGACCGTGCGTTCGCCTGCTGCAGGCGGAAGTAGACGGCCGTGGTGCCTTTGCCGCCGCCGACGACCAGCGACGCCTCGCCGTTGAGGAAATAGAGGCTGGTCAGCGCCTCGCCGCGCAGCAGGTCGACCGATTCGGCGAGCATCGGGCTCGCGAAGTCGCGCACGTCGTAGCGATGGATCATGCCCCGCGCGTCGCCGACATAGACCTGGTCGGCCTTCTCGGTCATCAGCACGGTCTCGACCCGCGTCCCGGCCGGCAGGGCCGGCAGCGTCGCCGTCCGCGTCGTCGTGCGGACCTGACGGGTCATCATGTTCATCCGCGATTCGGCGGTGCCGATCCGCACGGTGCCCTTGTCGTCGACCGCCACGAACGAGCGCGTCGGCCGCTCGACGGTGCCGCCGATGCGATAGTCCAGGGCGACGATGGCGCCGGCATCGTCGGCGATCCGGATCGGCGCGTCGAGCGTCGCCTCCGGTGTCACCTTGCGGACCTGGTTGCCGGGGACCTGCGCGTAAACGGAGGTGCCGTCGGTGCGATCGCGGTCGTCGATGCGGGCGAGGCCGGCCGGCACGCGGTCGGCCGGCAGCACCTCGGCCGTGGTCCGCACCTTGCCGAACCGCAGGGTGCCGTCGGCGAAGCCGAGCACGACGTCCTCGCGCCTGGGGGTGCGCCCGAAGGCGGTGACCGTTCCCCCGGCGAGGTCGAGCGAGAGCGGCGATAGCGCCCGGCCGCTCGGCAGGTGGAACGGCAGCACGGCGCCGCTGCGCCCCAGCTTCAGGCCGACCGTCCGATACTCGTCCGTCGAGACCATCAGCGTGCCGCCGTCGTGGATCGGCAGGACGTAGGAGACCCGGCTCTCGACATGCCCGCCGGTGAACAGCGGCACGACGACCTGGGCGAGGAACGCCATGATCCCGAAGACGGCGATGATGACGAGCAATCCCCCGACGGTGACCGTCCAGTCGGCGATCCGATCGACGATGATCACCGAGCGGCGCGTATCCTTGCGGCGACGCGGGATGCCGGCGGGGCCTTCAGCGCGATCGGTCGTGGCCATGGATCCGGTCCATCGGGTGCACGGGAAAGAGAGGGCGACCCCGGGGCGGGGGGAGCGGCTCCGGGGTCGCCTGCGCGCTACATCAGCTTCTTCGCCTTGAGGTCCTCGTCGGCGATCGCCTGGGTGACCGGGAAGTAGCCGTCCTTGATCACCGCCTGCTGGCCCTGCTTGGAGTAGACGTACCGGATGAACTCTGCCCGTGCGGGATCGAGCGGCTGGTTCGGGTTGACGTTCACGTAGATGTAGAGGTAGCGCGCGAGCGGATAGTCGCCGGCATAGGCGGCTTCCGACGTCGCCGGCGCGCAGGGCTCGCCGGTCTTGGTCGACAGCGGGACGGCCCGCACGTCGGCGGTGGCGTAGCCGATGCCGGAGTAGCCCATGGCGAACTTGTCCGAGGCCACGCCCTGGACGACGGTGGACGAGCCCGGCTGCTCCTTCACCGAATCCTTGTAGTCGCCGTTGAAGAGCGCGACCTCCTTGAAGTAGCCGTAGGTGCCCGAGGCCGAGTTGCGGCCGTAGAGGGAGATCGGCTTGGCCGCCCACTCGCCGGTCAGCCCGACGTCGCCCCAGGTCGCGGCGTCCTTCGTCGCCCCGCCCTTGCGCGTCTTGGAGAAGATCGCATCGATCTGCGGCAGCGACAGGCAGCGGATCGGGTTGTCCTTGTGGACGAACACGGCGAGCGCATCGACGGCGCCGCGGATGGCGGACGGCTTGTAGCCGTACTTCTTCTCGAAGGCGTCGATCTCGGCCCCTTTCATCGGGCGCGACATCGGGCCGAACTGCGCCGTCCCGGCGACCAGCGCCGGCGGTGCCGTCGACGAGCCCTTGCCCTCGATCTCGATCTTGACGTTCGGATACATCCTGCTGAAGCCCTCGGCCCAGAGGGTCATCAGGTTGTTCAGCGTGTCCGAGCCGATCGACTTGATGCTGCCCGACACGCCGGAAATCTGCTTGTAGTCCTTGAGCGCGGGGTCGAGCGTCTGCGCCGCCGCCGGCGCGCCGACGGCCATGGCGAGCGCGGCGGCGAGAACCGTCCTGTTCCGCAGCATGGTCCTGTCTCCATTCTCTGGTGCCTGGGGTGCGACGGCCGGGACCGGCCGTCGCTGCGCGGCACCCTAACGAGCGGGCAGGACCCTTATATGACGTAACTGTTTCAGTTCCGTGACGCCGCCGCCGGCTCGGCCGCCGGCAGCGAGACGGTGAAGGTGCTGCCCTCGCCGACGGCGCTCTCGATCTCCAGCAGGCCGCGATGGCGGGCGACGATGTGCTTGACGATGGCGAGGCCGAGGCCGGTGCCGCCGAGGGCGCGCGAGCGCGCCGGATCGACGCGATAGAAGCGCTCGGTCAGGCGCGTCAGGTGCTCGCGCGCGATGCCCTCGCCGCGGTCGGCAACGGCGACGGCGACGGCGGGGCGGGGACGCCGATCCGGGCCGGGCAACGGCCGGGAGGCGCGGGCGACGGTAACGGTGACCGGGGCGCCGCGGCGGCCGTACTTGCTGGCGTTGTCGATGAGGTTCTGCAGCACCTGGGCGATCTGGTCGCCATCGCCCAGCACCGCCGGCAGGTCCGGCTCGACGACGAGATCGATCGATCCGCCGCGCGCCATCGCCTTCATCTCCATCGTCTCGACCGCCGCCCGCGCCAGCGCGCCGAGATCGACGCGGCCGGTGGGGGCCGAGTGCTCCTCCTGCTCGATGCGCGACAGCGACAGCAGATCCTCCACGAGACGCGCCATGCGCTGCGCCTGCTCATGCATGATCGCGAGGAAGCGTTCGCGCGCCTCCTCGTCGTCGCGTGCCGGGCCCTGCAGCGTCTCGACGAATCCGACCAGGGTGGACAAGGGAGTACGCAACTCGTGGCTGGCGTTGGCCACGAAGTCGGCGCGCATGCGCTCCGCCCGCTTGATCGCCGTGACGTCATGCAGCGCCACCAGCGCCGACACCCCGTCGGGCCGGCCGCCGCCGCGGGCACCCGGGGCCAATGCCAGGACCCGGGCGACCAGCTCATGGGTCACCGGCGCGGCCAGCGCGAACTCGACCTCGCGGGCCGGCTCGCCCGCCAGGACGGCGTCGGCGGCAGCCAGCACCAGCGGATGGCGCAGCGCGGCCGCCAGATCGCGACCGACCAGCGGCGCGCCCAGCAGGGCGGTGGCGGCGGCGTTGGCACGGACGATCCGGCGGCGCGAATCGAGCAGCAGCAGCGGGTCGGGCAGGGCGGCGAGGATCGCCTCCTCGGCGTGTAGTTGGGCCTCGACCTCGGCGCGCCGCACCTCGCGCTCGCCGTGCATGCGCCGGACGGCGTCCCAGACGTGCCGCAGGCTCTCCGACGGGCCGGTGTCGGGCGGCGGCGCGTCGCCCTCGCGCTCCAGCCGCGCGACTGCTGCGCGCAGGCCGTCGACGCCCATCACGTAGGGCCACACCAGGAAAGCGGTCGCCACCACCACCGCGACGAGGGCGACCGCCGCCGTCACGTCCTCGATCGCCCCCGCCAGCATCAGCACGACGATGACCGCCAGCGCCGGCGACGCGACGGTGACGGTGTGCAGGAAGACGCGGCGCAGGGTCGGCCAGCTACCCATGGCGCCGCCCTACCATGGGCGGAGGGGAGGGGAGAAGCGTCGTCCCGCCTCTCCCACCGCCGCCCGCCTAGCGGCTCGCCGCGTGGGCCGCCAGGACGGCCATGCCGACCAGGTCAGATACGCTGGCCGAGGCCTCGACGATCTGAGCCGACGCCGACAGCCCCATCAGCAGCGGGCCGATGACGACGCCGCCGCCCAGCACCTGCAGCATCTTGGAGGCGATGTTGGCGCTGTGCAGGGCGGGCATGATCAGCACGTTGGCGGGCCCGCGCAGGCGGCAGAAGGGATAGAGCCGCCGCATCAGGTCGTGGTTGAGCGCGACGTCGGCCGACATCTCGCCGTCATACTCGAAATCGACCTTGCGGCGGTCGAGGATCGCCACCGCCTCGCGGATGCGCTCGGTGCGCGAGCGCGCGGGATTGCCGAAGTTCGAATAGGACAGCAGGGCGACCCGCGGCTCCTGGCCCATGGCGCGCGCCGCCGCCGCGGCCTGCACGGCGATCGACGCCAGCTCCTCGGCCGAAGGCAGCTCGTTGACCGTCGTGTCGGCCATCAGCACGGTCTGCCCCTTGGCCAGCAGCGCCGTCATGCCGAAGACGACATGGTCCGGCTTGGGGTCGATGACCCGGCGGATCTCCTCGTAGGCGTCGAAGTAGTTGCGGGTCACGCCGGTGACCAGCGCATCGGCGTCGCCGCAGGCGACCATGAGGGCGGCGAAGGCGTTGCGGTCCTGGTTGACGAGGCGCTGGGCGTCGCGGTGCAGGTAGCCGTGGCGCTGGGTGCGAGCGTAGAGGAAGTCGGTGTAGCGCTTGTTGTTGCGGCTGAGGCGGGCATTGTGGATCTCGATGCCCTCCGGCCGGGCGAGGCCGATCGAGCGCATGGTCTCGAAGATGCGCTCCTCGCGGCCGATCAGCACAGGCGTGCCGAAGCCGCCGTTCAGGTACTGCACGGCCGCGCGGATGACCTTCTCCTCCTCGCCCTCGGCAAAGACGACGCGCCTCGGGTTCGTCTTCACCTGCTCGTAGATGAACTGCAGCAGGTCGGCCGTCGGGTTGAGGCGGCTGCGGAGCTGGCGGCGATAGCCGACCATGTCGGCGATCGGCTTGCGGGCGACGCCGGAATCCATCGCCG
>JADZBA010000231.1 GCA_020852355.1 Alphaproteobacteria bacterium
GCCCGTCGCGAGCCCTGCCCGGCCGAAGGTCCCTGGGCCGAGCTGCGGACCTACGAATGCCCGGCCTGCGGGCTGCCCACCCGGATCAGGGTCGTCGCCCCCGCCGCCTAGGAACCCCGAGGCGCGACGCGTGCCCCCGGGCATCGCGCCCGGCGCGAGCGCGAGATCCCGGCCGACGATCTCGAACATGGCGATGAGCTGGGCCTCGAGGGCGGTCTGGCACGCCCTCAGCGGCATGCCCTTGCGGCGGAGCAGGAAGAATCGCCCGGGAGCGTGGTGCATGAAGCGGCGCGCGACGACGCCGTGCGCGCGATAGCGCCAAACGGCGAGCGGGCTCACGATCGCCACGGCCGGGCCGTCGACCACCAGATCGCAGAGCGCCGGACCGGGCGCTTCCCTGGCGGCGTCCAGGGCCACCCGGGCGCGGGCGAAGGCGGCTTCCGCCACCCCACGCCCTATCGACGGCGCGGGAGGCAGCACCAGCCGTTCGCCGGCGAAATCGTCCGGCAGCTCTCCCTCGCGGCGAGCGGGTGTCTCGGCCAGCAGGTCCGCGGTCAGGCGCCCGTCGGCGGCGGGATCCAGGGTCGCGCCGACGTCGACATCGCCGGCGGCGACGCGTTCGGCGATCTCCACGGCATGGTAGGTCCGCAGCGAGGCTGCGTAGCCCGTCCCCCGGCGCCGCGAAGCGCCGCAGCGCGGTCTCGATGAAGCCGCCCGACTGACCGACAGGACGCCGATGCCGCGCCGCGCGCCGCCGGACTGCAGGCCGTCGACGGCGCGTTCCAGCGCGTCGGCGGCACCGATCGGCTCGGTGGCGGCAGCGCGAGGGGCCTGCGCGGCGTGTCTCGCCCGGCCGTCGTCGCGGAATGACGAGGGCATGCGCAATTTGCGCAAGGACGCCACGGAACAAATGCCGCGCGCACCGGTTTCCTCAGGCGTCGAACACGAACCATCGGGGAACCGAGATGAACAGGATCATCGTCGCCGTCGCCGCCTGCGCACTCGTCGCCGGCGCCGCCGTGGCGCAGACGCCGCCGGCGAACCCGTCGGCGCCGAGCAACCCGGCCGTCAGCGCGCCGGGCCCGAACAACCCCGGCGCGCCGGCCGCCGGCGCCAACTCCTTCACCGAAGGCCAGGCCAAGGCGCGCATCGAGGCGCAGGGCTTCTCCGCGGTGAGCCCGCTCGCCAAGGACAAGGACGGCATCTGGCGCGGCAAGGCGACGCGCAACGGCCAGACCGTCGACGTCGCCGTCGACTACCAGGGCAACGTCGTCGCCCGCTGACCGCGCACAGGAGAGACCCCATGAAGACCACGATCACGCGCCTCTACGACAGCTATCATGACGCCAGCCGGGCCCTGACCGCGCTGCGCGGCGCCGGCATCGCCCACGAGGACATCAGCATCGTCGCCCACAACGGCGACGGCACGACGGTGGCCCGGGTCGCGGAGACGAGCGAGGCCGGGACCGGCGCCGGCGCGGGTGCCGGCATCGGCGGCGCGCTGGGCGGCGGCGCGGGGCTGCTCGCCGGCCTCGG
The DNA here is from genome assembly GCA_020852355.1 of Alphaproteobacteria bacterium. Lineage (GTDB taxonomy): Bacteria > Pseudomonadota > Alphaproteobacteria > ATCC43930 > Allostellaceae > Allostella. Next base: position 1,537 of record JADZBA010000231.1, read on the forward strand.
CATGCTGGCGATCCCTGGAATCGGGCCGGTGGTAGCCGCCGGCTGGCTCGCCGCGACCGCAGCAGGCGCCGCGGCCGGTGCCGCCACCGGCGGCATCATCGGCGCCCTCACCGGGTCGGGCGTGAAGGACGAGGAGGCGCATGTGTATGCGGAGAGCGTGCGGCGCGGCGGCGCCCTGGTCACCGTGCGCGTGGAGAGCGGGCGCGTCGCCGAGGCGACCGCCATCCTCGACAGGCACGGCCCGGTCGACCCCGGCACCCGCGCCAGCGTCTACCGCGAGCGCGGCTGGACGCGCTTCGACGAGCGCGCCGATCCCTATACGGCCGAGCAGATCGCGCGCGAGCGCGCGCTGTGGGAGAACCGCCCGGGCGTGTGACGCCCCGGCATCGCCGCGGACAGGGCCGCCCGTCGCCGGGCGGCCCTCTCTTCACGTCCGCCGTCAGCTCCCCTGGCGCTGCCGGCCGAGCGCCTGGGCCAGGGCCAGCAGCACGGTCGTCACCACGATCATGATGGTCGAGATCGCCGCGATCGTCGGGTCGATCTGGTCGCGCAGCGCGTTGAACATGCTGCGCGTCAGCGTCGAGTTGGCACCGCCCGAGACGAAGAGCGCGACGATGACCTCGTCGAAGGAGGTGAGGAACGACAGGATGGCGCCGGTCGCGACCGCGAAGCGGATCTGCGGCAGCGTCACCTTGAAGAACGCGCGCGGCCGCGAGGCGCCGAGGCTGCGCGCCACCATCTCCTGGTTCATGTCGTAGCTCTTCAGCGCCGACGTCACGATCAGCAGCACCAGCGGCACCGCCAGCATGGTGTGGGCGAGCACGATGCCGAGCAGCGTGTTGACCAGCTTCAGCTTCGCATAGGCATAGAACACGCCGATGCCGACCAGGATCACCGGCACGACGATCGGCGTCACCAGCAGGACATAGACCGGCCGCACCCAGCGCAGGCGCGAGGCGAAGAGGCCGTAAGCGGCCATCGTGCCGAGCGGCGTGGCCACCAGCATCGTCAGGAAGGCCGCCTTCAGGGACGTGAACGTCGCCTGCACCCACTCCGTCGAGCCGGCGTAGTTGGCGTACCAGCGCAGCGACCAGCGCCGGGGCGGGAACTCGAGGTACTGGGAGTCCGAGAACGACATGGGCACGACGATCAGCGTCGGCACCACCAGGAAGATCATCACCAGCGCCGCCACGGCGTAGAGCCACAGCCGCCCGCCATGGGTGATCTGCGTCTCGGTCGCCGGGCGGGAAAGCCAGCTCATGTGCCGTGCCCGCCGAGCACGCCGTCCAGCCGCACCAGGCGCGCCGCGGCATAGAGCAGCCCCAGGGTCAGCACCAGGAGAACCACGCCCAGCGCGCTCGCCGCCCCCCAGTTGAAGAACAGCTCGATGTCCGTGGCGATGCGGTTGGAGACCATGATGACCCGGCCGCCGCCGAGCACCGCCGGCGTCACGTAGAAGCCCAGGCAGAGGATGAAGACGATGAGGGCGCCGCCGAAGAGGCCCGGCAGCGACAGCGGGAAGAACACCTGCCAGAAGGCCCGGACCGGCCCGGCCCCGAGATTGGCCGCCGCCTTCACGTAGTCGCGGTCGATCGCGCGCATCGTTCCGTAGAGCGGCAGGATCAGGAACGGCAGCATGATATGCACCATGCCGATCAGCGTGCCGGCGAGGTTGTGCACCAGCGGCAGCGGCTCCGACCACAGGCCGAGCTCGATGCCCCAGCCGTTGATGACCCCCTGGCGCTGCAGCAGCACCAGCCACGCGTAGGTCCGCACCAGCAGCGACGTCCAGAACGGCAGCAGCACGCCGATCATGCAGAGGTTCGCGGCGCGGCGCGGCAGTTGCGACAGCACGTAGGCGAGGGGGTAGCCCAGCGCGATGCAGATGCCGGTCGTCAGCGCCGACACCTGGAACGTGGTGACGAAGATCCGCGCGTAGGACGGCTGCTCCAGCATGCGCCGGTAGTGCTCGAGGCTGAGGGCGCCTTCGTCGGAGAGGAACGACAGCGAGAACAGCCAGCCGACCGGCAGCACCATGACGACCAGCACCAGCAGCAGTGCCGGCGAGCCGAGCCCGAAGAGGGCGAGGCGCTCGCGCAGCGCGTCGCGGCGCAGGCCGTCGGCGTTCGCCCGCTCCGCCGGCACGCTGGCCCTCACCCCTCGCCCAGGATGACGGTGTCCTCGGGGGCGAGGCCGAGCGTCACCGTGTCGCCTGGGCGCGCCACCGTGGCCATGGCGGCGGCCGTCGAGACCGCGCGCACGCCGATGCGGCAGCCGTCGGGCAGCACCGCCTGCACCAGCACGCTGTCGCCCTGGTAGACGACGTCCTCGACGCGCGCGGTCAGCATGTTCAGCGCGTCGTCCGGGGCGGCCAGGATGCGCAGCCGCTCGGGCCGCAGCATGAGGAGGCAGCGTCCGGTCGCGGCCGGCGGCGCGGCCACCTTCAGCACCCTGCCGGCATGGGCGAAGCCGCCGGCCGAGGCGGCGACCGGCAGGAAGGTCGATTCCCCGATGAACTCCGCGACGAAGCGATTGGCCGGTCGCTCGTAGAGCGGGCGGGGCGCGTCGACCTGCATGATGCGGCCGCCGTTGATGACGGCGATGCGATCGGACATGGTCAGCGCCTCGCGCTGGTCGTGAGTGACGTAGACCGTCGTCATGCCGAGCCGGTCGTGGAGCCGGCGCAGCTCGATCTGCATGTGCTCGCGCAGCTGCTTGTCGAGCGCCGACAGCGGCTCGTCCATCAGCAGGATGCGCGGCTCGAAGACGATGGCGCGGGCGAGCGCCACGCGCTGCCGCTGGCCGCCCGACAGCTGGTCGACCCGGCGCGCGCCGTAGCCGCCGAGCTGCACCAGCTCCAGCGCCTGCTCGACGCGCCGCGCGACGTCGGCCCTGGGCGTGCCGCGCAGCTTCAGCGGGAAGGCGATGTTGGCCGCCACGTCCATGTGCGGGAAGAGCGCATAGTTCTGGAAGACCATGCCGACGTCGCGCTTGTGCGGCGGGCGGCGGATGACCTCCTCCTCGCCGAACAGCAGGCTGCCATGGTCGGGACGGGTGAAGCCGGCCAGGACCATCAGCAGCGTCGTCTTGCCCGAGCCCGAGGGGCCGAGCAGCGTCAGGAACTCGCCGCTGCGCACGTCGAGGTCGACACGGTCGAGGGCAAGGACCTTGCCGTAGCCCTTGGTGACCTGCCGGATGGTGATGGGAAGCGACGCGCCGCGCGCCATTCGCGAACCGCCTTCGATATGATCGACAGGACGAGGGCGGCGCCGTGCGCCGCCCTCGCCGGTTGAGTCCGGAGCGGCCGGCTACTCCGTCAGCATGTTCTGATAGGCGGCCGCCGCCTTGGCCTCGTTCTGGATGTACCACTGGAGATTGACCGGAAGCTGCCTGGCGGCGTTATCCGGATGGGACGGCAGCCGCTTGGCGTAGGCGGCGTCGATGGTGCCGAGGTCGTAGGCCTTCCGGTTGGTCGGGCCATAGGTGATGTACTTGGTGAATTCGGCCTGGTACTGCGGCTTGCTGATCTCCGCCAGGAACTTCATGGCGAGGTCGCGGTTGGGCGCCCCCTTGGCGATGGCGTAGCAGTCGTAGTCGAGGAGCGCCTGGTTGAAGGTGTAGGCGACCTTGCCGCCGTCCTTGGCGACGACGTCGAAGCGGCCGTTCCAGCCGTTCACCATGTCGACCTCGCCGTCCTTCATGAGCTGCGCGTGCTGCGCGCCCGAAGACCACCACACGGCGACGTGCGGCTTCAGCTCCTTGATCTTCTTGATCGCCCGCTCGATGCCGCCCGGCGCCGAGAGCACCTCGTAGACCTTCTCCGGCGGCACGCCGTCGGCCATCAGCGCCGGCTCCAGCGAGCCCGCGACGGCGTTGCGGTAGGAGCGCTTGCCCGGAAACTTCTTCACGTCCCAGAAGTCGGCCCAGCTCTGCGGGCCCTTGTCGCCGTAGGTCTTGGTGTTCCAGGCGAGCACGGTCGAGAAGACGTCGCCGCCGACGCAGTGGTCCTGCCAGAGGCCGGGCAGGAAGGAGGAGGTGTCGATCACCTTGTAGTCGAGCTTCTCCAGGATGCCCTCGGCCCCCGCGCGCGCCGCGCTGCCCGAGCCGCTGGCGACGACGTCCCAGGTGACAGCCCCGGCCTTCACCTTCAGGCGGAGATCGGCGATCCCGGTATAGGTCTCCTCCTTGAGCTTGATGCCGAGCGCGGCCGCGGCCGGCTGGAACAAGGCCTTGCTCTGGGCGGCCTGATAGGAGCCGCCGAACGACACGACGGTCAGCTCCTGTGCCGTGACGGCGGCCGGCATCAGCGCCGCGCCCAGCGCGGCGGCCGCTAGGGACTTCCTCAGCATCTGCCTGTTCCGTCCCTGGTTTGGCGGCCGCCCGCGGGAACGGCCATCATCGGATTGTCGACAGCGAATTGGACGGCGCGAAAGGGCCATTTTGAACTGCTGCCCATACCATTCGCTCACGTCGCCTCGCTGATGCGATAGCTCGACCGGGCCAGCCATTCCGGCGCGATCTCCACGCCCCAGCCCGGCTCGCCCGAGATCGCCACCTTGCCGTCGCGGACGTCGTAGGGCGACTTGCGGAACAGGCCCTCCTGCCAGGGATAATAGTCGGGCCCCTCGATCGAGAACTCGAGGTACTTCCCGGCATTGGGGATCGCACAGAGCAGGTGCATGGTGAACAGCGTCACCAGCGACAGGTTGGCGCTGTGCGGCGTGCAGGGCAGACCGGCCGCCGCCCCCATGGCGGCGACGCGCAGCGAGCGGGTGATGCCGCCGAGGTAGCAGACGTCGGGCTGGATGATGTCGACCGCCCCCATCTCGATCATGTGCCGCCAGGTCGGCAGCATGCAGTCCTGCTCGCCGCCGGCGACGTCGAGGGCGAGCGCATCGCGCACCGCCTTCGTCTGCTCCAGCTCCCAGTAGGGGCACGGCTCCTCGAAATGGCAGACGCCGTTGTCCTCCAGCATGCGGCCGACCTCGATCGCGCGCGCCGGCGAGAAGCCGCTGTTGCCGTCCACCAGCAGCGCGACGTCGTCGCCGAGCGCCTTGCGCACCGTCGGGACGATCTCCTCGGTCCGCCCCGGCCACTCGTCGACGTCGTGGCCGCATTCGGCACCGACGCGGAACTTGAAGGCATCGAAGCCGTAGCGGTCGCGCAGGCGCAGCAGCCGGTCGGCCTCGTCCCGGGGCGTGATGTCGCGCTTCATCGAGGAGGCGTAGGCGCGCAGCGGCCGCGGCGCGCCGCCGATCAGCTCGCAGACCGGGCGGCCTTCGCGCTTGCCGCGCAGGTCCCACAGCGCGGTGTCGAGGCCGCCCATCGCGCGGCGCAGGTACGAGCCCGGGAACTTGTGCTCGCGCTCGGGGATCGCGGCCATCAGGGCACCGATGTCGAGCGCGTCGCGGCCGAGCGACCACGGCGCCACCTGACGGTGCATGACGAGCGCGGTGATGTCGGCATTGTAGGGCGAGACCTGCCCCCAGCCCTGGGATCCGTCGTCCGCCGTGACCCGCACGAACCCGACGAACTCGCCGCTGAAGGTCTCAATGCTCTTGATCTTCATGATCGCCCGCGTGCCATGGCCCCGCGGCGATCATCGGCACGAAATGGGCGCGGCATAAGGTCCACTCTGCACGGATCGTGATACCATTCCGCGACCGGCCCAGGGGCGCCGGGGGAGGTCGTCCTTGGTCAAGCGGGCGGGCGGCGCGCTGCTCTTGTCGATCGAGATCGACCACGGGTCGGCGCGCCCGGTCAGCACGCAGCTCTACATGGCGCTGCGCGAGCTCATGCTGTCGGGCGCCGTCGCGGCGGGCGAGCGGCTGCCGGCGACCCGCACCCTGGCGGGCGACCTCGGCCTCTCGCGCACCACCGTCATCCACGCCTTCGACCGGCTGATCGCCGAGGGGCTGATCGAATCGCGCGTCGGCGCGGGCACCTACGTCGCCGCGGCGCTGGGCGCCGAGCGGCCGCAGCGGCCACCCGAAGCGACGCGCGCCGCGATGATCCCACGCGAGCCGCGGCTCTCGCGTGCCATGGGCTGGGCCGCCGATCGCTTCGGCGCCCGGCCGCGGCTGCCGCATACGCCGCGGCCCTTCATCACCGCGCTCCCCGCCTTCGACGCCTTTCCCATGGCGCAATGGGCGCGGCTCGCCGCCAAGCACTGGCGCGGCGCGCGCGACGACGTCATGGGCTACGGCGAGCCGTGCGGCCATCCGCTGCTGCGCCGGGCCATCGCCGCCCATCTGCGCGCCAATCGCGGCATCGCCTGCGAGGCGCAGCAGATCTTCGTCGTCGGCGGCGCCCAGCAGGCCTTCCACCTGATCGGCTCGCTGCTGCTCGATCCCGGCGACAAGGTGTGGTTCGAGAACCCCGGCGCGATCGGCGCGCGCAACAGCCTGCTCGCCGGCGGGGCCGACCTCGTGCCGGTGCCGGTCGACCACGAGGGGCTGCGCGTCGACGAAGGGCTGCGGCGCTGCCGGCAGTTCCGCCTCGCCTTCGTCACGCCTTCCCACCAGCAGCCGCTCGGCCATGTCATGAGCCTGGAGCGCCGCTTCGCGCTGCTGCACGCCGCCGAGCGCGCCGGCGCCTGGATCATCGAGGACGACTACGACGGCGAGTTCTTCTTCGGCCGGCGGCCGCTGCCGACGCTGAAGAGCGTCGACCGCACCGGCCTCGTGATCTATGTCGGCACCTTCAGCAAGTCGCTGTTCCCCGCTCTCCGCCTGGGCTTCATCCTGGCGCCGCCCGACCTCGTCGAGACCTTCGCCAGGGTCTCCGCCGCCTTCGTCCAGGGCGTGCCCTCGACGGTCCAGGCGGTGGTGGCGGAGTTCATCGAGGAGGGCCACTTCGCCACCCATATCCGCCGCATGCGCCGGATCTACGAGGAGCGGCATGCCGCCCTGTGCGATGCGGCGGCGACCGAGCTCGCCGGGCTGCTCGACGTCGTCCCGGCGGAGAGCGGCCTGCACGCCATCAGCCATCTCCGACCCGGGATCTCCGAGATCGCGGCGACGGCCGCGGCCGAGGCGCGGCGCATCGTGGTCTCCCCCATCGCCCGTTTCTCGATCGAGCCGACCGAGGTCAACGGCCTGGTCCTGGGCTTCGCCGGCGTCCGGCCGCCGGCCATCCGCGCCGGCGTCGAGGCGCTGGCCGCGGCGCTGCAAGGGCTGGTGCGGCCGAGGCACGCGGCCGCGGAGTGAGGATCGCCAGTGGTATGGCCGAATGTCGAGACTGGACCTCGCATGCCGACCATTGCCGCCACACAGTCCCCGGTCATGAGCGAGTTCGACTACATCATCGTCGGCGCGGGATCGGCGGGCTGCGTGCTGGCGAACCGGCTTTCGGCGAACGGCCGCTTCCGCGTGCTGCTGCTGGAGGCCGGCGGCAGCGACCGGCGCCTGTGGCTGCGGGTGCCGATCGGCTACGGCAAGTCGTTCTACGATCCGCGCGTCAACTGGATGTACCGGACCGAGCCGGAGCCGGCGCTCGACGGGCGGCAGGGCTACTGGCCGCGCGGCAAGGTGCTGGGCGGGTCGAGCGCGATCAACGCCATGGTCCACATCCGTGGGCAGCCGGCCGACTTCGACGAGTGGGCGGCGGCGGGGAACCCCGGATGGGGCTGGTCGGACGTGCTGCCCTACTTCAAGCGCGCGGAGGACAACGGGCGCGGCGCCGATGCGTGGCGCGGCGTCGGCGGGCCGCTGCACGTGAGCGACATCGACGCCGACCGCCACCCGCTGTGCGACGTCTATCTGCGGGCCTGCGCCGAGGCGGGCGTGGCGCACAATCCCGACTTCAACGGCGCCGACCAGGAGGGTGCCGGCCTCTACCAGATCACCACCCGCGACGGCCTGCGCATGTCGGCCGCGCGCGCCTACCTGCGTCCCGCCATGCGCCGGGCGAACCTGCGCGTCGAGACGGACGCACTGGTGCGGCGCGTGCTGTTCGAGGGCGCGCGCGCGACCGGCGTCGCCTACGCGAGCCGCGGTGGCAGTAAGACCGCGACGGCCGGCCGCGCCGTCATCCTGTCGGCCGGCGCGATCGGCTCGCCGCAGCTCTTGCAGCTCTCGGGCGTCGGCCCCGCGCCGCTGCTGGGCAGCCTCGGGATCGCGGTGGTCCGCGACGCGCCCGCGGTCGGCCGCAACCTCCAGGACCATCTCTGCATCGACCATCTCTATCGCGCCCGCGTGCCGACCCTGAACCAGGTGCTGCGCCCATGGCCGGGCCGGCTCCGGGTGGCGCTGGCCTATCTCGCGGCGCGGCGCGGGCCGCTCGCCATCAGCGTGAACCAGGGCGGCGGCTTCGTGCGCTCGCGGCCCGGCCTCGACCGGCCGAACATGCAGCTCTACTTCTCGCCGCTCAGCTACACCCGCACGCCGCCCGGCAAGCGACCGCTGATGAGCCCGGACCCGTTCCCCGGCTTCCTGTTGAGCGCCCAACCCTGCCGCCCGACCAGCCGCGGCCACCTGGAGATCCGCTCGGCCGACCCCGACGCGCCGCCGGCGATCCACCCGAACTCGCTGGCGACGGCGCACGACCTGGACGAGCTGGTCGAGGGCTCGCGCTTCCTCCGCCGGCTCGCCGCGACGCCGGCACTGGCCGCGGTCATCGAGAGCGAGATGCAGCCGGGTGCCGCGGCGGAGAGCGAGGACGAGTTGCGCCGGGACATCCGCCGACGGGCATCCAGCGTCTTCCACCCGGTCGCCACCTGCCGCATGGCGCCCGACGCGCGCGACGGCGTCGTCGACCACCGGCTTCGCGTCCACGGGATCGCCGGACTGCGCGTCGTCGACGCCTCGGTCTTCCCTTCGGTCACCTCCGGCAATACCAATGCGCCGACCATCATGGTCGCCGAGAAGGGTGCCGACCTCATCCTCCAGGATCCGACATGACCGACCATCCCTTCGCCGCAGACGCCAGGCTCACCCCGTACTGGTGGGAGCGCGTCCCGCGCCCGGCGCTGCCCGAGACGACGCTGCCGGCGAAGGCCGACGTCGTGGTGATCGGTTCGGGCTACACCGGCCTGGGGGCAGCCCTGCAGACCGCGCGCGGCGGCCGCGACACGCTGGTGATCGACGCCGAGGACGCCGGCTGGGGCTGCAGCACGCGCAACGGCGGCCAGATCTCGACCAGCATCAAGCCGGGGTTCGACGCGCTGTCGCGCAAGCACGGCGCCGAGCGCGCCTTCGCCATCATCAAGGAGGGCCAGCGCTCGCTCTCCTGGATCGCCGAGTTCGTCGCGGCCGAGCGGATCGACTGCGACTTCCGCGTCGCCGGCCGCTTCCACGCCGCGCACAACCCGGCGCAGTACGAGGCGCTCGCGCGCGCCGTCGCGGCCCAGCCGAAGGGGCTGGAGGTCGAGGTGCAGCTCGTGCCGCGGGCGGAGCAGCGCACGGAGCTCGGCACCGACGCCTATTTCGGCGGCGCCGTCTACACGCGGCACGCGGTGGTCGATCCCGGCCGGCTGCACCAGGGCGTCCTGGCCCGGGTGCTGGAGGCGGGCGCGCGCGTCGTCGCGCGCTGTCCCGCGACCGGCATCGAGCGCGACGGCAAGGGCTTCCGCGTCGCCACGCCGCGCGGCATCGTCGCCGCCCGCGACGTCGTGGTGGCGACCAACGGCTATACCGGCGCGCTGACACCCTGGCTGCGCCGCCGCGTCATCCCGATCGGCAGCTACGTCATCGCGACGGAGCCCCTGCCGCCGGGGCTGATGGACCGGTTGATGCCGCGCGACCGCATCGTCAGCGACACGCGCAAGGTCGTCTACTACTACCGCGCGTCGCCCGACCGGACGCGGGTCGTGTTCGGCGGCCGGGTATCGCACAACGAGACCGATCCCAGGGTCAGCGGCCCCCTGCTGCATGCCGACATGGTCGCCATCTTCCCCGAGCTGGCGGGCGTCGCAATCAGCCATTCCTGGTGCGGCTTCGTCGCCTACACCTTCGACGAGCTGGCGCATATCGGGCGGCACGAAGGGATCCACTATGCGATGGGCTACTGCGGCTCGGGCGTCGGCATGGCCAACTATCTCGGCATGCGCGTGGGCCAGCAGGTGCTGGGCCGGCCGGAAGGCCGCACCGCGCTGGACGACATCGCCTTCCGCACGCGGCCCCTCTACACCGGCAACCCCTGGTTCCTCGCGCCGTCGATCCGCTATTACCGCTGGCGCGATCGGCGGCCCGTGTAAGCGGCACGAGGCCGGAGCGATGAGGTCGCGCCGTCCGGCCGTCCCGGCTTCGGGCGGATGGCCGCGCCGGC
>JADZBA010000232.1 GCA_020852355.1 Alphaproteobacteria bacterium
GCTGCGGGTGCCGCCCCAGGACGCGCCGATGGCGAAGAGGCGCAGCCGCGACAGCGCCGCCTGCAGGCGCGGCGCCGCTTCCGGCCGCAGCACGACGCTGAAGACGCCGCTGGCTCCGGCGAAATCGCGCCGCCAGATCGCGTGCCCCGGGCATCCAGGGAGGGCCGGGTGCAGCACGCGCGCCACCGCGGGCGATGCCGCCAGGTGCCGAGCGAGATCGAGCGCGACGCGGCCCATATGGGCCAGCCGCACGCCCATCGTCTCGATGCCGCGCAGCGCCAGCGCGCAGTCGTCGGGCGACACGCCGATGCCGATCATGCGCATCGTGTCCTTGAGCCGCCGGTGCAGCGCGACGTCGCGCACGCTGATCGAGCCGAGCAGCAGGTCGGAATGGCCGCCGACATATTTCGTCAGGGCCTCGGTCGCGAAGTCGGCGCCGTGGGCCAGCGGCTTGAAGAGCAGCGGCGAGGCCCAGGTGTTGTCGCAGCCGACCAGCGCGCCCCCGGCATGGGCGGCGGCCGCGATCGCCGGAACGTCCTGGATCTCCATCGTCGTCGAGCCCGGCGATTCGATCCAGACGAGGCGCGTGCGCGCGTCGATGAGATCGGCGATGCCGGCGCCGATCATCGGGTCGTAGACCGTGTGCGCGATGCCGCGCGGCGCGAGGTAGTCTGCGCAGACGCCGCGCACCGGCGGGTAGACGGTGTCGGGGATCAGCACCCGGTCGCCCGGCAGCAGCACCGAGAGCAGGACGACGGTGATCGCCGCCTGGCCGGAAGGGACTAGGACGGTGCGCTCGCCCTGCTCCAGCAGAGAGAGCTGCGCCTCCAGCGTGCGGCTCGTCGGCGTGCCGCTGAGGCCGTAGGTGTAGCCGTCGGGACCGCGTTGCCGCCGCCGGGCGTAGGCCTCGCCGTCGGGGAAGACGATGGTCGAGGCGCGGTGTGTCGGCACCGTCAGGCTGGCGTAGCCCTCCTGCGAGACGGCGGGATGGTGGACGCAGCGCGAGAGGTCTTGCATCGGGGCCCCCTGGTTTCCGTGGGCCGGCAAGATGCGGGGCTCGCTGCGCGATTTCAATCGACGCAACGACGGTCGAGGCGCCCGGGCGATGAGGCATCCCCCACCGGCGAGAACCGCCGGTTATCGAAACGAGCAGGGCAACGGTCGCTTGCGGCCGGCGGCCCGCTGCTATGACTGCCGTCTGCTCGGAGCCAAGGGGGCGGCATGGACGGGCGGACGATGCGGAACCAGATGCGGCAGCGCAATCTCCAGGCGTTCCGCGTCGTCTGCGAGACCGGCAGCATCACGCGCACGGCCGAGCGGCTCGGCCTGTCGCAGCCGGCCGTCAGCCAGATCATCGCGCGCTTCGAGGACGCCTTCGCCCTGCGGCTCTTCGTCCATGGCATGGGGCGGCGGCTGCGGCCCACCCCGTCCGCGCGCGTGCTCTATGTCGATGTCTGCCGCACGCTGGATGCAATGGCCGGCATCGAGGCGACGGCCCGGCTGCTCGCCGACGGCGAGACCGAGGAGGGTGGCCCGGCGGGCGCCCCGGAAGGCGGCGGCCTCGCGCCCGTGCCCGGCCGGTCGGAGCGCCGGGACATCGCGATGAAGGAGATTAGGACGTGACCCCGCGCCGCGGGTCGCCGCAGTACTGCCGGCTCTGGAACTGAACGCCGGGCGGCGGGATGCGCCGGCGCCGCGGGACGCCTATATTGCGACGCGAAGACGGATTTGACCCGGGGAGCGTCGCCATGACCGCCTGCATCGTCGGCTGGGCCCACAGCAAGTTCGGCAAGCTGGAGGGCCAGGATCTCGAATCGCTGATCGTGCGCGTCGCCACCGACGCGCTCGCCGACGCCGGCCTGGCGCCCGGCGACATCGACGCGATCTATGTCGGGCACATGAACGCCGGCTTCGTGCGCCAGGAGTTCCCGTCCTCGCTGGCCCTGCAGGCGTCCGAGCTGTTCCGCTTCAAGCCCGCGACCCGCGTCGAGAACGCGTGCGCCACCGGATCGGCCGCCATCCACCAGGGCATCAACGCCATCGGCGCCCGCAGGGCACGCCGGGTCCTCGTGGTCGGCGTCGAGAAGATGACGGAGATCGCCGGCCCCGCCGTCGGCGACATCCTGATCCGCGCCAGCTACCTGAAGGAGGAGGGCGACGTCGAGGGCGGCTTCGCCGGCGTGTTCGGCCGCATCGCCCAGGCCTACTTCCAGAAGCACGGGGACCAGTCCGACGCGCTCGCCCGCATCGCGGCCAAGAACCACCGCAACGGCGCGGTCAACCCGCTGGCGCAGATGCAGAAGGACCTCGGCTACGAGTTCTGCCGCACCGTCTCCGAGAAGAACCCGCTGGTCGCCGGGCCGCTGAAGCGCACGGACTGCTCGCTGGTCTCCGACGGCGCCGCGGCCGTCGTGCTGACCGATCTCGACACCGCGCTCGCCATGCCCAAGGCGGTGGTCTTCCGCGCGGCCGAGCACGTCAACGACTTCCTCCCCATGTCGCGCCGCGACATCACGCTGTTCGAGGGCTGCGAAGTGGCGTGGAAGAAGGCGCTGGCCGGCTCCCGGCTGACGCTCGACGACCTCGACCTCGTCGAGACGCACGACTGCTTCACGGTCGCCGAGCTGCTGGAGTACGAGGCGATGGGCCTGACGCCGCGCGGCCAGGGTGCCCGCGCCATCGCCGAGGGCTGGACCGAGAAGGACGGCAAGCTGCCGGTCAACCCCTCGGGCGGCCTCAAGTCGAAAGGCCACCCGATCGGTGCCACCGGCGTCTCGATGCACGTGCTGGCCGCCCAGCAGGTGACCGGCACGGCCGGCGGCATCCAGGTCAAGGACGCCAGGCTGGCCGGCGTCTTCAACATGGGCGGCGCCTGCGTCGCCAACTACGTCAGCATCCTGGAGCCGCTGCGCTAGCCCGGACGATTCATCTGGGCCACGATTGGAGCGATCGCGTCGCTCGTTCACCCCGCTGAACGGAGTCGGGACGATGGACATTCGATCGACGCTGATAGAGCTGTGCGCGGCTTTCAACGCGCACGACCTGGACCGGATCATGTCGTTCTTCTCGGACGATTGCGTCCTGGAGATGCCGAGAGGAAACAAGCCTTGGGGTTCCCGCTTCGAGGGCAAGCGAAACGTGCGCGACGCACTTGCCTCACGATTTGAGGGCCTGCCGGATGTCCACTATGGCAGTGAAGAGCATTTCGTGGACTCCGCGGCCGCCACGGGCATCTCGAAATGGAACCTCACGGGCACGACCCGCGAGGGGACCAGAACAGAGGTCCAAGGATGTGATTTCTATTCGTTTCGCGACGGTAAGGTGATCCGCAAGGACTCGTACTGGAAGATAGTGGAGTCAGCCTAGATAGCGCATGTCGAGCCGCCGTGGGAGACTATGCAGGAAAAGTGATGCTTCCGCATATGCCAGTTGCTGTGATCTTCGACATGGACGGGCTGATTTTCGATACGGAGACACTCTATCAAGAGGCATTCCTGGCGGCAGCGACCATTGGAGGTCACGACCTGACGACAGCGGTTGTTCAACGCACCATAGGAGTGCCGTGGGTCCAGAGCCGAGTATTGCTTCTGGAACAAATGGGACCAGAGTTCCCCGTAGACCAATATTTTGCACAGGTGATCGGCCATTTCGAGTTGCTGGCCGCCACGCAACTCCGGCTGAAACCGGGCGTCATCGAGCTGCTCGACGTTCTTGACCAACTCGAGATGCCTCGAGGTATCGCGACATCGTCGGCCCACGCGACGGTGCAGAGCCATCTCTCCGCCCATGGCCTGGCCGACCGGTTCCATGCGGTCATCGGACACGGCGATTATGTCGCCAGCAAACCCTCGCCCGACCCGTTCCTGACGGCTGCGAAACGTCTCGGTGTGGACCCCGCTCTATGCCTGGCTCTGGAAGATTCCTGCAACGGGGTTCGCTCTGCATCAGCCGCGGGAATGATGACCCTGATGGTCCCTGATCTTCTTCGCCCAACGCCAGAGATACAGTCCCTGTGCACGGGCGTCGTCGGCGACCTGCATGCCGTCCGCAAGCTCATCCTGGCCGCGTCCGCGGCGGGCATCGCCGGCGGGATGTGACGCACGACACATCGAATCCGACGCTTGGTGCCCGGGCGCCGCGGCGGCGATGATTTGGTCGGCAATGAAGCGCCCGATGGCCGCCTGCAGACCGACGACGCCCTTGAAGACGCTGTGCTTGCGACGACGCTTGGCGAGGATGCGAAGAGGCCCTCGACGGCGTCGAGCCAGCTGGCTGAGGCAGGCGTGAAATGGAACGTCCGGCGTGGGTGCGGTCGCAGCCATTCGCCCACCTTGGGGTGCTCGTGGGGGGCGTAGTTGTCGAGGACGACGTGGACGGTCTCGCCGGCCGGAACCTCGCGCCGGGCGGCCGGCGTCAGGACGGCAGCGGCCGGTCGCCGCGGTAGCGGCCGAAGGCGGCAGTGCCGGCCGGGCCGAACGCCACCACGTCGTAGGGCTCCGGCGGGCCGCCCTCCATCCCGGGCGAACCGGCCGGCATGCCCGGAACCGCCAGCCCAGCGAGGGGCGGGCGCTCCGCCATGAGGCGGTCCAGCGCATGGGCCGGCACATGGCCCTCGACGGCGTAGCCGGCGATCTCTGCGGTGTGGCAGGAGGCGAGCGCCGCCGGCACGCCGAGCCGCGCCTTGACGGCGTCGAGGTCCCGCCGCTCCCGCACCGTCACCTGCCAGCCGGCGCGGCGCAGATGGGCGACCCAGCCCTCGCAGCAGCCGCATAACGGGTCCTTGTGCACGAGGGCCGCCTTGCCGGAGGCGAGGGCCGGGAAGCCGGCCAGCAGCGTCGCCGCCGACAGGGCGAGGGCGCGGCGCCGCGACAGTCTCGATTCAGCCATGGTGATCTCTCCGTACGGTATCGCGCGGCCCCTCGGCGAGGTCGTCGAGGATGGGGCAGTCGGGGCGGGCGTCGCCGTGGCAATGGGCGGCGAGATGCTCCAGGGTGCGCACCATGCCCTGCAGCTCGACGATGCGGGCGCGCAGGGTCGCGATATGGCCCGTGGCGACCTTGCGCACGTCGGCGCTGGCGCGCGTGCGGTCGCGCCAGAGGGCGAGCAGCTCGGCGATGCGCTCCACCGGAAACCCGAGGTCGCGGGCGCGGCGGATGAAGCGCAGGGCATGCGCGTCGCGCTCGCCGTAGACGCGATAGCCGCCGGCTGTCCGCGCGGCGGCGGGCAGCAGGCCGATCTCCTCGTAGTAGCGGATCATCTTCGCCGAGACGCCGGAGGCGGCCGCCGCCTCGCCGATCGTCATCGCCGCATCCGCCTTCACAGCCGCACCATGCGCAGGCGCAGGGCGTTGGCGATGACGCTGACCGAGGACAGCGCCATGGCCGCCGCCGCGACCACCGGCGACAGCAGGAGGCCGAGCACCGGGTAGAGGACGCCCGCGGCGACCGGCACGCCGGCGGCGTTGTAGACGAAGGCGAAGAACAGGTTCTGGCGGATGTTGCGCATCGTCGCCTGGGACAGGCGGCGGGCATGCACGATGCCGCCGAGGTCGCCCCGGAGCAGCGTGACCCCGGCGCTCTCCATCGCGACGTCGGTGCCGGTGCCCATGGCGATGCCGACGTCGGCGGCGGCCAGCGCCGGCGCGTCATTGACGCCGTCGCCCGCCATGGCGACGACGCGGCCCTCGGCCCTGAGCCGCGCGACGACATCGGCCTTGCGGTCGGGCAGCACCTCGGCCTCGACCGTCTCGATCCCGAGCCGCCGGCCGACCGCCTCGGCGGTGGTCCGGTTGTCGCCGGTCAGCATGACCACGCGGATCCCCTCGGCGCGCAGCGCGGCGAGGGCGGCGGGCGTCGACGCCTTGATCGGGTCGGCGATCGCCAGCACGCCGGCGAGCCGCCCGTCGATGGCGCAGAAAACCGCCGTCGCGCCGTCGCCGCGCAGTGCCTCGGCCTTGGCCGCCAGGGCGTCGACGGCGATGCCGATCTCGCCGAGGAAGCCGGCGTTGCCGATCGCGACCCGCCGTCGTTCGACCATGCCGAAGGCACCCTTGCCGCTCGGCGAGTCGAAGCCGCGCACCGGCGGCACCGTGATGTTCCGCTGCGCGGCGGCGGCGACGATGGCGGCCGCCAGCGGGTGCTCGCTCGCCCGCTCGACGCCGGCCGCCAGCCGCAGCATCTCGGTCTCGTCGACGCCGTCGGCGGCGACGATCGCGGTGACCGCCGGCCTGCCCTCGGTCAGCGTGCCGGTCTTGTCGACGACCAGCGTGTCGACGCGCTCCATGCGCTCCAGCGCCTCGGCGTTGCGGATCAGCACGCCCGCCTGCGCGCCGCGGCCGACGCCGACCATGATCGACATCGGCGTCGCGAGGCCGAGCGCGCAGGGGCAGGCGATGATGAGGACGGCGACCGCCGCCACCATGCCGTACGAGAACCGCGGCTCCGGCCCGAAGATCGCCCAGGCGGCGAAGGCGGCGAGCGCGACCGCGATCACGGCGGGCACGAACCAGCCGGAGACGCGATCGGCCAGGCGCTGGATCGGCGCGCGGCTGCGCTGCGCGGCGGCGACCATCTGGACGATGCGCGCCAGCATGGTGTCGCGGCCGACCTTGTCGGCGCGCATCACGAAGCTGCCGGAGCCGTTCAGGGTGCCGGCGATGACGGCGGCACCCGGCTCCTTGGTGACCGGCATCGATTCGCCGGTGACCATCGATTCGTCGATCGCCACCCGGCCTTCCAGGACCGCGCCGTCGACCGGCACCGTCTCGCCGGGCCGCACCCGCAACCGGTCGCCGACGGCGATCGCCGCGATCTCCACCTCCTCGTCGCCGCCGCTGGCCGTGATGCGCCGGGCGGTCCGCGGCGCGAGGTCGAGGAGAGCGCGGATGGCCCCCGATGTCCGCTCGCGCGCCCGCAGCTCCAGCACCTGGCCGAGCAGCACCAGGACGGTGATCACGGCGGCCGCCTCGAAATAGACCGCGACGCCGCCGTCCGGCCCGCGGAACGCGGCCGGAAAGACCTGGGGTGCGAGGGTGGCGACGACGCTGTAGAGCCAGGCGACGCCGGTCCCCATGGCGATCAGCGTGAACATGTTGAGGTTGCGCGTCACCAGCGACTGCGCGCCGCGGACGAAGAAGGGCCAGCCCGCCCACAGCACCACCGGCGTGGCGAGCGCCAGCTGGGTCCAGGCCGACGCACGCGCGCCGAGCCACATGTGCAGGCCGGTCAGATGGCCGCCCATCTCCAGCGCGAAGACCGGCAGCGCGAGCGCCAAGCCGATCCAGAACCGGCGGGTCATGTCGGTCAGCTCGGGATTCGGGCCGGCGTCGGCGGTCGCGACCTCGGGCTCGAGGGCCATGCCGCAGATCGGGCAGGAGCCGGGGCCCACCTGGCGCACCTCCGGGTGCATCGGGCAGGTGTAGACCGCGCCGGCGACCACCGGCTCCGGCTGCCGCGGGCCGAGATACTTCGCGGGGTCGGCAACGAACTTCGTGCGGCAGCCGGCGGAGCAGAAGTACCAGGTGCGGCCGCCATGCGCGGCGCGGTGCTGCGCCGTGTGCGGATCGACGGTCATGCCGCAGACCGGGTCGATGGCGCAGGGCCCGCCCGGCGCCGCATCGGCGTGTCCGCCATGGGCGGCACGGCCGCCGCCGCTGCCGTCCTTCGGCGAGGCGGATCCGTGCGAATGGTCGACGGGGTGGGCCATGATCGTCTCCCTGGGGCGGACAGCCCTGCTCCGTCGCTATCTGGGGCTTCCCATGGTGGGAAGGTCAAGGGGCGGACGGCAACGCGCCGCGCACTGCGGTCGGCCGTTGCGGTCGGCGGGATGTCGATGCCAGGATGCGCGCGCGATGGCCGCCGCCCGGACGCTCCTCGTTTCCCTGCTGCTCGCCTTCCTGGGCATGGCCTGGGGGGCGGACGCGCACGCCCATGGCGGGCACGGGCAGCAGGGGCCGGCGTCCGTCGCCCGTGCGGATGCCGGGTCGGCGGCCCGGGCGGATGCGCCGGCCGCGTTCGTCGCGCCATCGTTCCTCCAGCGCCACGGCGATTGCGGCGCGCCGTCCGGGGCGAACGGCGGCATGGTCCATTCGTCGGGCTGCTGCGCGTCGAGCTGCTCGTGCTGCGTCGTGCCCACGGCGATGGCCGATTCCGGCCCCACGGTCTTCGAGGCGTCCGCCGCGCATCCCCCGCCCGACGATCCTCGGCGCGGTACCTCGCCCGGCATCGACATCAGGCCTCCGATCTCCCGCCTCCGCTGAGCTGCCGGCCCGAGAGGGCCGTCGGGAGCTTCGCCACGGCGCAGCCCCGGCCATCGCGTTCGACGAGATCGGGAAGTGACGATGATTGCCAGCATTCGGGCGGTCGGTGCCGCGGTGGCGCTCGCCGCGTGCGCGCCCGCGATTCCCACGGCGGGCGGCGATCCCGCCGACCCGGGGGCCGAGGTACGACCCTCCGCCCATGCCGCGCTCCTGCCGCGCCAGGAGCCGTTCGCGCCCGCAGCGCCGCAGGCCTGGCGCGAGCTGAACGACCGGGCGCGCCGGCTCGGCGGGGCCAGGGGACAGATGGAGGGCGGCATCGGCGAAGCGACGCCGCTCGCCCGGCCATGAAGATCGTCGCTATCGCCGCTGCCGCGCTGCGGGCCGGCACGCTGGCGTCGCTCCTCGCCCTCGGCGCCTGTGCCGCCATGCTCGAGGATCGCGGCTTCGCCGCGGTGCAGGAGACGGCCGGCAAGCGTCTGGACAAGGAGGTTCGCCGCATCCGGACCGACGAGGAGGCCGCCGCGGCTGCGGCGCGGACCGCCGATCTGCTCGGCGACCCGCTGACGGTCGACGCGGCGGTGCAGGTGGCGCTGCTGAACAATCGCGGCCTGCAGGCGGTCTATGACGAGCTCGGCCTGTCGGCCGCGGCGATGGTGAAGGCGGTGACGCCGCCCAACCCGGGCTTCAGCTACAGCCGGCTGCGGCGCGGGGGCGTCGTCGAGATCGAGCGGCGGTACACGCTCGACGTGCTCGGCCTGCTCGCGCTGCCGTTCGCCGCCGCCATCGAGGAGCGACGGTGGGAACAGGCCAAGCTGCGCGCCGCCGACCTCGTCCTGCGGGTCGCATCCGACACGCGGCGCGCCTATTTCGGCGCCGTGGCCGCGGAGCAAGTGCACGCGTACATGCGCCAGGTGCAGGAATCGGCGGACGCTGCGGCCGAGCTCGCGGCGCGCCTCGGGCAGACCGGGAGCTTCGGTCGGCTCGACCAGGCGCGCCATCACGTCTTCAAGGCCGAGGTGGCGGCGCAGCTCGCCCGTTCGCGCCACGCCGCGACCGTCGAGCGCGAGCGCCTCACGCGCCTGATGGGCCTGTGGGGGGCGCGTACGGCCTTTCGCCTGCCCGAACGGCTGCCCGAACTGCCGCCGGACCCGCCCGACCGGCGCGACATCGAGGCGACGGCGATCGCCGAGCGCGCCGACATCCGCATGGCCAGGATGGAGGTCGAGGGGCTGGCGCGCTCCTACGGGCTGACCC
>JADZBA010000233.1 GCA_020852355.1 Alphaproteobacteria bacterium
GCCGCGCGTGGCGACCCACGCGGCACGCGGCAGGCGCGTGCGCAGATGCGCCAGGAGGAACGCGCGATCGCCGCCGGCCGCCGCCGCGTCGTAGGCGGCGACGGCGTCCATGTCGGTCGCCGTCATGAGCCGCAGCGCCGCCCCGCACGCGACATCGGGCCAGAGCGGTGCCGCCGCCCGCAGCCGCGTCAGGCGGAAGAGGGGGCGGAAGCCGAGCCGCTCGTAGACCGGGCGGCCGAGTTCCGTCGCGTCGAGGCCGGGGACCTTGCCGGCGGCGGTCACGGCGGCGATCTGGCGGGCCATCAGCCGCGTCGCATGGCCCTGTCGGCGGGCGTCGCGCGTCACCAGCACCATGCAGATCCAGCGGCTGCGCCGGGTCAGCGGGACGGCGCAGGCGCTGGCGAGCGGCGTGCCGTCGGCGGCGAAGATGCCTTCGCCGGCGCCGTGGGCGACGATCAGCCGCCAGTCGTCCGCGGTCTGGTTCCAGCCCGCCTCGTCCGACAGCCGGGTGAGGGCCCGGGCGTCGGCGGCGACCAGCGCGCGCGGCTCAGTAGTTGCCATCCCGCGTCTCGAAATGGGTGGGCTTGCCCAGCGTGGCGCCGCCGGCCGAGAGCCAGTCCGCGGTCCAGTCGATCATGGCGTGCAGCGGCACGCCCGGATAGCCGAAGAGGCGCGCCGCCAGCCCGGCGTTGGCGAGCCAGGCGGTGTCCGCCTCCGTCCCCG
This sequence comes from Alphaproteobacteria bacterium, assembly GCA_020852355.1. GTDB lineage: Bacteria > Pseudomonadota > Alphaproteobacteria > ATCC43930 > Allostellaceae > Allostella. The sequence goes on from JADZBA010000233.1 coordinate 724, forward strand.
TCACCACCGCGCGCTTGCCCAGCCGCCGGGCGAGCTCGTGGGCGAGCCAGCGGATGCTGATCGTCTCCGGGCCGGTGACGTTCACCGGCGTCGTCGGCGTGGTCGCGTGCGCCAGGGCGCGCAGCGCCTGGGCGTTGGCGTCGCCCTGCCAGATGACGTTGACGTGCCCCATGGTCGCGTCGACCGGCGCGCCCGCCAGCACCTTGGCGGCGACGTCGTGCAGGACGCCGTAGCGCATGTCGATCGCGTAGTTCAGGCGGAACAGCCGCCCGGCCGTGCCCCAGCGCCGGCTGCCGTACTCGAACATCCGCTCGCGCCCGACGCACGACGCGGCATAGGCGCCGGCCGGCGGCACCGCCGGCATCTCCTCGGTGGCACCGCCCGAGCGCACGTCGACGTAGGGGTACACGCAGCCGGTGGAGAAGGCGACGATGCGCGATGCGCGGAACGCCTCGGCGACGGTGGCCGGCACCAGCACGTTCATCGCCCAGGTCAGGTCTTCCGCCCCGGTCGAGCCGAACTTGCGCCCCGCCATGAACACGACGTTGGGCGGGCGCGGCAGGTCCAGCACGGCGGCGCGGTCGAGCAGGTCGCATTCGATCGTCTCGATACCCCAGCCGTCGAGGCGCCGGCGCAGCCCGGCCTCGCTGAAACGGGCGACGCCCAGGACGCGCCGGTCGGGACAGGCGCGCTTGGCGAGGCGCGCCAGCGTCGGTCCCATCTTGCCGCCGACGCCGAGCACCATGATGTCGCCGGGAGCCCCCGCGAGGTCGGCGACCAGGGCCGGCGTCGGCCGGCTCATGAATTCCTCCAGCGCCTCGACGTCGGCGAAGCGGTCGGGAAGACGTGCGGTGTCGCTCATGGCCGGGCTTCCGTCTGGGGTGGCGCGGACAGCAATATCGGAGCATGTCGGCGCTGTCATTCGAGCTTGCGCCGCAGTTGCGGTAGAATGCATCTCGTGACCGCTCCCGCGACCGACCATGGCGCCGGCCCGCTGCTGCTGCACGCGACCACCGTGGCGGTCGGCGGCGTCGGGGTGGTCATCGAAGGTGCGAGCGGTGCCGGAAAGTCCGACCTGGCGCTGCGCCTTATCGATGGCGGCGCCCGCCTGGTCGCCGACGACCAGACCGCGATCGAGGCCCGTGCGGGCCGCCTGCTGGCCGCACCGCCCGTGACGATCGCCGGCCGGCTGGAGGTGCGGGGCCTGGGCATCGTGACACTGCCCTACGACGCCGAGGTGCCTGTCGGCCTGTTCGTCGCGCTCGTCGCCCCCGAGTCGGTCGAGCGGCTGCCGCAGCCCGAGGTCCGCCGATTGCGCGGCGTCGCCGTTCCGCTGCTCCGCCTCGATCCGTTCGCCGCCTCGGCGGCCGCGAAGGTGCGTCTTGCTGTCGCGAACCATGCTCGCCAATAATGCCGCCGCCATGAGCGGGCCGGCCCTCTCCGCCACCCGGAACGACCAAGCGCCCTCCGGGGGCGGCGTGTCGACGGGAGCGGTGCGCCCGCGCGCCGTCATCGTCACCGGCCTGTCCGGCGCCGGCCGGACGACCGCGCTGCGTGCGCTCGAGGATCTCGGCTACGAGGCCGTGGACAACCCGCCGCTGGCGCTCCTCGCCGGCCTGCTGCCGACGACGGACCTGGCGCCGCGGCCGATGGCGATCGGCATCGATGTGCGCACGCGCGACTTCGTCGCGCCGACGGCGCTGTCGCTGCTCGACCGCATCATCGCGGAATCCGGGCGGTCGACGACCCTGCTCTTTCTCGACTGCGACGACGAGGCGCTGGGCCGGCGCTACACCGAGACGCGCCGGCGGCACCCGCTGGCGATCGACCGTCCGGTGCTGGACGGGATCCGTCAGGAGCGCGAGATCCTGGCCCCGCTGCGCGCCCGGGCCGACCTCGTCCTCGACACCACGGCGCTGCCGCCGGCGGAGCTGAAGCGGGTGCTGGAGGGCTCGTTCGCGCTCGACGCGGCACCCGGGCTCGCGGTCTCGGTCCTCTCGTTCTCCTACCGCCGCGGCCTGCCGCGCGAGGCGGACCTCGTGATCGATGTGCGCTTCCTCGACAATCCGCACTATGATCCCGCACTGAGGCCGCTGACCGGACGCGACGCCGCGGTCGGCGCGCGGATCGCCGCCGATCCCGACTTCGTCGCCTTCTTCGACGGCCTGACGGCCTGGCTGGCGCCGCTGCTGCCGCGCTACGCCAAGGAAGGGAAGAGCTACCTCACGATCGCCGTCGGGTGCACCGGCGGCAAGCATCGATCGGTCTACGTCGCCGAGCGCCTCGGCGGCTGGTTCGCCGCGGCGGGCCGCCGCGCCCGCGTGCACCACCGCGACGTCGACACGGCGCCCTGACCGTCCCAACAGCGCGAGCAACGGTGTCCCGCTCATGATCGGAATGGTTCTCGTGACGCACGGACGGCTCGCCGACGAGTTCGCCGCCGCGCTGGAGCATGTCGTCGGGCGGCAGACCAACATCGCCGCGGTCTGCATCGGTCCGGAGGACGACATGGAGCGGCGGCGGCAGGACATCATCGACGCGATCCGCCGGGTCGATGCCGGCGCCGGCGTGGTGCTGCTGACCGACATGTTCGGCGGCACGCCGTCCAACCTCGCGATCTCGGTGATGGAGCCGAACCGTGTCGAGGTGATCGCCGGCGTCAACCTGCCGATGCTGATCAAGCTCGCGTCGGTGCGGGCCACCGCCAAGCTCTCCGTCGCCGTGACCAGCGCGCAGGAGGCCGGCCGCAAGTACATCAACGTCGCCTCGCAGCTCCTGGCGGAGGGGCGATGAGCCTCGCGGACGATGCGGGGGCCGTTCGCCGCATCGTCACCATCGTCAACCGGCGCGGCCTGCATGCGCGGGCCGCCGCCAAGTTCGTGAAGCTCGCCGCGACCTTCGATTCCGAGGTGTCGGTGGCGCGCAACGGCACGGCCGTCTCCGGTCGTTCGATCATGGGGCTGATGATGCTGGCGGCCGGCCCGGGCACCGAGCTCAGGATCGCGGCCAAGGGACCGGACGCCGAAGCGGCGGTCGCCGGCCTCGCGCGTCTGGTCGCCGGCGGCTTCGATGAGGAGTGAGCGGCAGGAGCGGGTGCTGGCCGGCCTCGCGGTCTCGCCGGGCATCGCCATCGGCACGCTCTACGTCCACGAGCCGAGCGTCGTCGCGGTCTCCGCCTACGCGATCGAGGCCGGCGCCGTCGATGACGAGCGTGCCCGCTTCCGCCGCTCGGTCGAGGCGGCGCTGCAGCAGATCGAGAAGCTCCGGACCAAGGCCGGGGCGCTGCCCGGCCCGGCGCAGGAGGCGGCGACGGCGCTGCTCGACGTGCATCGCCAGATGCTGTCGGGATCGCGCCTCGTGCGCGGCGTCGAGCGACGGATCGCGGAGACCCGGATCAACGCCGAGGCCGCGCTCGAGGCCGAGCTGGCGGCGATCGCCGAGAGCTTCGCGGCGATCGACGATTCGGCGATCCAGTCGCGGGTCGAGGACATCCGCGGCGCGGGCGAGCGCGTGCTGCGCCATCTTACCCAGACCGCCTATCGCTCGTTCTCGCGCGTGCCGCCGGGCTCGGTCGTCGTCGCCGAGGAGCTGACCCCGGCCGACGCCGCGCTGATGGATCCCGCGCGCATCGCCGGCTTCGCCGCGGCGATGGGCGGCGTCGAGGGCCACACCGCGATCATGGCGCGCGCGCTCCGTCTCCCGGCCGTGCTCGGCGTGCCGGGGCTGATGGAGGCCGCGCGCGGCGCCGCCATCGCCGTGATCGACGGTACCGAAGGCCGCGTCATCCTCGCTCCCTCGCCGGCCACCATCGCCCTCTATCGCCGTCAGCGTTCCGCCCTGGTACGCCAGCGCCGCCGCTGGATCGCCGCCGCCGGCCTGCCCTCGGTCACCGACGACGGCATCGCAGTGTCGCTGCAGGCCAACATCGACCTGCCGGCGGAGGTGGCGGACGCGCGGATGCTGGGTGCCGAGGGCGTCGGGCTGCTGCGCACCGAGGTGCAGTTCATGAACCGCGAGGACCTGCCGGACGAGGACGACCAGTACGCGCTGCTGCGCGCGGTGGTCGAGGGCTTCGGCGGGCAGCCCGTCACCATCCGCACGCTCGACATCGGCGGCGACAAGCGGGCGCCGGCCCTGGCGGCGCATTTCCCCGAGGGACCCAATCCCGCGCTCGGCCTGCGCGCCATCCGCTACTCGCTGAAGATGCCGCGGCTGTTCGAGGCGCAGGTGGCGGCGATCCTGCGGGCGGGCATGCACGGCCCGGTGCGCATCCTCCTGCCGATGGTGACGACGGTCGGCGAGATGCACCAGGCGCGGCTCTTCATCCAGCGCACCGCGCGCAAGCTGCGCCGCGCCGGGGTGGCCGTCCCCGACCCGCTGCCGCCGATCGGCGCGATGATCGAGACGCCGGCCGCGGCGCTGGGCGCCGACGCGCTCGCCGCGCACGCCGACTTCTTCGCCATCGGCACCAACGACCTCACGATGTACACGCTGGCGGTCGACCGCAGCGACGAGCAGGTGGCGCGCCTCTACGATCCGTTCCATCCGGCGGTGCTGCGCCTGATCGTCTTCGCCGTCACCGCGGCGCGCGAGCGGCAGATCCCGGTCAGCCTGTGCGGCGAGATCGGCGGCGACCCGCGCTTCACCGCGCTGCTGCTCGGCCTCGGTCTGCGCCAGCTCTCGATGGCGCCGGCCAACCTGCCGCGCGTCAGGGAGCGGCTGCGCGCGGTCGACGTCGCCGAGGCGCAGGCGCTGGCCGCCCGCGCCGTCAGCGCCCACGACGGCGTCCACGTCGCGGTGCTGGTCGAGCACTTCAACGGCAGCCTCTGAGGCGCGCCTCGTCCCGGCGCCGTGCTTCAGCCCGCGAGGCGGGTCGCCGCGATCCACCAGCCGGGATGACGCCGGCGCAGGCGGCGCGCCGCGCGGCCGGCGTCGCGGGGATCGTCGAACAGGCCGAAGCAGGTGGCGCCGCTGCCGGACATGCGGGCGACGCGGCAGCCGCCGGCGGCGGCCAGCGCGGCCAGGACGTCGGCTATCGCCGGCACCAGGGTGATCGCCGCCGCGGTCAGGTCGTTGCCCTCGCGCGCGATCGCGCCGACCGGGTCGTCGTCCGGCGGCGCGGCGGCGGCGAACGCGCCGCTGCGGGCGCGAAAGACCGCGGGCGTGGCCAGCGGCACGCCGGGGTTGGCCAGCAGGATCGCCTTCGCCGGCAACGGTCCGGTCGGCGTCACGATCTCGCCGACGCCGCCGACCCGCGCGGGCACGCCCGCCAGGCACATCGGCACGTCGGCGCCGAGGGCCGCGGCGAGCGGGCCCATGTCGAGCGCCGGATCGACCCGCCACAGCCGGCGCAGCGCGCGCAGCGCCGCCGCCGCGTCGGCGGAGCCGCCGCCGAGCCCGGCCGCCACCGGGATGCGCTTGACCAGGCGGATGGCGGCGCCCGCATCGACTCCCGCGGCGGCTTGCAGGCTCGCCGCCGCCCGCAGCACGAGGTTGTCGTCGTCGGCCGGGACGGCGGCGGCGAACGGTCCTGCGAGAGCGAGCGACATGCCGGGCGCGGGCCGCACCTCGACGGTGTCGCCGAGGGCGGTGAACGCGACGAGGCTGTCCAGCAGGTGGTAGCCGTCGGCACGGCGGCCGACGACGCGCAGGTAGAGGTTGACCTTGGCCGGCGCGCGCTCGCGGACGAGAAGGCTCATCGGCCTCCCGTCAGCCGCCGTTCGGCCGCTTCGCCTGCGTCTCAAGGCCGCGCGCCAGCTTGTCCTCGATCGGCTTCACCTGGTCGGCCTCGGGCTGCAGCGTCAGCGCCCGCTGCCATTGCACGCGCGCCTCGGTGCGGCGGCCGGTGCGCCAGTAGGCGTCGCCGAGATGGTCGTTGATCACCGGGTCGAGCGGCCGCAGCTCGACCGCGCGCTCCAGCTCGCGCGTCGCCTCCTCGAAGCGTCCCAGGCGGTACATGACCCAGCCCAGGCTGTCGACGATGTAGCCGTCCTCCGGGCGCAGCTCCACCGCGCGCCGCAGCATCGCCAGCGAACGGTCGAGGTTGAGGCCGCGGTCGACCCAGCTGTATGCCAAGTAGTTCAGCACGTAGGGCTGCTCGGGCTGCAGCTCCAGCGCCTTCAGGAAGTCGGCCTCCGCCCGGTCCCAGATCTTGGCGCGCTCCAGCGCGATGCCGCGCGAATAGAGCGCCGACCAGTGCCGCTGGTCGATGACGGGGACGCGGGCCAGACCGACGTCGTAGGCCTCGACCGCCTCCGCGAAGCGCGAGCGGGCGCGCAGGATGTCGCCCAGCCGGAGGGCCGCCTCGGCGCGGTCCGGCCGCGCCTCGCTCATGCGCTTCAGCTCGGCCATCGCCTCGTCGGTGCGGTCCATGCGGTCGAGCGCCGTCGCCGCGCGAAGCTGGGCCGACCAGCGCAGCGGCGAAGACTCCGGCACGGCGAGGAAGGCGGTGCGCGCCGCCTCCGGCCGCTCGTTCTCCTCCAGCAGCTCGGCGATCAGCAGCAGGGCGAGCGTGTGCTCCGGCCGCAGCGCCAGCGCGAGCCGCGTGAGGATGAGCGCGAGATCGCGCGACTGCGGCTGGTTGGTGACGCCGGCGACGTCGAACAGCGCCTCGGCGAGGCCGTCGGCGAAGCCGCCCACCAGCGGCGGCACCTCCGACGCCGGCCTGCGGGCGGCGATCTGCGCGCGCTCGGGCGCGACGAGGTCGGGCTCGCCCCCCGCCGCCGCGTAGTGGCGCAGGACTTCCTCGGCCACCTCCGACTTGCCCTGGCGCAGGTAGAAATTGGCCGCGAAGCGTGCGAGGCGCACGTTGCCGGGGGCGATGGCGAGCGCCGCCTGGAAGCGGTCGCCCGCCTCCGCGGCCCGGCCGGCGCCGTCGAAGATGAGGGCGCTCTGCATGGCGACGACGGGCCGCAGCGGCTGCTGCTGGCGCAGCGGCTCCAGCGCCACGACGCCGGCATCGGGCTTGCCGGCGCCGGCCAGGACCCAGGCGCGCATGAAGGGCGTCATCAGGCGGTTGATGCCCGAATCGGGCATCTCCCCGAGGTGCCGCTCGGCGGCGGCCGCGTCGCCGCGCCGCACCGCGTCGACGGCGAGAACCAGGTTGGCGAGGCCGTTCCCCGGGCTCTCGCGCAGGACTTCGCGGGCGAACGTCAGCGCCTCGGCGAACCGTCCCTCGCTCAGCAGGAGCTGGAAGGCGCGCATGCGCAGCGACGGCTCGTCGGGGTCGTCGGCGATCGCCTTGAGGATGAAGTCGGCGGCCTCGCCGTAGGCGTGGCGGCGCTGCGCGTGCAGGCCGGCGAGGTAGGAACCGGTGGCCGTCTCCTCCGGGGTTTCGGCTGCCGCCTCGAGGGCGACGGCGATCTCCGGCTCGTCGTCGTCGGCGCGGCCGACGGCGGCGCCGCCGATCAGGGCGCCGGCGACCAGGGCCAGCCGGATGATGTACGCGCGCGGTCTCATGCCCATCGTTCCTCACATGTTCGGATAGTTGGGCCCCCCGCCGCCCTGCGGCACCACCCAGTCGATGTTCTGCGTCGGATCCTTGATGTCGCACGTCTTGCAGTGGACGCAGTTCTGCGCGTTGATCTGCAGCCGCGGCGCGCCGTCGGCACCCTCGCGCACGATCTCGTAGACCCCGGCCGGGCAGTAGCGCTGCTCGGGCGCGTCGTAGAGCGCGAGATTGTGGGTGATCGCCACCGCCGGATCCCGGAGCCGGAGGTGGACCGGCTGGTCCTCCTCGTGATTGGTGTTGGAGACGAACACCGACGACAGCTTGTCGAAGGTGATCTTCCCGTCGGGCTTCGGATAGGCGATCCGCGGCGCCTCGCTCGCCTTGCGCAACGACTCGTTGTCGGCGTGGTGGTGGAAGGTCCACGGCGCCTTCCCGCGCAAGACATAGGTGTCGAAGGCGGAATAGACGAGGCCCGCGAACAGGCCGCGGCGGAACGACGGGCGAATGTTGCGCACGCCGTGCAGCTCGTCCCACACCCAGCTCTCGCGCAGCCGGGCGGGATAGGCCGCGACCTCGCGCGGCGGCTCGGCCGCGGACAGCGCCTCGTAGAGCGCCTCGGCGGCGACCATCGCCGACTTCATCGCGGTATGCGTGCCCTTGATCTTGGGCACGTTGAGGAACCCCGCCGTGCAGCCGACCAGCAGTCCGCCGGGAAAGGTCAGCCGCGGGATCGACTGGAAGCCGCCCTCGTTGATGGCGCGTGCGCCGTAGGCGACGCGCCGGGCGCCCTCGAAGAAGGGGCGCATCGCGGGGTGCGTCTTGAAGCGCTGCATCTCGTCGAACGGGCTGAGATGCGGGTTCTCGTAGTCGAGCCCGATCACGAACCCGACCGCGACCTGGTTGTTCTCCAGGTGGTAGAGGAACGAGCCGCCGTAGGTGCGCCGGTCGAGCGGCCAGCCGATGGTGTGGATCACCGTGCCGGCCCGGTGCCGCGACGGGTCGATCTCCCACAGCTCCTTGATGCCGATGCCGAAGGTCTGCGGGTCGACGCCCTCGCGCAGGCGGAAGCGCGCGAACAGCGTCTTGGTCAGCGACCCGCGAGCGCCCTCGGCGAAGACCGTCTGCCGGCCGCGCAGCTCGACGCCCGGCTGGTAGGCGTCGGTCGGCTTGCCGTCGCGGCCCACGCCCATGTCGCCCGTCGCCACGCCGACCACAGTGCCGGCTTCGTCGTAGAGGACTTCGGCCGCCGCGAAGCCGGGATAGATCTCGACGCCCAGCGCCTCGGCTTCCTTGGCGAGCCAGCGGCAGAGGTTGCCGAGACTGATGATGTAGTTGCCGTGGTTGTTCATCTGCGGCGGCGTCGGCAGACGATGGGCCGCGGTCGCCGTCAGGAAGAGGAACCGGTCGTCGGTCGCCGGCGTGAGCAGCGGCGCGCCGCGCTCCTGCCAGTCGGGGAACAGCTCGACCAGCGCGCGGGGCTCCAGCACCGCGCCCGAGAGGATGTGGGCGCCGACCTCGGAGCCCTTCTCCACGACGCACACCGAAAGGTCGTGGCCGCGCTCGGCGGAGAGCTGCTTCAGCCGGATCGCCGCCGACAGGCCCGACGGGCCGGCGCCGACGATCACGACATCGTACTCCATCGCCTCGCGCTGCATGCAGGGACTCTCCGGCGGAGTGGACGACAAGGGGCGGTCGCGCGCTTCTGTCACAGAAATAGGCCGAATGCTAGGTTCGCGCCATGCGCCCGGAAGACGCCCTCGCCCTCTTGCGCTGGCAGATCGCGATCGGTGCCGACGAGGCGCTGGCCGAGGAGCCGATCGACCGCACCGCGGCCCGGCCGCCGGCCTCGCCCGTCGCGCCGATCCCCGCGGCCGCGCCGGCCGTCCTGCGTGCCGTCGTGCCGCCCGCGGCGGCGGGTTCGTCGGCGCGCGAGGCCGCGGCGGCGGCCGGCAGCGTCGAGGAGCTGCGCGCGGCGCTCGCCGCGTTCGAGGGCTGCGCGCTCAAGAAGACGGCGACGAACCTCGTGTTCGGCGACGGCGATCCGACCGCCGACGTCATGCTCGTGGGAGAGGCTCCGGGCGCGGACGAGGACCGCCTCGGCAAGCCGTTCGTCGGCGTCAGCGGGCAGCTCCTCGACCGCATGCTCCAGGCGATCGGGCTCGACCGCCGGACCGCCTACATCACCAACATCCTGCCCTGGCGGCCGCCGGGAAACCGCAAGCCGACGGCGGCCGAGATCGCGCTCTGCCTGCCCTTCGTGCGCCGCCACATCGAGCTCGTCGCGCCGCGCCTGCTCGTCTGCGTCGGCGGCACCGCCGCTTCTGCGCTCCTCGACCGCAACGAAGGAATAATGAAGCTGCGCGGTCGCGTGCTCCAGTATCACACAGATAACGACAATAAAACGATCGATACGATCTGTATATTCCACCCAGCCTTCCTGTTGCGCTCCCCCGGGCAGAAGCGAGAGGCGTGGCGGGACCTGTTGACCATCCGGCGCCGCTTGAACATCTCCGATTGAAGTACCGAAAAAACAATTGCTTACGGAACTTGTCCACAAGAAATTTTGGTCTGTGCGCAGATTTCTGCTTGCCGGCGGGAACCGCGGAAGCCTATGTGGCGACCCATGTCCGGCCTTCAGTCCGCGGTCCCCCCGGCCCGCTGGCACCGGCGATCGGCAGCCCTCGCGGTTGCTGCTGGTGTCGCATTCTCTGCCGGGACCGCATCCGCCCGACCGGATGAAGCGTCGCCCGCCCCCTGGTCGCCCAGCGCGTCCGAGAGGCACGGCGAGGAACGGCTGCCCCACGTCCTGGGGTTCGCCGACATCCAGCGCTATCGCCGGGCCTTCCAACTCATGCGCGACGGCGCCTTCGCCGAGGGCGAGCAGGCGATGGCCGCGCTCGCCAACGACATGCTCGTCGGCCACGTGGTGGCCGAGCGCCTGCTCCATCGCCGCCACCGCTCCAGCTATCGCGAGCTGGCGGGCTGGCTGCGCGAGCATGCCGACCTGCCCGCCGCTCGCACCATCCACGCGCTCGCGCTGAAACGCCGCACGCCGGGCTCCCCGGCGCCGCGCGCGCCCGAGGCGCCCGTCGTCGACGGCATGGCCGATCTGCTGGAGAGCGCGGCCTTCTACGACGCCGCCGACGGCAAGCCGACGGTCGAGGAGGCCGGCCGGTCGCGCGAGCCCAAGGGGCGCATGACCGCGGTCCGGCTGCGGGTGCGCCAGCTCCTCAAGCAGGGCGACCTCGACGCGGCCGAGCGGGTGGCGCGGTCGGCCGAGGCGCGCGGCCTCGCCGGCGACGAGCGCCTGCAGGTGCGCGCCGACCTCGTCCGCTTCTCGTTCTTCGCCGGCCGCGACGACCGGGCGGTCGACCTCGTGCCGGTCGCCGAGGAGGCGCCGGTCACCGCCCACTGGTTCGCGGGCCTGGCCGCGTGGCGCCTGCGCCGGCTCGACGTCGCCCTCCGGCATTTCGAGACGGTCGCCGGGACGTCCGGCACCTCCGGCTGGCTGATCGCCGCCGGGGCCTACTGGGCCGCCCGCAGCCAGCGCGCGCTCGGCGCGCCCGAGGCGGCCCAGGCGCTGCTGCGC
>JADZBA010000234.1 GCA_020852355.1 Alphaproteobacteria bacterium
CCGTCGCTCCCCGACGACGGCTGAACGACCCTCTTCGGGGTCTCCCTGCGGCGGCCTATCCCTCCTTCTGTGGTGCGCGGTCCGCCGTGCCCGCGCGCAGGCCATAGACGTCGTCACGAACCACGAGCTCGCCACGCTCGTCAACCCATGCCGTCTGGTAGACGAGGTAGACGGGCCAGCGCTTGCGCAGGGGCACGGTCCGGGTCTCGCCGGTCTCGATGGCCGCCGCGAGGCGCTCCGGCGGCCAGCCCGGCTGGTCGGCGAGCAGCAGCTCGGCCAGCTGCACCGGCTGCTCCAGGCGGATGCAGCCGGAGCTGAAGCTGCGCGCGCTGCGGTCGAAGAGATGGCGGTCGGGCGTGTCGTGCAGGTAGATCGCGTGCGCGTTCTGCATGTTGAACTTGATGCGGCCGAGCGCGTTCTTCGGGCCCGGCTCCTGGCGCACGCGGATTGGCCCCATGGGCGAGGTCAGGCGCACCGGGTCGACCAGCGACAGCGGCACTTCCGGCGCGCTCTGCGACCAGCCGGCGAGCACCCGATAGCCCTTCTCGGCGAAATACCCGGGATGGGTCCGCAGCTTCGGGAACAGATCCTCGCGCGCCAGCTTCTCCGGGGCGTTCCAGTAGGGGTTGAGCACGAGGTCGGTGATGTCGCTGCGCATGATCGGCGTCTGCCGGAACGGCCGTCCGACGACGACCTTCATCGTGGTGTAGGTCTTGCCGCCCTTGACCACGGTCAGATCGAAGCCGGCCATGTTGACGACGATGTGGTCGGCCTCCAGCCGGCGCGGCAGCCAGCGCAGCTTCTCCATGTTCTCGACGACGAGGCGGCGGCGTTCGCGGTCGTCCATGTTGAGCGCCCACAGCGTGCGCCCGCCGACGAGGCCGTCGTCGAGCAGCGCCAGGCGCCGCTGGAAACGCTTGACGGCGCGCGTCAGCCCCTCGTCGTAGCGGGCCCAGTCGCCGCCCTCCGAATAGCTCGGCGCGGCGAAGGCGACCTCCTCGGCCTCCGACCACTCGCCCTCGGCCTCGATGCGCTCGCGCACCCCCGCGACGCGCACGTCGCGCATGCCGGGGCGCAGGATCGGGCCTTCGGCGATCGCCGCCTCGCCCGCGGCGCCGGCGGCGTCGAGCCGGGCCAGCGCCGCGCGCAGCTTCGCATACTGGGGATGCGGCGGCCGCAGGGCGTCGATCAGCCGCGCCAGACGCGCCGCGTCGGCATCGGCGGCGGCGGCGAGGAAGCGGGCGAGCTCCAGCCGCTCGTGGCGTTTCGTCAGGCTCTCGTCGACGACCTTGGCTTCGGGGCGGCCGTACCAGAGGTCGTGGGCGTAGGCCGCCAGCGCGCCCGTCAGGGCCACGTCCAGCATGGCGCGCGCCGCGTCGCTCCGCCCGTCCCAATGACGGTCGACGGCCGCGAGATAGCGCCTGGCATCGAGCCCGTCGGAGGCGGCGTTGCGCAGGGCGGCGCGCAGCGCCGTCGCGCGCGTGCCGTCGGCCCACAATGGGCGGTTGCGCCGGGCGCGATAGGCCTCGACGATCGCCGCGCGCGTCGCCGCGCCCCCGCCATCGCCCGGACGGCCGGCCTGCGCCAGCGCGCCGGGCACCATGGCGGCGACGTCGGCCGATGCGACCGCCGGGAACAGCAGCGTCGCCGCGAGGGCGGCCGCACGCAGGAAGCGCACCGGCATGGTCAGCCGAAGCGGTCCGCGATGACCTTGTCGAGCGCGCGGATCGCCTGCGCCTCGCCGCCCTCCGGGCGCCCCGGACGCACCGCGTTGTTCCAGGCGTAGAGATCGAAATGCACCCATGGCGTCGTCCGGGACACGAATTCCTGCAGGTAGAGCGCCGCCGTGATCGAGCCGGCGAACGGGCTTTCCGATACGTTGTTGATGTCCGCGATGTTGCTGTCCAGCAACTTCCTGTAGGGCTTCCACAGGGGCAGGCGCCAGAGCGGATCGTGGACCGCGGCGGAAGCGGCCAGGATGTCCGCGGCCAGGCCGTCGTCGTTGCTGTACATGGCCGGCAGCTCGGGGCCGAGCGCGACGCGTGCCGCGCCGGTCAGGGTCGCCATGTCGATCAGCAGCGCCGGGTTCTCGCCGTCGGCCTCGGTCAGCGGCTCGCAGAGGATGAGGCGGCCTTCGGCGTCGGTGTTGCCGATCTCCACAGTGATGCCCTTGCGCGTGGCGATGACGTCGAGCGGCTTGAAGGCATTGCCCGACACCAGGTTCTCGACCGCCGGCACCAGCACGCGCAGTCGGACCTTGCGCCCGGCGGCCATCACCAGGCTGGCCAGCCCCAGGACGTTGGCGGCCCCGCCCATGTCCTTCTTCATCAGCTTCATGCCCGAGGCCGGCTTGAGGTCGTACCCGCCCGAATCGAAGCACACGCCCTTGCCGACCAAGGTCACCTTCGGCGCCGCGGGGTCGCCCCAGGTGAGGTCGACGAGGCAGGGCGGGCGGGCCGAGCCGCGGCCCACGGCATGAACCATGGGATAGTTCGCCGCGAGCAGCTCGTCGCCCGTGAGGATGCGGACGGCGGCGCCGTGGCGCTTGCCGAGCGCCGCCGCGGCGGCGGCGAGATCGGCCGGCCCGAGCCCCTCGGCGGGCGTGTTGACGAGATCTCGGACCAGCCACACCGCCTCGGCGAGACGCGTCGCCTCGGCCCGGTCGGCGCCCTCCGGCCAGACGAGGCGCGCCGGCGCGCGGCGCCGCTTGCGGTAGCGCGTGAAGGCGTACGACCCGATCGCCCAGCCCGCCGCGAACGCGGTCGCCAGCGCCGGTGCCATCCCGACGGGGAGGCGATAGTCGCCCTCCGGCAAGGTGTCCGGCAGGCCGCCCAGCGCCCACAGCGGCTGCCCCTCGTCGTAGACGGCGACGATCTCGGCGATGCCGCCGCCGGCGGCGGGCAGCGCCAGATGCTTCCCCGCCTCGGCCTTCAGGGCGTTCGCCGCGACCCATTGCCGGGACGCGGGGGAAAGGCCGGAGAGCCAGGCGTCGAAGCCGGATTCGGCGACGGGCACGATGGTTACCGGCGCGGCGGCGCCGTCGATCAGGCTTGCGGTCGACACGGGGCGGGGGTCTCTCTTGCTGCTGAAACCCTAACTTGCGCCACCCGCGGAGTCGTGAAAAGGGGTGGGGTCCGCCAATGCCCCCTTCGCCGTCACGGTTGCGCCCACCCCGGGCTTTCCTCTAACTCAGGCCGCCAACGATAGGGGACCGGCGTGGCGGAGCTGACGATCTACATCGGCAACAAGAACTATTCCTCGTGGTCGTTGCGGGGATGGTTGATGGTCAAGGCGAGCGGCATCGAGTTCGACGAGGTGGTGATCCCGCTCGACGAGCCGACCACGCGCGAGACCGTCCTGCGCCATTCGCCCTCCGGGCGCGTGCCCGCCATCAAGCATGGCGAGCGCGTCGTGTGGGACTCTCTCGCGATCGGCGAATACCTTGCGGAGATCGCGCCGCAGGCGGGTCTCTGGCCGGTGGACCAGACAGCGCGCGCGGTCGCCCGCTCGGTCTCGGCCGAGATGCATGCGGGCTTCGTGGCGCTGCGCGAGCATTTTCCCATGAACATGCGCAGCACCTTCGCCGACCGCCCGCCGACCGCCGACGCGCAGGCGGACATCAACCGCATCACCGCGATCTGGCTGGACTGCCGCCGGAGGTTCGGCGGCGCGGGGCAGTTCCTGTTCGGCCAGTTCACCATCGCCGATGCGATGTTCGCCCCGGTCGTCAGCCGATTCCGCACGTACAAGCTGCCGCTCGACGAGGTCGGGCAGGCCTATGGCGACGCGATCTGGGGCCTGCCGTCCGTGCAGGAGTGGCTGCAGGCGGCGCGCAAGGAGCCGATGGTCATCCCTGCCGCCGAATTCTGACCCGGAGAGCATCGATGCACTGGACCAAGCGGCGCGAGCGGTTCCGCGCCCTCATCGCCGGCGAACAATGCGTCCATCCCGGGTCGGTCTACGACGCGATCTCCGCGCGCATCGCCGAGGATCTCGGCTTCGAGGTCGGCATGTTCGCCGGCTCCGTCGGCGCGATGACGGTGATCGGCGCGCCCGACCTCATCACGCTGACGCTGACCGAGTTCGCGCAGCAGGCCTACCGCATCTGCCGCGCCGGCGACCTGGCGCTCCTGGTCGACGCCGACCACGGCTACGGCAACGCGCTGAACGTCAAGCGCACGGTCGAGGAGCTGGAGTCGGCCGGGGTTGCGGCACTGACGATCGAGGACACCGACCTGCCCCAGCCCTATGGCAGCGGCGGCAAGGCACGCCTGATCCCGCTCGAGGAGGGCGTCGGCAAGATGAAGGCAGCGCTCGCCGGCCGCCAGGATCCGAGCCTCGTCGTCGCCGGGCGCACCAGCGCCCCGGCGATCACCGGAATGGACGACGCGATCGCCCGCGCCAGGGCCTACGAGGCCGCCGGCGTCGACGCGATCTTCCTGGTCGGCATCACCCAGCCGGCCGAGATCGAGGCGATGCACCGGGCGGTTCGCATCCCGATCTTCCTCGGCGGGGTGCCGGCCGCGATGCGCGACCGCGCGCTGCTGGCCCGCCACGGCGTCCGCATCTGCCTGACCGGCCACCAGCCCTTCATGGCCGGCGTGCGCGCAGTGCATGCTACGCTGAAGGCCCTGCGCGCGGGCACCGCGCCCGAGGCGCTGGAGGGCGTGGCGCCGGCCGAGCTGATGCGCGCCGTCACCCGCGAGGACGACCACAAGCGCTGGACCCGGGAGTTCCTCGGCGGCTGACCCCGCCGATCAGCGGCGCGGCAGCGCGCTCAGCCGGTCCAGACCGCCGCCGTCGGCCAGCACCGCCGCCTTCTCCCGAACATCCAGGCTGGCCAGGGCCTCGTCCAGCGAATCCGCCTCCGCGAGCTTGGCGAGGCCGACCGCCAGAGGCGGGTCGACCGGGTCGTGGCGCGGACGCCGCGGCGGCGGCAGCATGCGACGATGGGCGTCGAGCAGATCGCGATCCTCGAAGAGGCGGCGCACGCTCTCCGCCGGCCCCGGTCCGCGCCGCTCGAGCTCACGGCGCAGCCCGATCGCGCGCGCCAGCACCGCCGGTGGCCGGCGCTCCTCCGGCGTCAGCAGCAGCCCGGCACGACGGAGGGCGCGTCCCGCCCGGCGCGTGCCGGTGACGGCGGCGAGCGGGATCGCCAGCGCCAGCCCGACCGCCACCGGCGACATCCACAGGAAGAGCGCCGGCGACACCGCGTAGGCGCCGGCGCCCAGGATCAGCCCCGTGACGGTATGGAGAGCGTAGCGCCGGGCGACCTGGCGCAGCGGAAAGGCACCGTCGTCGCGCCGCTGCGGCTGCCAGCCGGAATCGCGCCCCATCAGGATCGACAGCACGGCGACCGACTGCCCCAGCATGGTCACCGGCGCGAGGAGCCCGGCCAGGACCGTCTCGACCACGACGCTCGCGAAGGCGCGGACGGCGCCGCCGCAGCCGCGCCGCGCGGCGGGATCGAGCAGCAGGGCGACGTAGGCCAGCAGCTTCGGGGCCAGCAACAGGCCCATCGTTCCGGCGAAGACCCACATGGCGCGCACCGGGTCCTGGGCCGGCCACTGCGGGAACAGCGAGAACTCGGCCGGGAAGTACTCCGGCCGGATGAAGCGCGCCTGCAGCGACACCAGCATGCCGACGCACAGGAACAGCAGCCACATCGGGGCGGTGACGTAGGAGCCGATGCCCATCAGCAGATGCAGCCGGCTGACCCAGTGCAGGCCGCGCGCCGGCAGGATCGCCGCGTGCTGCAGATTGCCCTGGCACCAGCGCCGGTCGCGGACCGCGAGGTCGGTGAGCGACGGCGGGCCCTCCTCGTAGCTGCCGGCGAGGGCGGGCGCCATGTGCACCGTCCAGCCGCGCCGCCGCAGCAGGGCCGCCTCGACGAAGTCGTGGCTCAGCACGTGCCCGCCGAACGGCTTGCGGCCCGCGAGATGCGGCAGGCCCGCCGCCTCGGCGAAGGCGCGCGTCCGGATGATCGCGTTGTGCCCCCAGTAATTGCCCTCGCCGCCATGCCAGGTCGCGATGCCATGGGCGATCAGCGGCCCGTAGACGCGGCCGGCGAACTGCTGCATGCGCGCCAGCAGGGTCTCGCCGGCGACCAGCATGGGCAGCGTCTGGATGAGGCCGACCCGGGGATGCGCCTCCATCGCCGCCGCCAGCCGCACGATCGCGTCGCCGGTCATGACGCTGTCGGCGTCGAGCACCAGCATCTGCGGATAGGCGCCGCCGAAGCGCGTCACCCAGTCGGCGATGTTGCCGGCCTTGCGCTCGACGTTCTTCGGCCGACGCCGGTAGAAGATGCGATCGTGGCCGCCGGTGCGCGCGCGCAGCGCCAGGAAGGCGGCCTCCTCTGCGATCCAGATCTCGGGATCGGTCGTGTCGCTGAGGATGAAGAAGTCGAAGCGGTCGAGCGCGCCGGTCTCCGCCAGGGAATCGTGGATCGCCTGGAGCCCGGCCATCACGCGCACCGGCGACTCGTTGTAGGCCGGCATCAGGATGGCGGTGCGGACCCCGACCGCGGGCAATGGTCCGGCGGTGGCGATGCCGAGCGGGCGCCCGCCGCCGCCGACCATCGCTACGAACCCCGCGACCGCGCTCGTGAAGGCCAGGGCGATCCACGCGAACAGCGCCACGAACAGCACGAGGATCGACGCTTCCAGGATCGTCAGGCCGCCGACCTCGAGCACGTAGAGCATCTCCAGCGCGGCGCCGATCGTCGCGGCGACCGCCGTGCCGATCACCAGTCCCCGCGTCCACGCCACCCCGCTGTACCCCGCGGCGCGCGGCGCGTCCGGCCCGCCGCGCGTCCACAGGCCCTGGCGCGGCATGGCGAGCGGCGACGCCGCGGGCAACGCGGCCCGCGGCGGCGGCCGGCCCGGATGTCCGCGCGCGACCGCATCCAGGCTCATGTCGTCCATCGGTAGAGCCATGTCTCCGACGCGGCCGTGGCGTCGACCGTCAGCCGCGCGCGCAGCTCCACCGCGGTCGCCCCCTCCGGCACCAGCTCGAAGCCGATGCGCCAGCCCCCGGTCTCCGGATTGGGCAGGCCGACGACGTTGCGCACCTTGCCCTTGTCGGCAGTGACCTCGACGCGCGGTCTCGCCTCCGCCGACAGGGCCTTCAGGCGCTCACCCACCGCTTCCAGCACAAAGAGGCGGACCTTGCCGTCGTCACCGGCGCCCCCGACCGCGGTTTCCGCGAATTTCGCGAGGTCGCTGGTCCAGGGGCTGGTCCAGCACCAGTGCAGCCGGTAGGCGAAGACGTGCTCGGCCTTGGCGCGCAGCGGCTCGCGCGGGCGCCAGAAGGCGACGATGTTGTCGTGGATCTCGCGGTCCGTCGGGATCTCGACGAGATGCACCGCGCCCTCGCCCCAGTCGCCGAGCGGCTCGACCCAGAGGCTGGGACGCTTGTCGTAGCGCGCCTCCAGGTCCTTGTAGAAGCTGAAGTCCCGCTGGCGCTGCATCAGGCCGAAGCCGCGGGGGTTCGCGTCGCCGAAGGCGCTGACCTGCAACTCGCCGGGATTGGCGAGCGGCCGCCAGATCTGCTCGCCGCGGCCGGTCCACATCGACAGTCCGTCGCTGTCGTGCACGGCCGGCCGGAAGTCGTCGACGCCGACGCGATCGTTGGCGGCGAAGTGGAACATGCTGGTCAGCGGCGCTATTCCCGCCTTCGGAATGTCGACGCGCGGATAGATCGCCGCCTCGACGTCGAAGATCGTCGCGTCGCCGGGCCGCACCACGAAGCGGTAGGCGGCGGTCGCGCTGCGGCTGTCCAGCAGCGCATGCACGGTGATGGCGCTCGCCTGCGGCGCCGGCCGCTCCAGCCAGAAGGCGGTGAACAGCGGGAACTCCTCGCCGCCCGGCTCCGCTGTCTTGATCGCGAGGGCGCGCGCCGACAGGCCGTAGATCTGCTGCTTGGCCACGGCGCGGAAGTAGCTGGCGCCGAGGAAGGCGCAGACCTCGTCGTAGTAGTCGGGCCGGTTCATGGGCGCGTGCAGCCGGAATCCGGCGAAGCCCAGTTCGGGGTCGTCCGCGCGCGGCGACCGGCCGAACTCGAAGAGGCCGGGATCGTAGGCGATCGGCATCGCCTTGCCGTCCACCACCTCGTGCACCGCCACGCGGTCCTTGTAGATGAAGCCGCGATGAAAGAACTGCGCCTCGAAGGGCAGCCGGTCGGACCGCCACAGCGCGCGTTTCGGGTCGAAACGGATCGCGCGGTACCCGTCGTAGGAGAGATCGGCGAGCGCGCCCGGCAAGTTGGGCCGCGCCGGGGCATAGGGCTTCTCGGCCAGGGCGCGCGCGATCCGGCGCACGGTCTCCGGGTCGAACGGCTCCGCCACGGCGGCCGCGGCGGGTGCTGCGACCTGCCGCGCGCTCAGGATGAACGGCATGGCGAGCCCCGCGGCCAGCAGATCGCGACGATGCACGGCTTCTCCCTCTTTCCGGCGGCCGACGGCCGGACGCGCCCGCACGGCCCGGCGCCTCGACAACGCGGCGGCGATGGAAGCGTTCCGGAGAGGGAGCCCCTCACCGCCGGTCAGGACGGCGATGGGGCCGACGGCTCAGTTCAGCCTGAGATCGATGATGTGCCTGGGATCGGCGGGGATCTCACCGCGCTCGACGCGCTGGACGATGTCGGTGAGGGCGGCGTTGGCGCGCGCCTCGATGCCGACCTCCCTGCCCTTGTCGACGACGAAGCCGTTGAGGAAGGTGATCTCGGTCCGCCGGCCCTTCATCATGTCCTGGCCCATCGAGGGGCGCTGGGTCTCCGACTGCTTCTTGGCGCCCGACAGGAGCTGCTCCTCCGCCGTGGCCAGGGCGGCGCCGTCGCCCTCGCCCGCCCGCGCCAGCGTCTCGGGCGGGATGCGCAGGATGTCCTCCAGCGTGTAGCCCTGCGCCTGGCCGACGCGGATCGCCTCGCTGCCGAGGCGCACAGCGAACCGGCGGATCGCGTCGATGCGCATCATCTGATTGCCCGACAGGCCGGTGCAGGCGGACAGGCCGTTCTGCATGGAGTTCGCCACCAGCTTCGACCAGCGCTCGCCCCACAGGTTGGGGGTCGTCTTGGCGCTGTCGGAGAGCGCCACCAGCCGGCGCACCTCCTCGACCCGGTCGGTGATGCGGCCATGGACCTCGCCGACCCGGAAGATCGTGTAGGAGGCGCCGCCCTTCTCGACGCCGCGGCGCACCGCGCCCGGGGCGTGCAGCTCGACCGAGATCTTCGAGGCGATGCAGCCGACGGTGCGGCCCCAGCCGACGATCCCCGCGATGCGCTCCTCGTTCATGCAGTTCTGCAGCGACACGACGAAGCCGCCCGGCGCCAGGTACTGCCGGATCAGCATGGTCGCCCATTCGGTGTCGTAGGACTTGACGCACACGAACGCGATGTCGATCGGCCGCTCCCTGGCGAGCTGCTGGGCGTCGGTCAGGTGCAGCGCCCGCACCGGCGTCGCGAACTCCTCCTCCGCCGTCACGCCGGTGACG
>JADZBA010000235.1 GCA_020852355.1 Alphaproteobacteria bacterium
ACGCGAAGACCCACGGCACCAGCATCCCGGTCAGCCTGCGCGTCTGGACGAACGAGGGCGTCGCCGAGCTGCGCCACAAGATTACGATCGCCATCGAGACGAGCTGCTGAAGCGGGCGACCCTCTAGGGGATGATCCCCTGGACCGAGCCGCAGAAGCAGACCGAGCCGCGCGGGATCGCCGGCACGATGCAGGTGCCGACGCGGGTGACGCAGGTGGCGCCGGCGAATTGCGCCGATGCGGGCGCCAGCACGGCGCCGAGCGCCACGGCGCACAGCAAGAGGGCGAAGCTCACCGCGACGGAGTGCGTCATCGACTTACTCCCTGACCGATCGATGAGGGAAGTCCAGAGTCCATCCGTTCGCCCCGATGGTCAAGGATGGCGCGTCATGCGTCCAGCGTGTTGCGCCGCTCCCATTCGGTCAGGCTGCGGGCGTAGTCGTCCCATTCGGCGGTCTTGAGCCGGGCATAGCTCGCGACGAACTCCGCCCCGAAGGCCGCCCGCGCGAAGGCGCTCTTCTCTAACAGGCGGATGGCGTCGATCAGGTAGAGCGGCAGCCGCCGGACGCCCTTAACCTTGTGGCCGTCGCGGTACATGTTCACGTCGAGGCGCTTGCCCGGATCGCGCCGCTCGGCGATGCCGTCGAGACCCGCCGCCAGGATCGCGGCCTGGCCGAGATAGGGGTTCACGGCGGCGTCCATCAGCCTGAGCTCGAAGCGGTCGGCGTCGGGGATGCGCACCATGTGGGTGCGGTTGTTGCCGCCGTAGGTGACGGTGTTGGGCGACCAGGTGGCGCCCGAGCGCGTGTTCGGCGCGTTGAGGCGCTTGTAGCTGTTCACCGTCGGCGCGAAGAGGACGCAGAGGTCGCTGGCGTGCTGCAGCACGCCGCCGAGGAAATGATAGGCGTCGCCCGACAGGCCGAGCTCGCCCTTGGGATCGTGGAAGAGGTTCCGCTTGCCGGCCGGGTCCCACAGCGACACATGGGCGTGGCAGCCCGAGCCGGTGAGATGCGCGAACGGCTTGGGCATGAAGGTCGCACGCAGCCCGTGCGCCTCGGCGATCGAGCGGGCCATGAACTTGAAGAACACGTGCCGGTCGGCGGTGGTCAGGGCGTCGTCGTACTGCCAGTTCATCTCGAACTGGCCGTTGGCGTCCTCGTGGTCGTTCTGGTAGGGCCCCCAACCGAGATCCTGCATGCCGTCGCAGATCGCGCGGATCACGTCGTAGCGGCGCATCAGCGCCTGCTGGTCGTAGCAGGGCTTGTCGGCGCCGTCCTGGGCATCGCCGATCGTCTTGCCGTCGGACGACAGCAGGAAGAACTCGCACTCGACGCCGGTGCGCATGCGGTAGCCCCGGGCGAGGCCGTCCGCCAGCAGGCGCTTCAGCAGGACGCGCGGCGTGCCGTCGATCGGCCTGCCGTCCATCCACAGGTCGGCGGCGAGCCAGCCGACCTCGGGCTTCCAGGGCAGCACCATGAGGCTGGCCGGATCGGGCACGGCGAACATATCGGCGTCGGCCGGCGACATGTCGAGATGGGTCGCAAAGCCGGCGAAGCCCGCGCCGGCCGACTGCATGCCGCCGATCGCCGCGGCCGGCACCAGCTTCGCCCGCGTCGCACCGAACAGGTCGACATAAGCGATGAGGAAATACCGGATGCCGCGGTCCTTCGCGATCGCCGCGAGGTCGCTCTTCTTCGCCGCCACTGCCGTCCCCCCTTCGTCGCGTCGGGCCCGCCGCACGGATGCGACGCCCATGCCAGCCTGCCGCCTCAGCGCCCGGGAATCCACCCCGTCCCGGCCAGCGGCACCCCCGCCATCGCCGCCGCCTCGATGGTCAGGGCGGCAAGATCCTCGGGCTCGAGGTTGTGGAGATGCGACTTGCCGCACGCCCGCGCCAGGGTCTGCGCCTCCAGCACCATCGTCGACAGGTAGTTGCGCACGCGCCGCGCCGCCGCCTCGACGTCGAGGCGGGCCTCGAGCGCGGGATCCTGGGTCGCGATGCCGACCGGGCAGCGCCCGGTCTGGCAATGGTGGCAATAGCCGGGTGCGGTGCCCAGGGCCGCGTAGTCGGCGAGATGGATCGGCCGGTTGCAGTCCAGCGCCACCAGCGCCGCCGAGCCGATCGAGACCGCGTCCGCGCCCATGGCGAGCGCCTTGGCGACGTCCGCGCCCGACCGGATGCCGCCGGAGATGATCAGCGGCACCTTGCGGTGCATGTCGAGCTCCTGCAGGGCCTCCACCGCCTCGCGCAGCGCCGGCAGCGTCGGGATGCCGACATGCTCGATGAAGACGTCCTGGGTGGCGCCGGTGCCGCCCTGCATGCCGTCGAGCACGATGGCGTCGGCACCGGACTTGACCGAGAGCTGGACATCGTAGCGCGGTCGCGCGGCGGCGACCTTGACGTAGATCGGCTTCTCCCAGTCGGTGATCTCGCGCAGCTCCTGGATCTTGATGGCGAGGTCGTCGGGGCCGGTCCAGTCCGGGTGGCGGCAGGCGCTGCGCTGGTCGATCCCGGCGGGCAGCCGGCGCATGCCGGCGACGCGCTCGGTGATCTTCTGGCCGAGCAGCATGCCGCCGCCGCCGGGCTTGGCACCCTGACCGACCACCACCTCGATCGCATCGGCGCGGCGCAGGTCGTTCGGGTTGAGGCCGTAGCGCGACGGCAGGACCTGGTAGACCAGGGTCTCGGATGCCGCCCGTTCCTCGTCGGTCATGCCGCCGTCGCCGGTCGTCGTCGAGGTGCCCATCGCGGTGGCCGCCCGCCCGAGCGCGGTCTTCGCCGTCGCCGACAGGGCGCCGAAGCTCATGCCGGCAATGGTGATCGGAATCTTGAGGTGCAGCGGCTTCTTCGCGAAGCGGCTGCCGATCACGACGTCGGTGGCACAGCGCTCGCGATAGCCCTCCAGCGGATAGCGCGAGATCGAGGCGCCGAGCAGCACGAGGTCGTCGAAGGAGGGCAGCCGGCGCTTCGTGCCGAAGCCGCGGATCTCGTAGATGCCCTCGGCCGCCGCCCGCTGGATCTCGTGGATCGTCTCGGGCGGGAAGGTGGCCGACGGGCGCAGCGGCGGGGTGCCGGTGGTCATGCTCAGTACTGATCCGCGTGGTCGACGTGGAAATGGTAGAGCCGGCGCGCCGAGCCGTAGCGGCGGAAGCGGGCCGGATCGCCCGGCAGGCCGGCGCGGGCCAGCAGATCGGCGACGGCGGCGCGGTCGGCGTCGGTCATCGGCTGCTCCTCGCAGTCGGCCCCCAGCCCCGCGACCGCGCCCTGGACGTAGATCGCCGCCTCGTAGAGCGAATCGCCGAGATCGGCGCCGGCATCGCCGCACACCACGAGGCGGCCCGTCTGGGCCATGAAGGCGCTCATGTGGCCGACCGAGCCGCCGACCACGATGTCGACACCCTTCATCGAGATGCCGCAGCGCGCACTGGCGTCGCCCTCGATGACGACGAGCCCGCCCTGTCCCGAGGCGGCCGCCGCCTGCGAGGCGTTGCCGCGCACGCGCACCGTGCCCGACATGATGTTCTCCGCCACGCCCACGCCGGCATGGCCGTCGATGATGACCTCCGCCTCCTGGTTCATGCCGGCGCAGTAGTAGCCGACATGGCCCTCGATGGTGACGGCGACCGGGCGGTCGAGGCCGGCCAACAGCGCATGCTTGCCGCGCGGGTTGACGACGCGCCAGAGGCGCTCGTTGGTGTCGGCCGGCAGGTGGTGGAGGCGGTGGTTGAGCTCGCGGACCTCGGTCGCATCGAGATCGACCGTGATCAAGCGCGGCCCCAGGCATACACGGTGGCGGGCTTCGGCTCCCACACCGTGGCGCGCTCGGCGCCCGGCAGGGGTGCGATCGCCTTCCATTCCGAGCCCATCGCCACCCAGTCGTCGGTCTCCGCCAGGATCGCGGGCTTGCAGGCGATCGGGTCGCGCAGCACGGCGAAGCCGTCGCGGGTGCCGACCGCGAAGGTGTAGAAACCGTCGAGGTCGGCCAGCCCGGCCTCCATCGCCTCGGCGAGCGAGGCGCCCTGCTGCATCTGGTGCGCGAAGTAGCCGGCCGCGACCTCGCTGTCATTGTCGGTGTCGAAGCGGATGCCGTGGCGCGCCAGGTTGCGGCGCAGGCTGTTGTGGTTCGACAACGAGCCGTTGTGCACCAGGCAGAGCTCGGCGCCGACCGCGAACGGGTGGGAGTGCTCGGTGGTGACGGCGCTCTCGGTCGCCATGCGCGTATGGCCGAGCGCGTGCGTGCCGTCCATGCCGGCGAGGCCGAAGCGCTCGGCGACCGCGGCCGGGCCGCCCATGTCCTTGAAGACCTCGATGCGCTGCCCGAAGCCCATCACCCGCAACTCGGGATGGTGGGCGGCGATCCAGGCGCGCGCCGCGGCCTCGTCGACGTCGGCCGTCAGCACCGCATGGTTGCCCCGCCGCTCGGCCGCCGCCCGGCAGCCGAGACCGGCGGCGAACCCCTCGGCGAGGGCCGCCCAGGCGAAGGCCGGGTCGGGATGGAAGAGGGTGATCTTGACCGCGCCCTCGGGCGCCGGGCGGCGGTAGACGGCGAAGCCGGCGCTGTCCGGCCCGCGATCGCCCATCTCCACCAGCATGCGCGCCAGCCAGCCGCCGAGCAGCGGGCGCAGCGCCTCGTTCTTCAGGAACAGTCCGACGATTCCGCACATGGCGGACAGTGTACCGGCCGGCCCGTGGCGGATCAATGGTGAGAAAGAAATTTTCTCTCCAGGAAACTAACGACCGTCATCGCGCTCGTACACGATGACCGAGAGGAAGCGGATCGGCAGGCGGCGGAGCTCGTCCGGGCCGTGCGGCGCGTCGGCGTCAAAGAACAGCGAGTCGCCGGGGCGCAGCAGCCAGGTCTTGGCGCCGTGGCGATAGACGACCTCGCCCGCCAGCATGTGGATGAACTCCTGCCCCGCATGCTGGAAGACGGGAAAGACGTCGGAGTCCGCGGTCAGCGTGATGAGGTAGGGCTCGACCGCGACGCGCTTGCCGATGCCGTGGCCGAGGAGCTGGTACTGGTGCCCCGCCCGGGTGCCGCGGCGCTCGATGGTGAGCCCTTGCCCGGCGGGCACGAAGACGGCGTCGCGCTGCTCCTCGTAGTCGCGCAGGAAGGCGGTGACCGGCACGCCGAGGGCGTCGGCCAGCGCCTGGATGGTGGCGAGCGAGGGCGAGGTGCGGCCGTTCTCGATCTTGGAGAGCATGCCGACCGACAGGCCGGCGCGGCGCGCCAGCGCGTCGAGAGTGAGCGCGTGCCGGGCCCGCATGGCCCTGACCGCGCGCCCGATCGCCGCCTCCAGCCGCGCCTCCGGCGGGCGGTGGGCGGGGTCGGGGCGCGGCTTCCCGCCGCGCGAAGCGGCCGACTTCCGGACCATGCCTGCGACATCTCCCCGCGGCCGGTCGGACCGCGCCTTCCTATCTACACCGATCCCGCTTCTTTGGGTTCTGCAGCCGCGGCGAAGCGTCTAGGATCGCTCTACCGCACTGCAGCATCCCTTCCGGAGATTGCCATCGCCCAGCCCCTTCGCGCCGGCGGACCGATCCGCCCGCGCCGCCCCGGACGTCGCCTTCCGTGAGGGAGGGCGTCGGGATCGCCGCCGCGGTCACTTCGACGGCGACAGCCGGGATGGCCGGCGCCGTCACCCGCTACATCGTCGGCGCCATCGATCCGGTGGCGCTCGCCGCCGCGCGCTTCGGCCTGGGCTTCCTCTGCTTGCTGCCGCTGGCGCTGCTGCTGCACTGCCGCTGGCCGCGGGGGCGCGACTGGGCCGCCGCCGCCGGCCTCGGCGCCATGATGTATGTGGGATTCTACGTCACCTACAACTCGGCGCTCGCCTACACGACGGCAGGACGCGGCACGCTGTGCCTCTCGGTGATGCCGCTCCTGACCATGGTGGTGGCCGCCCTGCACGGGGCGGAGCGGCTGTCCTGGCGCAAGACGACGGGCGTGCTGATCGCCACCGCCGGGGTGGCGGTGGCGCTGGTCGGCGGCCTGCCCGCCGCCCCGGCCGGCGCCTGGCGCGGCGACCTGCTGATGGTCGCCGCCGCGCTCTGCATGACGCTCTACAATGTCTGGTCGCGGCCCTTCATCGGCCGCTCCGATCCGCTGGGATTCGTCACCGCAAGCATGGGGCTGGGCGCCGCCGGGCTGGTCGCGATCGCGGCGGCGCGCGGCGGCTTCGCGGCGATGGGCGCCTTCGACGGACCGCAATGGACCGCGATCCTCTATCTCGCCGTGGTCGGCGGCGCCGTCTCGTCCTGGTGCTGGGTCTTCGCGCTGCGCCGCACCACGCCGACCCGGGCGGCGGCGGCGATCACCGTCAACCCGATCGCCGCCTCGCTGCTCGCCGCCTGGCTGCTGGACGAGCCGATCGGCCTCGACCTGGTGATCGGCGTCGCGGCGGTTGCGGCGGGGATCTACATCGCGTCCACCGACGCGCGGCGCCGCGCCGTCGCGTAGGACCCGCCCTACGCCGCCAGCTCGTCGATCCTGGGCGAAGCGGCGAGCAGGTCCTTCGTGTAGGGATGGCGCGGCCGATCGAAGATCTCGTCGCGCGTGCCTTCCTCGACCACCAGGCCCGACTGCATGACGGCGACGCGGTCGGCGATCTGGGCGACGGCGGCGAGGTCGTGGGAGATGAAGAGGCAGGCGAAGCCGCGCTGCTCCTGCAGGCGCTGCAGCAGGGTCAGCACCTGCTGCTGGATGGTCATGTCGAGGGCCGACACCGGCTCGTCGGCGACGACGAAGGCGGGACGGCGGACCAGCGCCCGGGCGATCGCCACGCGCTGGCGCTGGCCGCCCGAGAGCTCGTGCGGATGGCGCTGGGCGAAGCCCGCGAGGCCGACCTCCTGCAGCACCTCGGCGACGCGCGCCTCCTTGCCGCGAGCGTCCAGCGCCGGCTCGTGACGCAGCGGCTCGGCGACGATCGGCCCGACGCGCATCCGCGGGTCGAGCGAGGAGTAGGGGTCCTGGAAGACGAGCTGGCACGCCAGCCGGAAGCGGTGCATGGCGGCGCGGTCGCCGGCGGCGATGTCGGAGCCGGCGAAGCGGATGAGGCCGGCCCTGGCCGGCACCAGGCCGAGGATGGCCCGGCCGAGCGTCGTCTTGCCCGAGCCGCTGCCGCCGACGACGGCCAGCACCTCGCCCGGGCGCACGTCGATGCTGACGCCCTTCACCGCATGCACCGGCGCCGACGCGTGGAACATCCGCCGGCGGCCGGGGAACACGACCTCGAGGTCGCGCACCGAGACGATGGGTGCGGCGGCGGCGGGGACCGGCCGCGCCGGGCCGCGCCGCGGCAGGGCGCCGACCAGCGTCTGCGTGTAGTGCTGCTGCGGCCGCAGCAGGATGTCGCGCGCGCTGCCCGCCTCGACGACCTTGCCGCGCTCCATTACCACCGCACGCGCGGCGTAGCGCGACACCAGGCCGAGATTGTGGGTGATCAGGATGACGGCGGTGCCGTTGTCGCGCGTCAGGTCGACCATGAGGTCGAGCACCTCGCGCTGGGTCAGCGTGTCGA
>JADZBA010000236.1 GCA_020852355.1 Alphaproteobacteria bacterium
GCATTCGCCCGGATCTGCGCCCGGCTCGCCGCTCGACGGTCCGGCTCAGTGTCCTCCCAGCCGCTCGGCCACGCCGGCGCCCAGCGTGCGCATCTCGCCCGCCAGCTCGGCGATGCCGACGCGCGCCATCTGCTCGGAGACGCCGACCGCGACGATCGAGTGGGTCATCAGGGCGGCATGGTCGAGGATCGGGATGGCGACGATCGTCACGCCGCGGATATACGCGCCGGCATCGACGGCGTAGCCGCGCGCACGCGCCTGCTCGACCTCGGCCCGCCACGCCGCGAACGCCGGCGGATGGTCCCAGCGCAGCTTGTGGAACTGCTTCTCGAGCGCGGCCCAGCCATGGTCGCCGAAGGCCGCGAAGCAGCGGCCGGTCGCGCTGATGAGCGCGGGAAAGCGGCTACCGATGTCGACATGGATGCGCAGCGGCAGGTCGGAGCGCGAGATCGCCACCACCACCATGTGCTTCAGCCCGACCACCTGGACCCCGATGGCGGTCACCGCGTGGCGCTGCGACAGCTCGTCGAGCACCGGCTGGACCACGTCGGCGAAGCCGTTGCGCCGCATCACCGAGCGCGCCAGCGTCAGGATGCCGGCGTCGAGGCCGTAGCGCTTGGTATCGGGGTCGACCGCCACCAGACCCTCGGAGACGAGGGCGCGCAGGATGTGCAGGCAGGTGCTGGGAACGAGGCCGAGGGCCCGCGCGATCGCATTGACGCCGACCGGCTCGTCGCTCTTGCCCAGGAGGCGCAGGATCGCCACGGCGCGGGTCACGGCCGGGACCTGGCGGGCGCGCCGGTCGGCGGATCGAGCGGGCGGGAATGGCGGGCGGCCGGTGGCGGGCATCATCTTCCGGAGGTCCAGCGCTCATTGTCCTTATGCAACATGGCGTGCACATTGACAATGGCGATTCTCGCAGGCATGGATGTCCGGACGCACGGCAGGCGCCAGGAACGACGATGCAAGCAGAGAACCTACGCCAGTTTCCCAAGATCACCGAGGAAGGCCTGGACGATCTGCGCCGCCGGATCGGCGTGAAGATCGGCGAGATGCCGGAGCCCTGGTGCCATGAGGCGACGCGCGACAACATCCGTCACTACGCGCATGGGATCGGTGACGACAATCCCCTGTGGTGCGAGCCCGACTACGCGGCGGCGACGCGCTACGGCGGGATCGTGGCGCTGCCGAGCTTCCTCTTCGCGACGAGCCGGATCATCTCGGGCTATGTCGGTGGCCTCGCGGGCGTCCACGCCATGTGGGCCGGGGCGGACTGGACCTGGCACAAGCCGGTCCGCCGCAACGACGAGATCACGACCGAGGCATGGCTGAAGGATCTGGTCGAGCACCAGACGAAGTTCGCCGGGCGGGCGATCCAGCAGATCTATCGCGTGAACTTCCACAACCAGTCGGGCGACCTCGTGGCCGAGGCCGACAGCTGGTGCTTCCGCACCGACCGCGACATGGCGCGCGAGCAGGGCACCAAGTACACCGAGGTCAGGGCGCGGGCACCGCGGCGCTACTCGGACGAGGAGCTCGCCGCGGCCTTCGACCTCTACCGCAAGGAAGAGGTGCGAGGCGCCACGCCGCGCTACTGGGAGGATGTGTCGGAGGGCGAGGCGCTCCCGCGGATGCTGAAGGGGCCGATGACGGTGACCGGCTTCATCGCCTTCGCCCAGGGCTGGGGCGGCCTCTACATCCGCGCCAACAAGCTGGCGTGGCGCCAGGCCGACCGCCACCCCGGCCTCGGCATCAAGAACCGCTTCGGCATCCCCGACTGTCCCGAGCGCGTCCACTGGGAAGAGGAGTTCGCGCACAAGGTCGGCGCCCCCGGCGCCTACGACTACGGGCCGGAACGCTGCTCCTGGCTGACCCATCACCTGACGAACTGGATGGGCGACGACGGCTTCCTGCGGCAGGCGAGCTGCAAGATCCGGCGCCACAACCCGGAGGGCGACATCCTGTTCTTCACCGGCGCGGTGAAGCGCAAGTACGTCGAGGATGGCCGCCACCTCGTCGAGATCGAGCAGGCCGCGCACAACCAGGACGGCGAGCTCTCCGTTCTCGGCCGCGGCGTCGTCGAGCTGCCGACGCGACCCTAGGGAAACCCGGCGGTTCCGGCGGGAGGCCGCCACGGCCGGAAGGGACGAGGACCGGGCCGGCCTGCCGCTCGCCGAGCTGGTGGCGACGCTGGCCCTGCAGACGCTGGCCACGATGGCGGCGTTCACCGTGCCGGCCGCTGCACCCGCGATCGCGCGCGACCTCGACGTCGAGCCCGCGCTGGTCGGCTTCTTCGTTTCGATGGTCTACGGCGTCGGCATCCTCTCGGCCGTGCTCTCGCCGGTGCTGATCCGCCGCTTCGGCGCGGTGCGCGTCGGCCAGGCCGTCCTCGTCGCGGTCGTGGTCATGCTGGTCGCCGCCGCCGGCGGCGGCTCCGTCGGCATGCTGGCGCTGGCCGCCGTGCTGCTCGGCTGCGGCTACGGCGCGACGGCGCCGGTCGCCGCCCATCTGCTGCTGCCGCGCACCGCGAAGCGGACGCTGAACCTCGTCATCTCCATCCGCCAGATCGGCGTGCCGCTGGGCGGCATCCTGAGCGGCCTGATCGTGCCGCCGATCGTGCTGGCCGCGGGGTGGCGCTGGGCGCTGATCGTGCAGGTCGTGCCGGTCGTCGCCCTGCTGGCCCTCCTCCAGATTCCGCGACGGCGCTGGGACTCCGACCGCGACCCGCGGCAGCCGCTGGCGACCGGCGCCTGGCTGCTGCCGTTCCGGCTGCTGGGCGAGCGGATCGAGCTGCGCGCGCTGTCGGTCGCCTGCTTCGTCTATTCCGGGCTGCAGCTCTGCTTCATCGCCTTCATGACGGTCCACCTCACCGCCGCGACCGGCTTCGACCTGATCCGCGCCGGACAGACCCTCGCGGTCTACCAGATCTCCGGCGCGGTCAGCCGCCCGATCTGGGGCTGGATCGCCGACCGCCTGGTCCCGGCGCGGCTGCTGCTCGCCCTCCAGGGCCTGGTGATGGCGGCGGCCGCCATCGCCACGGGCCAGTTCGGCGCCGGCTGGCCGGCCTGGTCGATCTTCCTCGTCGGCGCCGTCGCCGGCGCGAGCGCGAGCGGCTTCACCGGCATCGCCTATGCCGAGTACGCGCGCATCGGCGGCGACCGGCGGACCGAGGCGACCGGCCTCGGCTCGGCCGTGATGTTCGCGGGCGTGCTGGTGATCCCGTCGCTGTTCGGCGTCACCATCGCGGCCGCCGACAGCTACCGGACGGCCTACCTGATGATCGCGCTGCTCGCCGCGGCGTGCGGCATCGCCCTCGGCCTCGCGCGGCAGATCCCCGCCGGGCGCCGGGAGTGAGCGTCGTGCTTGTCCATATATGTGTCTAATTGACTGATTTCTGACTGCCACATACGGTTCCCCGCGCCATGCCGCTGGTCCCTGGGAGAGCCGCAACGTGACCGACAACGAGGCACTGCCGCGACCCGGCCTGCGCGTCGTCGAGCTCGGCGACATGATCTCCGGTCCCTATTGCGGCCGGCTCTTCGCCAGGCTCGGCGCCGAGGTCGTCAAGGTGGAGCCGCCCGACGGCGATTCGTCGCGCCGCGTCGGCCCCTTCCCCGAGGGCGTCCCCGATCCCGAGCGCTCCGGCCTCTTCGTCTTCCTGAACGAGGGTAAGGCGAGCGTGACGCTCGACATCGCCACGGCCGAGGGCATCGCCGGCCTGCACCGGCTGCTGGCGGACGCCGACGTGCTGGTGACCAACCTGCCCTTCCCGCTGCGCCGGCAGCGCGGCCTCGACCATGCGAGCCTGGCGCGGTCCTACCCGCGCCTCGTCGTCGCCACCACGACGATCTTCGGCGATGCCGGCCCCTATGCCGAGCTGCCCGCCGCCGAGCTGGACGCGTTCGCGATCAGCGGCATCGCCTGGGCCATCGGCCGGCCGGAGCGCGAGCCGCTGATCCTGCCCTTCCTGCAGGGCGAGTATCAGGCCGGCATCAATCTCGCGGCAGCGACATGGCTGGCGCTGTTCCATCGCCGGCGGACCGGACGCGGCCAGCATGTCGACGTCGCCATGGCCGACGTGCTCGCCAGCTACGCCGGCGCGAACGGAATCATGTACGTGTCGCACGGGCTGCAATGGCGGCGTGCCGGCAACCGCGCCTACGGGTCGGGCGGCGTCTACCCGTACACGATCCTCCCCTGCAAGGACGGGGCGGTCTGCCTGATCGGCCGCTCGCGCGCGGAATGGGCCCGCCTCGTGGCCGCGATGGGCGATCCCGCCTGGGCGCAGGAGCCGCGCTACCAGGACCTGCGCGCCATGGGCACCAGCTATCCCGACGAGGTCGATGCACTGGTCGGGCCCTGGCTGCTGCGCCATAGGCGGGCCGACCTGATCCGCATCGCCGGCGAGTTCGGCATCCCCATGGCGCCACTGCGCACGATGGCGGAGGTGCGCGAGACGCCGCAGTTCGCCGACCGCGGCTTCCTGCGCACCGTCGCCGACGGCACGGGGCAGCCGATGCCCGCCTGGGACATGCCGTTCCGCTTCCGGCCCGAGCGCAGCCCGACGTCCGGGCCGGCCTTCCACCATGGTCGGGCGCCGCGCCTGGGCGAGCACAACGATCGCAGCGCGGCAGCGACGCGCGAGGGAGCGGCGTGATGGAACCAGGACCGCTCGCCGGCATCCGGGTGCTCGATCTCGGCTGGGTCTGGTCGGGGCCGCTGGTCGCCACCATCCTCGGCGAGTTCGGCGCCGAGGTGATCAAGGTCGAGCACGGCAAGCGCCTCGACAGCACGCGGATGCGCGGCCGGCCGCTGCGCGACGGCAAGCCGGTCGAAGGACCGTCGATCGAGCTCTCGCCGATGTTCCACCAGACCAACCACGGCAAGCGCAGCATCACGCTCAATCTCAAGGACGAGCGCGCCTGCGACCTGCTCCGCCGACTGGTCGCGATCAGCGACGTGGTGGTGGAGAATCTCAGCCCCGGGGCGCTCGATCGCGCCGGCCTCGGCTACGACCGGCTCAAGGCCTGCAATCCCCGCATCGTCATGGCCTCGATGTCGGCCGCCGGCCAGTTCGGGCCGCTCGCCGACATGCGCGCCTACGCGCCGGTGATGTCGAGCTTCGTCGGGCTGGAGACGCTGATCGGCTATCCCGGCGCTGGACCCGAAGGCGCCATGAACGTCGGGCTCGGCGACCCCAACGCCGCGACCCATGCGCTGGCCGCCGTCCTCTATGCGCTCGACCGGCGCGAGGTAACCGGCGAGGGCATGTACATCGACCTCTCGCAGATCGAATGCCTGGCCATGACGATGGTCCAGCCCTTCCTGGAGGCCGCCTTCTCCGGGCGGCAGCCGGCGGTGCCGGGCAACCGGCGCGCCGACGCCGCACCGCACGGCTTCTTCCCCTGCGCCGGCACCGATCGCTGGGTCTCGATCGCCGTCCTCACGGACGCCGACTGGTCCACGCTCGCGGCGATGGCGGCGATCGACGAACCGCGCTTCGCGACGCTGGCCGGGCGGAAGGCGCACGAGGACGATCTCGAGGCGGCGCTCGCCGGCTGGACGCGAGGGCAGGACCGCGACACGCTGGCGGCGCGGCTGCGGCGGGCGGGCATCGCCGCCTCCCCCGTGCTCGGCCTCGAGGAGCAGTGGGAGGACGCCCATCTCGCCAGCCGCGGCGTGCGCGTCCCCGTCGCCCATCCGCTCTACGGCGACGAACTGCTCTACACCGCCCCCTGGCGCATGAGCGAGACGCCGCCCCGGATCGCGTGCAGCAGCCCGATCCTGGGCGCCGACAACGCGGCGGTGCTGTCTGGGCGGCTCGGCCTCAGCGAAGCGGAGATGCGCGAACTGCGCGACGCCGACGTCATCGCCTGAAGCGGCGGGTAGCGCACGAGCGCAGCCCGGCTACGCGTCAAGCCGCGGTCGGCTTGGCCGCCAGCTCGCGCTCGCGCAGGACCTTGCGGTTGACCTTGCCCGCCGGCGTCTTCGGCAGGTCGCCGACGAATTCGACGCGGCGTGGATACTCGTGCTGGCTGAGGCGCGTGCGCACGAGATCCTGGATCTCCTTCGCGAAGGCTTCGTCGCCGGCGCGGTCGGACACGATGAACGCCTTCACGACCTGACCGCGCAGCGCGTCCGGCACGCCGATCGCCGCGGCGTCGCGCACGTCGGGATGGGTCAGCATCGCGTCCTCGACCTCGACCGCGCCGATGGTCCAGCCGGCCGAGATGATGACGTCGTCGGCGCGGCCGCCGTGATAGAAATAGCCGTCCTCGTCGATGCGGCCGAGATCCTTGGTCGCGACCCAGGCGTCGCGGCGCCACACCTTCAGCTCGCCGGTGGCGCCGGGCGGGCAGGTCTTCCCCTGCGTGTCCTGCACTTCGACCTTCGCGCCCGGGATCGGCTTGCCGAGCGAGCCCGCCTTCGGCACGAAGTCGTCCGCCCCGGGATAGTTGACCAGGATCACGCCGATCTCGGTCGTGCCGTACATGCTGCACACCGGGACGCCGAAGGTCTGCTCGACGAAGGCCTGCGTGCTGCTGTCGATCGGCTCGCCAGTGAAGGACAGCTTGCGGATGGCGTAGCGGTAGCGCGGCGCCGCACCGCAGTTCTTCATCATGCGGTAGTGCGTCGCCGCCGCCGAGATGTTGGTGATCTCGTAGTCCTGCAGCGCCTTCAGCAGGCGCTCCGCGTCGAACTTGCCCGCGTATGCGCCGGTGGTGATGCCGAGCGCCAGCGGCGCCAGCGTACCGTGCCACAGCCCGTGGCCCCAGGCGGGGGACGAGGGGCAGAAGAAGCGGTCGCCGGGGCGCAGCCCGGTGCCGTAGAGCGCCGCGACCATCAGGGTGACGATCGAACGGTGGGTGTGCTTCACCGCGGCGGGCAGGTCGCGCGTCGTGCCCGAGGTGTACTGGAACACCGCGAGGTCGTCAGGACGGCTGATCGCCGCGAAGGCGTCGGGATAGCGCTCCAGCCCGGCGACGAAATCCGCGTCGGCGAGGACGACCCTGAGGTCGCCGCCGCCCTCGACGGTCGCGATCTTCTCCGCGTTCGTCAGCAGGAGGCGCGGCGTGCAGTCCTGGACGCGCAGCCGCACCCCGTCGGGCCCGAACAGCGTGAACAGCGGCACCGCGACGGCACCCGCCTTCATCGCCCCGAACAGGCCGACATAGAAGGGCAGGGACGGCTCCAGCATGATCGCCACCCGGTCCCCCGGGCGGATGCCCTGCGCGACCAGGTAATGGGCGAACCGCGACGACAGGCGCGAGATCGTGCGGAAGCTGAACGCCTCGTCGGTGCCGTCGGCATGGGCGATGCGTACGGCGATGCGATCGTCGTGCGCATGCCGGTCGATGCACTCGTGGGTGATGTTCAGCGCGTCGCGCCCGCCGTCGAACAGCTCCCACAGCTTGTGCGAGGAGAAGTGCCGCTGCGCGTCGGCGTAGCGTGTGTACTCGGTCAGCTTCGTCATGTCGGATTCCGGATGATCGGCGTCGGGCGGCGCTGTCCCATGGACATCATGGGGCAAGCCATGTCATTGTCAATTGGATCGTCCTATTGTCCTAACACAACAACGTTCCCTCCCATGAGCTTCGATCCATCGGCCCAGGGCTGGAAGCAGCGGGCCGCGCACGGCTTCTCCGAGCTGGTCGGCCCGTTCTGGGCACGCCGCGAGGACGAAGGGTGGGCCTACGGCTTCGTCGCCGAGCCCAAGCACGTCAATCCCAGGGGTGTGGTCCATGGCGGCATGCTGATGACGCTGGTCGACCAGGCGCTCAGCATCATCGTGTGGGAGGCGGCGCAGCGCCGCTCGTGCGCGACGATCCAGCTCGACACCCATTTCGTCGCCGCGGTGAAGCCGGGCGATTTCGTCGAGGCGCGCGGCAAGGTCGTGCGGCAGACCCGTTCGCTGGTGTTCATCCACGGCGCCCTGTCGGTCGGTGGGCGCGAGGTGATGACCGCCATGGGCGTGTGGAAGATCCTCGGCTCCGAATAGTGCCGCTGGCGCATCGCACCGCTCATGGCCGCCGTCCACCCGATCCTCCCGCCAGGATGTTCGCCGCCTGCGACAGCTTGCGGCCCGCCAGGGCGACCTCGCGGCCGATGCGGTCGAGGTCGGCGGCGACCTGGGTGACCGGCCCGGACGCGGCGATCGACGCGATGGGCCGCCCGTCGGTGCCGAGCACCGGTGCCGCGACCGCCCCGACATCCTCCGTGAACTCCCCCAGGGACGTCGCGAAGCCCTGCTCGCGCACGCGCGCCAGCATCGCCTCGTAGCGCTTGCGCGCCGCCGACCCGACCCGCAACCGCGGCGCCGTCGCCGCGTCGAGTTGGCGGCGGACCCATGCCGGCTCGCAGGCCGAGAGCACGGCCCGCCCGCCGGCGGTCATGAGCAGCGGCCGGCGCTGGCCGACGGTGGCGACGAAGCGGATGGCGCGCCGGCTCTGGATGACGTTGCGGTGGACGATGACCGCGTCCTCGCGCAGGAACTGCGAGTACATGACCGTCAGTGCGGTCTTGTCCGAGAGATCCTTGAGGATCGAGAAGACGATCTGGTCGGCGTCGCGCGTGCCGAGAATGCCCAGCGCCAGCACCAGCGCGGCGGGGCCGAGGCGGTAGCGGCCGTCCTCGCGCGCGAGGTAGCCGAGGGCGACCAGCGGGCGGATCAGCGCGAAGGTGCTGCTGCGCGGCGCCTCCAGGGCACGGCAGAGCTCGGCCAGCGACCGGCCGTCCTCGTGCCGGCTGAGGATCTCCAGGATGTGGAGGATGCGGGTGAGAGATAGCGGCCCGGCCACGCCCGCGCGTTCCGGCGCATCGGCCGGCTCGCCCGGACGTCGGACCGCTCGCGGACCGGACGGAGCCATCGGCGCTGCGACGGGCCTAGCTGCCGGTCCCGGCAGCGGACATGGCCGGCTCCGGCGTGCCCTCCGCGCCGGCCAGCAGCGCCGCGATCTCGGCGTCCGACAGGCCGGCGCCGCGCAGGACCTCGGCGGTATGCTCGCCGAGCCGTGGCGCCCGCCGTCGCACGTCTGGCATCGTGCCGGAAAAGCGCGCGGGCTGGCGCGGGTAGCGCAGCACGCCCATGTCCGCGTCCTCCAGATCCTGGAAGAAGCCGACCGCGGCCAGATGCGGGTCGGCATAGAGATCCTGGATCGAGTTGACCGGCATCGCCGGGATGCCCGCCGCATCCAGCAGCGCCTGCCACTGCGCGGTGGTGCGCGTCAGGAACTGCTCCGCCAGGAAGCCGTAGACCGCGTCGACATGGGCGAGCCGCGCCGCCATGTCCTTGAAGCGCGGGTCGGCGAGCACGTCGGGCCTGCCGATGATCCGGCCGAAGGATTGCCACTGGCCGTTGGTGTAGATGATCACGGAGATGCGGCCGTCGCTGGTCTGCAGCGGCAGCCGGGTCGGCGACACGAGCCGGCTGTAGACAGGCGGCCCGAGCGGCGGTTCGAACATCGCGCCGCCGAGATGCTCCAGCATCGTGAAGGAGACCATGGTCTCGAACATCGGCACCTCGATCTCCTGCCCCGCGCCGCTGCGCCCGGCGTGCAGCAGGGCGGCGAGGCAGGAATAGGCGAGCGTCAGGCCGGCGACCTTGTCGGCCAGCGCCGAGGGCGGATAGCTCGCCCGGCCGGTCGACTGCTCGATCAGCGCGACCATGCCGGACGCCGCCTCGATGATGTCGTCGTAGGCGGCCTTGTGGTGATAGGGCCCGCCCCGCCCGAAGCCCCAGGCGTTGCAGTAGACGACCGCGGGATTGCGCGCGGCGACCGCTCGATAGGTCAGCCCCAGACGCTCGATCGCCTGCGGGCGCATCGAATGGATGAAGAGATCGGCCGTGTCGCACAGGCGCAGCACCGCGGCGACCGCCTCCGGCCGCTTGAGGTCGAGCATGACCCCCTTCTTGCCGCGGTTGAGGTTGAGGTAAGGGCTGCGCATGCCGGCCTCGCGGCCGGGCCCGATCTGGCGCGTCGTGTCACCCTCCGGCCCCTCGACCTTGATCACCGTCGCGCCGAGGTCCGCCAGGATCTGCGTGCAGTAGGGCCCGAAGATCACCGAGGTCAGGTCGAGGACGGTGACCCCGGCCAGCGGGGCGGCGTTGGAGCCGGCGGAGGGAGGACGCTCTGGGGCCATGGTCTCGTTCCGGGGACGTGCGACTCCCGGCAACCTAGCCAATCGACGGATATATATCCATCGTCCTCATATCTGGCCACGCGCGCCAATCCATATATATGAACTCTTGACGGATAGATGTCGCCCTACGTACGGTTTCGTCCCGTTGCGGGCTTCGCGGTCCGCGATGGCAACGAGAACGGCGGCCGGCGGACGGGAAGTCGCGCCGCCAAGCCCGTTCCGGCCGGCGGCGCCGACGCGGCGCCCCGGTCGAGAAGCGATGGAAGGGACCGGAAATGGCCGCACGCACCGCATTCCAGAATCTCGCCGGACGCCTGGCGATCGCCGTCGGCGCGACGGCTCTGTCGCTCTGCGCGCACGTCGCGCCGGCGGCGGCCGCCGATCCGATCAAGGTCGGCATCGTCGTGCCGCTCAGCGGCGCGCAGGCCGGCAGCGGCGAGCTCGTGCTGCGCGGCTACCGGCTGCATATCGACGAGGTCAACGCGTCAGGCGGGGTCGCCGGGCGCAAGATCGAGCTCTTCACCGAGGACGACCGGGCCGACGCCACGACGTCGACCAGCGCCGTCGAGAAGCTGATCAGCCAGCGCGGCGTCGTCGCCATCCTCGGCAGCTACGGCAGCGCGCCGACGACGACCGGCAGCGACGTCTCCGAGCGCCACAAGATTCCCTACATCGCCGCCCATGCCGGCGAGCTCCGGCTGCACCAGCGCGGCCTGCGCTTCTTCTTCAACATCCATCCCGGCGGGCCGCCGCGCGACGTGGCGCTGGCGACCTTCTTCGCCGAGGTGCTGAAGCCGAAGTCGGTGGCCGGCCTCCATTCCAACCAGGCCTGGTCGATCGAGGGCATGAAGACGCTCGCAACCGCGTTGAAGGAGAAGGCCGGGGTCGAAATACGCCAGGACGAATTTCCGGCGAACACGCCCGACATGTCGGGCCAGCTCACCAGGATCAAGGCCGGCAAGCCCGACCTCGTCAGCCTATATGGGCTCGACTCCGACAATGCGACCTTCCTGCGGCAGGCACTCGAGCTGGGACTCAATCCGCGGCACATCTCGGTGCTGGGCGACGTGCGCGCCTCCAAGGCGGCGGCGGGCCTGAATTTCGACACCGTGCTGATGTGCGACGACTGGTTCGTCGGCCTGCCGGGGGCGGAGAACGAGAAGTACGAGCGCCTCTACCGCACCAAGTTCCCCAAGGACACGCCCGATCGTTTCGCGGTCAAGGCCTACGCCGCCGCCCAGGTGCTGGTCGACGCGCTCAAGCGCGCCAGGTCGATCGACGGCCAGGGGGTGCGCGACGCGCTGTCGGCGACGGATATCCCGACGCCCGTCGGACAGGCGAAGTTCAAGGAGGATGGCCAGCGCCTCGGCACCTTCGTGGTCGCCCAGTACCAGAAGGGCGCGCCCGTCGTCGTCTACCCCGAGAGCGCCCGGACCTCCGACGCGCAGCTCCGCAACTGGCGCGGCTTCCGCTGACGCCGGCCCGCGGGCCGCGGCGAGAACGGGAGAGCCCTCCGTGCTGTCATTCGAGGTCCTCGGCCAGACGATCGTGAACGGCATCGCGGCCGCCAGCATCTACATGATGATCAGCCTGGGGCTGGCGCTGGTGTTCGGCGTCATGCGCGTCGTCAACCTGGCGCAGGGCGAGTTCATGATGCTGGCGGCATTCGGCAGCTTCTGGCTGTTCACCCTCTACGGCGTCGACCCGTATCTCTCGATGGTCGCGATGATCCCGGCCTCGCTGCTGCTGGGATACGCCGTCTACCGGCTGATCATCCGCCGCCTGCTGGGCGCCGACGACATCAACCAGTTCCTGGCGACCTTCGGCCTGGCCCTGATGCTCCAGGGGATCGCCCAGTATCTCTGGTCGGCCGATCTCCGCCGCCTGCCCTACGTCCTGCCGTCGCTGGAGGTGGGCGACGTCACGCTGGCCGGCGTGCGCGTCGTCAACATCGGCGTCTGCCTCGCGGTGCTCGCGTTCCTCGCGTGGTTCCTCGGCTGGACCGGCATCGGCCGCTCGGTCCGCGCGACGGCGTCCAACCGGATGGGCGCGATGCTGTGCGGCGTCGACGTCCGGCGGGTGGACGCCACCACCTTCCTGCTCGGCACGGCGATCAGCGCCGTCGGCGGCACCATGCTGGCCCTCGTCTACTTCGTCTATCCCTCGGTCGGCGCCGGCCTGATCTTCAAGGGCTTCGCGGTGGTGATCCTCGGCGGCATGGGCAGCATCGCCGGGGTGATCGTCGGCAGCCTGGTCCTCGGGATCACCGAGGCGATGGTCAACGTCTATGTCAGCAGCCAGCTCTCGGCGCTGGTCGCCTTCGCCGTGATCTTCATTGTCCTGGTGTCGCGCCCGCAGGGACTTTTCGGAACGGCGCGATGACATCCTCCTCCACCCCGGGCGGCACGCTGCTCGCCCTCCTGCCGTGGCTGGTCGCGCTGGCGATCGCCGCCGCGGTGCCGCTGTTCCTCCCGATCTACATGCAGCGCGTCGCCGTGACGTGCCTGATGTTCGTAACGCTGGGGGTGAGCTGGAACCTCAGCGGCGGCTTCGCCGGCCAGCTCTCTCTCGGCCAGGCGGCGTTCTTCGGCATCGGCGCCTACGGCTCGATGATCACCGCCGAGCACGTCACGTCGGACCTGCTGACGTCGATCGTGGTGGGCGGCATCGTCGCCGGCCTGTGCACGCCCATCCTGTTCCCCGCGTTCCGGTTGCGCGGCATCTATCTCGGCATGGCGACCTTCGCGCTCGGCGAATCGATGCGCGTCGTCGCCGAGAAGGTCTTCCCCGGCGAGGCCAGCGGCCTGCACACGCCGGTCGTGTTCGCGGTCGACAGCCTCGCACCTTACTACTGGGCGCTCGGCATCGCCGCCTTCACCATCGCCGTCGGCGCCTGGACGATCCGCAGCCGCCTCGGCCTCGGCCTCATGACGGTCCGCGAGGACGATCAGGCCGCGCGCTCGATCGGCGTGCCTGTGGCGCTCTACAAGGCGATCGTCTTCGCCATCGGCGCCTTCGCCACCGGGCTCGCCGGCGGCTTCTACGCGCGCTATCTCGGCTTCATCGACCCGCACAGCGTCTTCCACCTCGACCACTCGATCAACCCGGTGTTCGTCACCATCATCGGCGGCATCGGCACCGAGCTGGGGCCGATCGTCGGCGCGATCTTCTGGGTGATCCTGCAGGAGGTGCTGCGCGGCCTGACCGATACCCCGGCCGTGAACACGATCATCTATGGCCTGCTCCTGCTGGTCGTGATCCTGGTGGTGCCGCGGGGAATCGTCGGGGAGAGCCAGGCCATCTGGCGCCGCATCGCCGACCGCCGGCGCGGCCGGCGGACGGGGAAGGAGATCCCGGTTGTTGCGGACTGAGCGGGTGACCAAGCGATTCGGCGGCCTGACGGCGCTGGACGATGTCGGCTTCGAGCTGGCGAGCGGACAGATCGGCGGGCTGATCGGCCCGAATGGCGCCGGCAAGACGACGCTGCTGAACGTCGTCGCCGGGGTGTTCAAGCCGAGCGCCGGCCGCATCCTGCTGGAGGGCCGCGACATTACCGGCCTGCCGGCCGAGCGCATCTGCCATCTCGGCATCGCCCGTACCTTCCAGCTCGTGCGCGTGTTCAAGCGGCTGTCGGTCTACGACAACGTCCGCGCGGGCGCGGCCTTCGGCGGCGGCGGCGCGACGGAGCGCGACGTGTGGGAGCTGCTGCGCCTCGTCCGGCTGGAGGGGTTGGCCGAGGCGCCGGCCGAGCGTCTCACCTACCTCGACCAGAAGCGGCTGGAGGTGGCGCGCGCGCTGGCGACGAAGCCGAAGCTGCTGCTGCTCGACGAAGTCGCCTCGGGCCTGACGCCGTCCGAGCTGGGCAGTGCCATGGATCTGATCGTCGAGGTCAAGCGCCGCGGCGTCACGGTGCTGCTGGTCGAGCACCTGATGGATCTGGTGATGAACGTCTGCGACCACCTGGTCGTGCTCGATTTCGGCCGCAAGATCGCCGAGGGCCCGCCGGCGGAGATCGCGCGCGACCCGCGGGTGATCTCCGCCTATCTGGGCGAGGAGTACAAGCTCGGCGGCGACGCCGCGCCGGGGAAGCCGGTCCATGCTCGCGCTGGATAGCGTCGAGGCCGGCTACGGCCAGGCGAAGGTCCTGCACGGCGTCTCGCTGACGGTCGAGCCAGGCGAGATCGTCGTGCTGCTGGGGGCGAACGGCGCCGGCAAGACGACCACGCTCCGGGTGATCTCCGGCATCATCGGCGCGCGCGGCGGGGTGACGTTCGAGGGCAGGCCGCTCATCGGCATGGCGCCCAACCGCATCGTCGAGCTGGGGCTGCTGCAGGTGCCCGAGGGCCGGCAGCTCTTCGCCGACATGTCCGTCGAGGACAACCTGCTGATGGGTAGCCACAGCGCACGGGCGAAGCCGCACCGGGCGCGCGCGCTGGAGCAGTCCTACGCGCTGTTCCCGGTGCTGAAGGAGCGCCGGACCCAGAAGGCCGGCACGCTCTCGGGCGGGCAGCAGCAGATGCTGGCGATCGGCCGCGCGCTGATGGCGCAGCCCCGCCTCCTGCTGCTCGACGAGCCCTCGCTCGGCCTGGCGCCGCAGCTCGTGACCGCGGTCTTCGAGGCGATCCGTCGCAGCAACGAGAGCGGCATGGCGATCCTGCTGGTGGAGCAGAACGCCAACCA
The DNA here is from genome assembly GCA_020852355.1 of Alphaproteobacteria bacterium. GTDB lineage: Bacteria > Pseudomonadota > Alphaproteobacteria > ATCC43930 > Allostellaceae > Allostella. Next base: position 14,821 of record JADZBA010000236.1, read on the forward strand.
GGCGCTGCGCTTCGCCCATCGCGGCTACGTGCTGGAAGGCGGCCGCGTCGTCCACCGCGGATCGGCCAGCGAGCTCGCCGACGATCCCGCGGTGCAGCGCGCCTATCTCGGCCTGCGCGCGGCGACGGCATAGGCGGAGCCCCGGCAATGGCCATGCCCCCCTTCGTCTCCCCCATCGACGCGCTGCGGCGCATCCCGGCCGGCGCCCGCGTCTTCATCTCGCCGTCGTGCGGCGAGCCGTTGAGCCTGACGCATGCGCTCGGCACGTCCTGGCACGAGCTGCCGCCGCTGCACCTGCTGTTCAGCATGCAGGTCAACGACTACCCGTTCCTGGCCGGCCTCGGCCGGGGCATCACGGCGGAGACCTGGGGCGTGCAGCCGCCGATCCGCGCGCGCGTCGCCGACGGCGGCATCGACTTCGTCCCGATCCGCTATTCGCGCGTGCCGGGCGAGCTGCAGCCGGGCGGCCGCTTCAGCCCGGACGTGGCGCTGGTGCAGGTGTCGCCACCCGACGCACAGGGCAACTGCAGCCTGGGCGCCGCCGTCGGGCTCAGCCGCGACGTCGTGCCGCGCGCCGCGCTGGTGATCGCCGAGATCAACCCGCTGGTGCCGCGCACCATGGGCGACAGCCTGGTGCGGATCGAGGACCTGGACATCCTCGTCGAGGGCCACCTGCCGCCCGTTCCCTTCGTCATCCCCGCCCCGACCGAGACCGAGCATGCGATCGCGCGGCACGTCGCCGGCCTGGTGCCCGACGGCGCCACCATCCAGGTCGGCATCGGCGGCATTCCCGACGCGGTCGCCGGGGCGCTGCGGGGCAAGAACGACCTCGGCGTCCATTCCGGCATGATCAGCGATTCGCTGGCGGGCCTGATCGACGCCGGGGTCGTGACGAACCGCTACAAGCCGATCGACCGCGGCGCCAGCGTCACCGGCGAGCTGATGGGCTCGGCCGCATTGTTTCCCTGGGCGCACGAGAACCCGGCGATCGGCATGCGCACGACCGCCTACACGCACCGCTTCGACACGCTGTCGCGGATCCCCAACCTCGTCTGCGTCAACTCGGCCGTCGAGGTCGACCTCGGCGGGCAGGTGAACGCGGAGTCGATCGGCGGCATGCAGGTGAGCGCGGTGGGGGGGCAGTTCGACTTCGTCGAGGCCGCCATGCACGGCAGCACCGGACGCAGCATCCTGGCGCTGCCGTCGA
>JADZBA010000237.1 GCA_020852355.1 Alphaproteobacteria bacterium
ACCTATGTCATGGCGCGCCCCATGGCGGCCGCGATCGCGGCGTCCAGCTCCATCCGCCCGAACGGCTTCTTGAGGATCGTGAAACTGCGCGCCAGCTCCTCGAGGATGCCGGCGTCCGCGAAGCCGGTCATCGAGAGGATAGGCAGCTTCGGACGCAGTGCCAGGGCGTGCTGCGCGACCTCCTGGCCGGTCATCAGCGGCATCGCATAGTCGACGATCAGCAGGTCGACCTTGGCGTCGCCCGCGAGATGCCGCAGGCCGGCGGGCCCGTCGCCGGCCTCGATCACCGAGTAGCCGAGGTCGCGCAGCGTCTCGGCGGTATAGTCGAGGACCGCCGGATCATCGTCGATCAGCAGGATCGTGAAGCCGCGCCGTGCCGGGCTCGCCGGGCGGGCCGCCGCGCCGCCGGTGCCGGCTGCCGGCACGTCGCCGCTGGCGCGCGGCAGGTAGACGCGGATCGTGGTGCCCTGGCCGGGCTCGCTTTCGATCGCCACATCGCCGCCGGACTGCTTCGCCACGCCGTAGACCATGCTGAGACCGAGGCCGGTGCCGCGCCCGACGCCCTTCGTGGTGAAGAACGGCTCGAAGGCGCGCGCCTGCACTTCGGGCGTCATGCCGATGCCGCGATCGGTGACGGAGAGGACCACCTGGTCGCCGCTCAGGGCGGTGGGGATCCCGGCCTCTCCCGCCGGCGCATTCCTCGCGGCGACGGAGATCATGCCGCCCTCGGGCATGGCGTCGCGGGCGTTGATGACGAGATTCAGCACGAGGGATTCGATCTGGCTCGGATCGGACAGCACCGGCCAGACGTCGTCGCCGTTGGAGATCTCCACCCGGTGCAGCGGACCGATGGTCTGTTGCAGGAAGCTCTGCAGCCGCGTCAGCATGGCGTGCAATTGCAGCGGCTGGCGCTCGAAATGCTGCTTGCGCGCGAAGGACAGGAGCTGGGCGGTGAGGCGCGCGGCCTGGTGCCCGGCCTGGGCGGCATTGGCCAGCATGCGCTGCGCCCCGGCATCCTGGACGTGGCGCCGCGCCCGCTCGACGCCGCCGAGGATCACGGTCAGGAGGTTGTTGAAGTCGTGGGCGATGCCGCCGGTCAGGTGGCCGATCGCCTCCATCTTGAGGGCCTGGCGCAGCTCGGCCTCCGCGCGTTCGCGGTCGTCGATCTCGACCTTCAGGCGCGCGTTCGTCTCGGCCAGCTCGCGGGTGCGTTCGGCGACCCGTTCCTCCAGCCGATCGGCCAGCACGCGGAGCTGCTCCTCTGCCCGCCGCAACCGCATCAGCGCGCGGGCCGAGGCGACCAGCTCCTGCGGCTCGACCGGCTCGACGAGATAGCCGTCGGCGCCGGCATCTAGGCCGCGCACCCGGTCGTGCATGGTGACGAACGACGCCGAGGTCTGGAGCACCAGCACCGACGGGTAGTCGCGCTTGATGCGCCGGCAGATCTCGGTGCCGCTGACGTCGGGCAGGCCGACGTCGAGGATGACGAGGCCGGGCCGCCGGTCGACCACGATCCGCCACGCCTCCTCGCCCGAGCCGGTGTCGAGCACCTGGAACCCGGCGCGCTGCAGCACGCGGGTGCGCGCGTAGCGCGTCGGCTCGTTGTCGTCGACGTTGAGGATGGTTTCGGCGTCCGCGGACATCAGCGCCCCTCGCGGGTGCGGGCGAAGTTGGCCACCATGCAGGACACCACGTCGCGCGACAGCTCGGCCTTGGAGATGATCGCCCGGGCGTGGCCGAGGCGGGCCGTCTCCGCGGCGTCGAGCACCGAGGACGTGCATACCACCACCGGGATCTCCGCCGTCCGCACGTCGCCGGCCAGCTTCTCGATCACCTGAAATCCCGACAGCCCCGGCAGCCGCAGGTCGAGGAAGATCAGCGCCGGCCGGTCGGCCTGCGCGCGGCGCAGCCCTTCGGTGCCGTCGGTCGCCTCGATCAGCTCGCCCTGGCGCGTGCCGAGGAGCTGGCGCAGCACGTAACGGGCAGCCTCCTCGTCCTCGATCACCAGGATGCGGCGGGCGGCGGCCGCGTCGCCGGTACCCGGCTTCGATTCGCCCGGGGCGAGCGGCAGCGTCAGCGTGAACGTCGACCCGAGGCCCGGCCGGCTCGCCACCGTCAGCTCGCCGCCCAGCAGCCCCGCCAGGCGCCGCGACAGCGGCAGGCCGAGACCGGTGCCGCGCACCCTGAGCTGGAGGCGATGCTCGATCTGCACGAACTCCTGGAAGATGCGCTCCTGGTCCTCGGGATCGATACCGACGCCGGTGTCGGATACAGCGAAGACGACGCTGCCCGCTGCCGGTTCGTGCCGTACCGCGACCCGGACCTCGCCATGCTCGGTGTATTTCAGCGCGTTCGACACGAGGTTGCGCAGGATTTGAGAAAGCTTGCCCTCGTCGGTGACGATCGGCGGCAGCGCGGTCGCGTCCTCGAAGACGAGCTGGACCTGATCGTTCGTCTGCAGCGGCTTCAGCACGCCGCGCAGCGTGCCCAGCAGGTCGGCGATTGCGAAGCGCCCGGGCCGCACCTCGACCTTGCCGGCCTCCACCTTGGCGAGATCGAGCAGGTCGTCGACCAGTTCTGTCAGGTGTTGTGCCGAGGCGCGGATGTAGGCGACCTGGCGCTCCTGCTCCTGGGTGAGGTCGCCGTCGATGCGGTCGAGCAGCAGGCGCGAGATCGCCAGGATCGAGTTGAGGGGCGTGCGGAACTCGTGGCTCATGTGCGACAGGAAGCGGCTCTTCAGCTCGCTCGCCTGGCGAAGCTGCTCGGCACGCTCGTCGAGCTCGGCGTAGAGGGCGACGACGCCGCGGTTGGTGCTCTCCAGCTCGGCGGTGAGGGCCGCTACTTCCTCCTCGCGCGACCGCAGTTCCGAGAGATGCATCAGCAGCTCGCGCTCCTGCACCTGCAGCTCGCGGGCGGCGGTCGGAGCGGGGCGGCGGACGCCGGTCGCGACCAGCCTCGTGATCTCCCGCGTCGGCGCGCGCTGCCCGCGTGGCAGCCGCTTGGCGATGGTGACGCAGGTGCCCCGACCAGGCGACGTCTCGATATGGAAGTGGTCCATCAGGCGGCGGGTC
>JADZBA010000238.1 GCA_020852355.1 Alphaproteobacteria bacterium
CCTGGAAGACCATGCCGAAGTTGCGCCGCTCCGGCGGCAGGTGGGTGATGGGCGCGCCGTCGAGCAGTATCCCGCCCGAGGTCGGCTGCACGAAGCCGGCGATCGCCATCAGGATCGTGGTCTTGCCCGATCCCGACGGCCCGAGCAGCGTCACGAACTCGCCGCGCTCGATGGCGAGCGTCACGTCGTCGACGGCGGCGATGCGCCCGTAGCGCTTGGTCATCCGATCGACGACGACGGACCGGCGCAGCGCGGTCACGACAGGGCCGTCGGAGAACGCGGAAGGAGAGGGCGGGACATCATCGTCGCCGATCTGTCGCCGACAAAGGTCGGGGCGTCAACCCCGTCGCCAGAACGGACGGACGGCGCGAAACCGCTTCCACTGCGCATCGGCCGCCGCCTGCTGGGCGACGCGCTCGCGTGCCGCCCAGCCGGCGACGATGGCGATCGCCGTCGGGCGCACGCCGTCGTCGCGGCAGGATGCCGCGAGCCGTTCGGCGACCGCCGCGTCGTTGAAGCGGCCGAGGCACCCCTGGAGCGCTTCGAGCCTGCGGCGATAGTCACGGGTGGTGCTGCGGGGATGGAGGCTGCTGAAGGCGTCGGCGGCGTAGCGCGCCTTCTTCGCCAGGATGCGGAGCGCGTGCCAGTCGGCGATCGAGGACCGGTCCATGGTGCGGCGGTGGCGCACCATGCGGCGGCGCGTCCGGCGCAGCCCGCGGCGGGCGAACTCGGCCAGGGTCTCGCCTTCGTCCGGCGGTGCCACGGGGGCTTCGTCGAGCTCGAACCAGCGCAGCAGGCGCAGGAAGACCTGCGTCGGGCGGGGCTCGGCGAGGCGGTCCGCGAGGCGGCGATAGGCTTCGGCGCGCCGCGCCTCGGCGGCACGCGCGAGCGGGGCGATCAAGGTCGGATCAGTCACCGACGCCGTGAGCGGCTGCAGCGTGTCGGACAGCAGCACGTCCCATTCGCGCGCGTCGGCGAACACCCCGTTGAGCCATTTGAGATCGGCGGCCACCGGCAGGCGCGCCTCGTCGGGAAGGCGGTCCCGGAAGAGCGACAGCCCGGCCCGCAGCCGGCGCAGGGCGACCCGGAACTGATGCACCGTCTGGCCGTGCCCGTCCTCGACGACATGATCGAGGTTGGCCAGCATCTCGCGCAGCGAGGTGCGTCCGATCGCCAGGAACCCGGCGCCGACCGGCCCGTCGCCGTCGAGCGTCGGCGCGGCCAGCCGTACCGTCGGTGTCACCGCACCGGCCAGCCGGTCGGCGGCGACCGCTTCGAGCGCGTCGCCCAGGAGGCGCAATCGCAGCCGGGTGGAGAGCGTCTCGGCGAGGGCCAGGGCCGCCGCGGCCGCCCGCCCCCCGCTCTCGACGAGCAGCAGCCGCTCCTCGACGAGCCGGTCGGCGAGATGCCAGCGGCAGCGCTCGTCGATCACCGTCACCGGCGTCGGCCCACCGACGGTCCAGGTCCGGCCGTGGGCGCTTCGCTGCATCACGGCGGCCAGCGCAACGTCGGTTACCGCTTCAGGCAACGCACGGGCGGCCGCGAACGCCGCGATCGCGGGCGGTAGCGGCACGTCGGAGGCAGTCCACACCCGGCGCCGCACGGGCCCGGCGAGGGCCGCGAGACGCGCGGTCGTGCGTCCGCCGCGCACGGAGGTGGCGAGCCACAGGCCATGGCCGCGCAAGGAGCGCGGCTCGTCGTCCCAGTACGTCGTCTCGTGGTGCCAGCCCCGGGATGGCGGCGACGCGACCGCCGCTTCCAGCGCGGCCGGGACGGCCGCATCGATGTCGGCCCGGTCGCCTTCCAGCCGGAAGGCGAGGCGGACGACGTCGCGCGGGAAGCCGCCCCCGGCCATCGCGCGTCAGGCGCGCGCCATCGGCGGCGGCACGAAGGGCCGGGTCTCCTCGTAGGCGCGGCTCGCCCGCAGCACCGACGCCTCGTCGAACGAGGCGCCGACGATCTGCAGGCCGGCCGGCAGCCCGGCCCTGGTGGTGCCGCAGGGAATGGTCGCGGCGGGATGGCGGGTCAGGTTGAACGGGAAGGAGAAGGGGGTCCACTCGAACCACCGGCGCATGCCCGAGCCCTTCGGCACCTCCTCGCCGGCCTCGAACGCCGGCAGGGGTAGGGTCGGCGTCAGCAGCACGCGGTAGGTGCCGAAGAATTGATTCATGCGCTGGCCCATCGCCTCGCGCTCGCCCATCGCCGCCATGTAGTCGAGCAGGCCGATCTTCGTCCCCTCGGCCGCGATCTCACGCAGCCCGGGGTCCATGACCGCCTGCTTGTCGGCGGGGATGCGCCGCATCAGGTTCGCGGCGCCGGCGTACCAGTGGATGCGGAAGATGTCGATCGGGTCGGCGAACCCGGGATCTGCCTCCTCGACGACGGCGCCCAGCTCCGCGAAGCGCTGCGCCGCGCGGCGCACCAGATCGGCGATTTCCGGGTCGACCCTGGCATAGCCGAGCCGCGGGCTGTAGGCGATGCGCCAGCCCGCGACCCCGCCCGGGAGCGTCGCCGGCCAGTCGGTCGCCGATGGCGGCAGGGCCTGCCAGTCGCGCGGGTCCGGCTGCGCCATGACGCCCAGCATCAGCGCCGCGTCCCCGACCGTGCGCGTCATCGGACCGGTGTGCGACAGCGTGCCGTAGGAGCTGGCGGGATAGGCCGGCACGCGCCCGTAGGTCGCCTTCAGCCCGTAGATGCCGCAGAAGCCGGCGGGCATGCGGATCGAGCCGCCGCCGTCGCTGCCGGTCGCCAGCGGCCCCATCCCGGTGGCGACCGCGGTGGCCGCGCCGGAGCTGCTGCCGCCGGGGTTGCGCGTGAGGTCCCAGGGATTGCGCGTGATGCCGGTGAGCGGGCTGTCGCCGCAGCCCTTCCAGCCGAACTCCGGCGTCGTCGTGCGACCGAGGAAGATGGCCCCGGCCTCGCGCAGCCGCGCCACCGCGGGCGCATCCTCCGTAGCGATGTCCTGGGGACTGGAGGTGAGCGAGCCGCGGCCCATCGGCTTACCGGCCACCAGCATCAGGTCCTTGATGGAGACCGGCACGCCGTCGAGCGCACCCGCCGGCTCACCGCTCGTCCAGCGCGCCGCCGACGCGCGCGCCGCCGCCATCGCCTCGTCCTCCCAGAAGGCGCAGAAGCCGTTGATCTTCGGATCGAGGGCCCTGATGCGGGCGAAGACGGCCTGGACCGCCTCGACGGGGGACAGCGTGCGCGAGCGATAGGCCGCGAGCAGCTCCGTCGCGGCCATGAAGCACGGATCGGTGGGCAATGAACGCTCCTGAAGGGGTGGACGGGGCCGGCCGGCCCACGCGGGAGCCGCCATTGTCGCTGATTGCCACCGCCGATTCCACGTCCGTCGCCCGGCCGCGGCGGTTCAGCGCGCGGCGAGCTCCGGCACCCGCTCGGCGGCCGCGGCGTCGAGCTCCGACTTGCGGTCGAGCAGGGACTGGTACCAGGCGTAGCGCTCGCGGAAGCTGTCCTTGAGCAGGCGGCTCCGACGGACATAGGCGTAGGCGTTCGCCGCCAGGCGGCGGCGCAGCGCCGTGTCGTGGATCAGGCGGTCGAACTTCTCCTCGAACTCGGCCGGCGAGCGGTAGAGGAACCCGGTCTCGCCGTCGACGACGGAGCTGCCGTAGACGACCGGGCTGGCGATGACCACGGCGCCGCGCGCCGCCGCCTCGATGAAGCTGAGGTCGGACTTGCAGCGGTTGAACTCGGTGTCGGCCAGCGGCAGCAGCACGATGTCGGCCTGCGACACCAGGGTGCGATGGCGCGCCTGGTCGATCATTCCCGAGTAGCTCTTGCGCGGGGTCTCCAGACGGTCGAAGAACTCGCGGTCGAGAATGACGGCGGTGGCGGTCGCCACCTTCGCGGTCCGCAGGACCCGGTTGATTCCCTCGGTCAGCGGCTCGATGGAGGCCGCGCGGTTGAGCGAGCCGTAGAAGACCCGGACCGGCCCGGGCCGCGGGGGCCGCGGCGGCGGCAGCTCGGCGATGTCGTTGCGGAAGACCGCGACGTTCGGGTTGTAGCGCCTGAGGACGTCCGCCAGTGCGGGCGTCGAAGTCTGCACGGCGTGCGGGCCGGCGAACGTCAGGTAGTCGTGCAGGGCGATGTCGGGCCAGAAGCTCGGATGGTCGTCGAACTCCAGCACCACGACGTAGTTGCGCCGGCGCAGCTCGCGCAGCAAGTCCAGCCCCCAGGGCCGGCGCAGGATCGGTCGCTGGTGGATGAAGATGCTGCGGTCGCGGCCGGGCGGCGACATCGGCGCCGGATCGCGCTCGACGCGGATGACGAGGTTCGGGTACGAGGCGAGGAAGCGCAGCGGCCGCTCCACCCGCACCTCGGACATCGCCGCGTTGGCGCCCAGCGTCGGATCGCGCAGGCGGGCGTTGATGAACATCGGCGGCGGCAGCGGCCCGCGCAGAGCCACCACCAGGAAGCTGCGGCCGGCGAGCCGCGTCAGGCGGCTGACGGCGGTCATGCCGATACGGTCGAGGTCGGCCTGGCGGGCCTGGGCGAAGGCGCGGGCGCCGGCGACGTCGTCGTGGTCGGCGATGACCGAGGCCATGCTGAGGCCGCTGCCCAGCACCAGCGGTGCCACCGCTTCCGGCACATGTGCCGCAGGGTCGGAGTCCGTTCCGCCGTCGAGGCGGCTCGCGACGGTCTCGTGAAACTCGGCGTTGGTGCAGCGGACGAGCAGCGTGCCGCCCGGCGCCAGGAGCCGCGCGGCGCGCTCGATGACGGCACCCGCCGCCGGTGCAGCCGGCAGCGGGCGGTCGAGGACCACGGCGCCCGCCGTCCCCGGCGCGAGGCCGCCCGCCCTGTCCCAGGCGAGCCAGCGCGCGGTCGGATTGATGCGCGCGAACGAATCCTCGATGGTGGCGTCGTCGCCGTCATAGACGACGACCGCGGCATCCGCCGGGATACGGTCGACGAGCCGCAGGACGAAATCCGGCGGGCGGGAGATGGCCTTGTCGGGGGAGCTCTGCGGCATCGAAATGGAGGCGCCTCGGGTTGAGGCGTGATCCTTAAGCAACTCGCGCCACTTGTCCAAGTGGCGGGGCGGCGAATTCGCCGTCGCGATCGCCCGCGTCAGGCGGTCCGGCGCCGGGGAAACCGCACCATCTCCCGGCGCTCCTCGTCCCACAGCACGTGCGACGTGGCGCGCAGGCTGTTCCACAGCGTCAGGACGGTCGCGCGCTGCAGCGTCGGGTTCGCCTCGTGGCAGGGCTGCAGGCGATAGTTGGGGATGCGCGGATCGAGATGGTGGATGTGGTGGTAGCCGATGTTGCCGGTGAACCACTGGAGCGGCCGCGGCAGCGCGAGATGGGAGCTGCCCTCCAGCGAGGCGGTGACGAAGTTCCAGTTCTCGTGGCGGGCCCAGCGCACCCCGGCGAAGCGATGCTGCACCGAGAACAGCCAGACCCCGACGATCGCCGCGATCACCATGATCGGCAGCTGCACTCGCAGGACCGCGCCGAATCCCAGCGAGACTCCCAGCGCCACGAAGACGGCGAGGAGACCGGCATTGGTGAGCAGCACGGCCCGCCGCTCGCTCCGCCATGTCGCCGGCATGTCGAAAGGCAGGCGATAGAGCACCAGGAAGACCAGGGGCGGCAGCAGGATCTGGGTGACGAGGGGGTGGCGGCTGAGGCGATAGAGGAAACGCCGCCGGCGCGTCAGGGCGCCGTACTCGGCGACGGTCAGGCAGGTCGAGTAGATGTCGACGCCGAGATCCCGCCGGTCGAGGTCGTTCCAGCCGGAATGGTGGCCGGCATGCTGGCGACGCCATGCCGCGAACGGCGTGCAGGTCACCAGGCTGCAGACGAATCCCAGGACGCTGTTGGCCCGGCGGCTGTTGAAGAACGAACCATGTCCGCAATCGTGCTGGATGATGAAGATCCGGACCACGAAGCCCGCTGCGACGACGGCTGCCAGCAGCGTGACCCAGTAGGGCAGGGTCGCGGCGCCCCAGTACATGAAGGCGCAGATCGCGAAGAAGGGCGGGAACGTGTTGGCCACCTGCCACAGGCTGTGGCGCAGTATCGGCGAGCGGAACGCGGACGTCGCCGCCCGCACGGACGCGAACTCGGCCCGCCCGGCGATTGGACTATGCATAGGATGTCCCCATCACGGGGCCGCGACGCCGATTGCCGGGGCCGCCGGCCCCGGCAATCGTCGGCCGTCGAGAGGCGTGCAGGCTATGCGATCAGCCGGCGGCCAGCCTGTCGGCGCAGGCGTCGGCGAGCGAGCGATCCGGGGCGGAGGTTCCGGGCAGGGTCGCCCAGCCGTTCTTGGCCACGAGATCGGCGCGGCCGTAGGACGAGGCGGCCTTGAGCTGGACCATGCGCTCCGTCATCTGCGGGTCGCGCTTGGAGTTGTCGACGCAGATCGGCGTGAGGGCCGAGACCACGGCCATGCTGGCGCCGGTCGCGGCGAGCTGCCGGGCGGTGCCGCCCGTCACCCAGCCGCCCCAGGAAAATCCGACGATCATCACGCCGACTGCGCCAAGAAAAGCGCCATATACTCCCGGCTTCACCCATTCCGGAATTCGCATTGTCCGATTCCTTATCTCAAAGAATTTTTGACCAAATGCTAGTGCAACAATACCACGCATTTCGGAAATATATGCGTTTATTTTGGATCAGTGCTAAGATGCTGCAATTCCAGCCGGTCAGAGTAGCGGTGAACTGCTGCGCCGCCCTTCCGGACATTCAGATAGCGAGGAGTCGGACGTGTCATCACAACGCATTCGTCACCCGGAACGCGACAATCGTCAGGTCAAGCAGGAAGCGATCGGCCACGCCGCTCGGCGCGACGCACAGGCACGGGTGGACGCGCAGAAGGCGCGCGACGCCGAAGCCGCGAAGACGGCGCGCCTGCGCGCCCTCCGCCTCGCCAAGGAGGCGGCCGACCGCGAGGCCGCGGAATCCGCGGTCGCCGAGGCGCTCGCCGCCAAGGCGCCGCGGGCCAAGCGTCCGGCGCGCCCCGTGGTGGCGCGGGTCGGCACGTCGGAGCTGTAGACGGGCGACGCCTCGCCTATAGCTGGGGCTTGGCGAGCATCAGCCAGACGATCGCGACGACGATCGCGAATGCGGGGACTCCGCAGGCGAACCACGCCCGGAAGAGGCGGTGATAGGCGTGCGGCAGCGGGCCGCCGTCGTGCGCCGCCTCGCGGGCGAGGTCGCGCATCCGCGCCTGCATCCACAGGACGGGAAGCCAGAGTGCGCCGACGGCCAGGTACAGCAGCAGGCTGAGGCCGATCCAGCCGCTCGCCAGCGGGAACCCCGCGAGGTGCGCCAGCGCTGCGCCGGTCAGGGGTTGCAGCACGACCGCCGAGGTGGTGAAGACGGCGTCGGCTCGGACGACGACGGCGGCGGTGTGGGCGATCAGCGCCGGGTCGCCGGTGCGATGGGCCATCAGCATGAAGAAGGCGATGCCGGCGCCGGTGCCGAGGAGAACGGTGGCCCCGATCACGTGCGCCACCTTCAGCAGCGTGTACGCATCCATCATCGTTCGTCGAGCAGCGCCAGCGCCGCCAGAGCCAGCACGGCCGCGGGAATGACCTTGAGGAACGGTCCGAGCGGATCGAGCCAGAGGTCCGGCCGCAATAGCGTGCCGCCGGCGAGGTAGGCGAGCGAGACGAGCAGCATGCCCTGGAGGGCGCGCCCCGCGACGTTGCGGAACGCCACGGCGACCGCCAGGCCGATGTCCGCCAACGCTCCCGCGACGACGGCGCCCTCGGACCAGTGGGCGGCGATGCCGGCGTCGGCGAGGATGGAAACGGCTGCGGGCCTGCTGGCGCAGAGGCCGATCGCCCCGGAAAGAAACCAGAAGACCGACAGCGTCGCGAGCATCGCCGGCTTGAGGAAATAGGCCCGCGCGAACCAGCGCTCCTGGACGCCCGCGGGCCAGCGGTCGAGCGTCGCCCGCAGCGAGCGCAGCTCCAGGCCCAGCAGGCGGCGGGCGGCGTCGCTATCGCCCGTGACGCCGAGGCGGACCTGCGCCAGCGCCGCCGAGCGCATCGGGCTTCGCCAGCCCAGCCAGGCGAGGGCGTCGCCCACCATGGCGGTGGCGCGCGCCACCGCCGCGGGGAGCGCCAGTACCGGGGCCTCCGCGATGCCGAGCCAGCGCCGCATCTCCCGGGCGATGTCGGCGATCCGGTGGCGCTCGCCATGGACGAGGTCGACCGCAATCCGCGTCGGGGCATCGGAAGCGAGCGCGCGCACCGCTGCCGCCGCGACGTCCTCGACCGAGACCACCTGCACGATGCTTGCGGCATGGACCACCGGCAGGACGAACGGGAACCCGGCCAGCCCGCGCAACAGCGCCGTGCCGCCATAGGCCGCGGGCGCCAGGACCACCCCGGGCCGGAGGATGATCCAGTCGAGCGGTGCCGACTGCAGCATCGCTTCGGCCTCCAGCTTGGTCCGGTTGAATGGGGTCGGCCGGCCCTCGGCGACGCCGGCCGCCGAGACATGGACGAAGCGGGCGACGCCCGCGACGCGGCAGGCTTCCGCCAGCGTCCGCACGCCGTCGACATGGACCGCGCGCAGGTCGTCGCGCGGGCTGTCCTGGAGGGCGCCGGCGCAGTTGACGACCCCGTCGACACCCGCCAGGAGTGCGACCCAATCCGCGGCGGACGTCCGTCCCAGCTCGGCGCGCACCCAGCGCACGGCGGGCATCCGGCGACGGGCCGCCGCGATGTCACGCCCGGCGCCGACCACCTCGTCGCCATCCGCCAGAAGGCGGGCGACGACATAGGTGCCGATGAGACCGTAGGCGCCGACGACGAGGACGCGCATGCCCCGCTCCCTTCCGCTATGCGCCCGCGGCCCCGGCGATGTCGCCGACGACCCGCACGCGCGTGCGCAGCGTGTTGCCCGCGAGGTAGGCGAGCGGCAGGTCCTCGACGTCGACGACGGTGATGCTCGCGGGCTCGGCGCCCGACCGGATCGCCTGCTCGACGGCCTCGGCGCGGGCGCGGGCGATCGCCTCCTCGCGCGGCAGCCCGCGGAAGATGCGGTCGACCTCGCCGCTGACCTGCGCGATCGCCGCCCCCACGGCGTTGGCGACCGCGCCGTGCGGCACCGTGATCACCTCGCTGATGCCGGGGATCGACGGCGGGATCAGGAAGGCGCCGCCGCCGACCGCGATCAGCGGAGTCGGGGCGGCGTCGAGCTTCATGCGGTCGACGGCGTCGGCGACCATGGCGTGCATGGCGGCGACGGTCGCGCGGACGAGGCCGGAATCGAGGTCGGCCACCCGCGACCGGTCCCCCAGCTCGACGAGCCCGGCGGCGACGGCGACGTCGGTGGCTGTCAGCACGTCGCCGCCGAAGACCCGTGCCCGGCGCGTCAGCTCGAAGCCGACGCTGCGCGGGCCGACCGCGCCGGTCGCCGCATCGACGATGCTGCCGCCGCCGAGACCGATCGACAGCACGTCGGGCATGCGGAAGTTCGTTCGCACGCCGCCTACATGGACGATGTTATTGGCCTCGTGGGGAAAGCCGCGGCGCAGGCAGCCGACGTCGGTGGTGGTGCCGCCGACGTCGACGACGATGGCGTCGGCGATGCGCGACAGGAAGGCGGCGCCACGCATGCTGTTGGTCGGGCCCGAAGCGAAGCTGTAGACGGGAAACCCGGCGGCGTACGTCTCGCTCATGATCGTGCCGTCGTTCTGCGTGAGGTAGAGGGGTGCTGCGATGCCGCTGTCGCGCAAGGCCGCAACGAAGGCGCGCGTGGTGCGGCGGGCGAGCGCCATCAGCGAGGAGTTGAGGATCGCGACGTTCTCGCGCTCCATCAGGCCGAGCCGGCCGAGCCGGTGCGACAGGGTGACGTCGAGACCGGGCGCGTGCTCGCGCAAGATCGCTCCCGCTGCTTCTTCGCAGCGCGGGTCGAGCGGGGAGAATACGGCCGAGATGGCGACCGCCTCGACGCCGGCCGCCGCGATCTCGCGCGCTACCCGGTGCATACCGTGGGCGTCGAAGGCGGCGATCGGCCGGCCGTCATACTCGTGCCCGCCGGCGAGCAGGTGATGGCCGGCGCCGGCGACGGCCCGCAGGTCGCCGGGCCAGTCGGCGAAGGGCGGGATGGCAGCGGAGGCCGGCAGGCAGATTCGCACCGCGGCCACGGGCCGCAGTCCCTGGCGGGCGATCACGGCGTTGGTGAAATGGGTCGTGCCGATGATGACCGCCTCGATCGCGCCGCGCTCCACTCCCGGCTGCGCCAGCACGAGGCGCAGCGCCTTGGCGATGCCCCCCGTGACGTCGGCCGTGGTCGCCGTCTTCGCCGCCGCGACTACGGCGGCGCCGTCGAGCACGAGGGCGTCGGTGTTGGTGCCGCCGACGTCGATGCCGATCTTGGTCATGGGCGCGCCTCCGCGGCTGCCGGTGCGAAGGGTGACACGAAGTCGAGGTCGAGGCCGAAGGCGCGCGGCGCGGTGTGGGCGAGGCCCTTTGCGGTGAGGAACAGCGCCGGGGCCGGCAGCGCCACGACCGTGATGCGCTGGCCGTAGCGCAGGCGCTCGGTCCCCACGGCCTCGCCCGATACGCTGTCGAGGACGCAGATGAGGTCCGGCGTCGTCACCTCGACGGCGCCGTCCCGGCGCCCGACCAGGAACTCGTTCTGGAACTCCAGCCGGTAGCGGTGACCGCGGTCGGCATCGAGACCCTCGCAGTCGGCGACGCCGCGCAGATGACCCTCGGTGGCCCGTCGGGCGACGTCTGCGATCTTGCCGCGGAAGAGAGCGCGGCCGCGCTCGCTCGCAAGCACCGCGGCGACCGGGTCCGCGTGCCCCCGGCGGGCGAGGTGCACGGCGCGCCCCAGCCCGATCGCCTGGGTGACGGTGCCATGGATGCCCCAGTCCTTAACCTCGCGGCCGGTGCGCGGCGCCTTGCAGCTGAAGGCGCGGCTGCCGAACTCGACGAGGATCTTGCGGGCGATCTGCTCGCTCCACAGCCAGTCGGCGCAGCGGGTGACCATCACCTCGTTGTCGCGGATGTCGGCCAGCGCATAAGGATGGGGAGTCAGGTCGCCGACCGCGAAGCTGGTATGGAACACCGACGGGAAGGCGCGCCCCATCGTGTCGGCGTCGACCACCGGGTAGCCCAGCTTCGCCGCGGCGAGGAACGGCTGCAGCGCATTGCCGCCGCCGATCTCGCTCGGCATCAGCGCGTCGAAGCGCCGGCCGACATGGGCTTCCATCATGCGCACGGGCTTGATCGTCATCGCCGGATCGGCGGTGCGCTCGAGGTTCACGACGGGCGCACCCATCTGCGAGACGACGCCGATCATGGCCCCGTCGTCGAGGTCGGCGGCCCGGATCAGCGGTACCCGCGCGCCCTCGTCATAGAGCGCCTTCAGCGCGAGCAGCCCGTGATAGGGATCGCCACCACCACCGGTGCCGAGGATCCAGGCTCCGGTGCCGAGGAAGTCGAGCTCCTCGAGGGTGACGGTTCGCGGCGCACGCATGATGGAAGCTCCGGACGATGGTGCCGCGGGACGGCGCGGCGAAGCTTGGCCTGCCCGCACGGGGCATGCCAGCGTCATGCTCGCGGGCCGTCCCCGGGGGCGTCGTTCGACGCGACCGGGGGACCAATGCCGAGCTCCGGGGTTCCGGACCGCATGAGGACGACCGGACGATCCTCGGCGATGGCCTTCGGGATGTCGCTCGGCGCCGTGCTCGGCAACCTGCCGCTGGCGATCGGCCTCGGGGTGGCGGTCGGCGCCGCCCTGGGCGCGATCCGGATACCCGAGGGCGATCAACAGACATGTCCGCCGATCGCCGAGGAGAGCGGGAGCCCGCGCGCGGCCGGCGACCCTGGCGCCGCTGCGACACATGCGCGAGAGTGTGGCGATACGCATTCGAGTGTCGCTGCGCCATGCTGCCCGCCCCATTTCCGACCATGGACGCTTCGCCCGCGGGCATCGTGGTGGCCGCGGAGGACCGCGCGACGGCGGGGCAGGGAGCCCTGGGCCCGGCGCCACGACGCATCGTGCTGGTCGCCCGCGGTCTGGACTCGCTGGGACATGACCGCTTTCTTTGCCGCCGGGCGGCGATCGAGGCGGCCCGGCTGGGCATCCCCCTGGAGATTCTGGGCGGTCCGGCGCCGCTGCCCGCGGCGATGGCGGCCGACCTCGGCGTCCGCTTCATCTTCCGCCGCACACCTGGGCCCGCCGACGCCGCCCCCGACCCCTATGCCGACGAATACGATCGCTACGAGGCGTCCGCCCGGCAGTTCGCCGAGGATCTCGTGGATGCCGGGCTCGGGCTGGGACGCGAGGACATGGTGTGGCTGCCGTCGGCCAGCCTCTCCGCGATCGACGGTCTGGCCGGGGGCTTGCGCCGGCTGAGGGTGCAGCCGTTCGTGGCGGCTTGCCTGCATCATGCGACGCCGCCCGACGCCTCCTACGCCCCGGGTACGGTGCCGGCCCTGCTGGCGCGCCTCGCCCTGCGCCATATCGAGCGCGCGCTGGGCGAGCGGCCGGCGCTCGTTACCGCGACGACGGAGGGGCTCGCCCGGCGGCTCGCGCCGTTGCTGGGCCGCGCGGTGCCGACCCTGCCGTTGCCCCATTGGTACGATCCGCCGCCCGGCGAGGATACGACGCCGCCGCCGCTGCCGCCGGGCGACGGTCCCCTGATCGGCGTGCTCGGGCGGCCGCGCCCGGACAAGGGGCTGCCGGGGCTGCAGGCGATCCTGGCCGCCGTCCACGCCGCGGTCCCGAAGGCGCGCCTCGTGGTGCAGGACTACGGGCCGGACGCCGCGTACCTGCCGGTCCATGATCGGCTGCGGGCGGCCGGGATCGTCCATGGTCTGCCCTGGCCGATCTCCGACGGTGCCTTCCTGGGGCTCGTGGGGCGACTCGATCTCGTCCTGCTCCCGTACCGGGCACGATCCTTCGTCGACCGGGTGTCCGGGCCGTTCTGCTTCGCCGCCGCCTCGGGCGTCCCGGTGGTCGCCACGGCCGGTACGTGGATGGCGGGGGAGATCGCCGCCGGGCGGGCCGCGGGAGCTGTCTTGGACGACCTCGCCCCGCACACGGTCGCCCGCGCGGTCGCCGGCGCCTTGGCCGACTTGGCGCGCACGAAGGCGCGTGCCGGGGCGCTGGCGCCGACATGGCGCGCCAACGACGGCACCCGGCTGATCGCGGAGCTGCTGCGCCGCGCCAGGCTCGCCCCATGACCGGACGTGGCGGGCCGCCGACGGCGCTGCCGACGATGGTCCCGAGCGATGCCGGGTCGTTCCGCTACCTCTTCTTCACCGGCAAGGGCGGGGTCGGCAAGACGACGCTCGCCTGCGCCGCCGCCCTGGCCCTGGCGGACCACGGGCGGTCGGTGCTGCTCGTCAGCACCGACCCCGCCTCGAACCTCGACGAGATGCTGGGAACGAGGCTCGACGACACGCCGCGCCCGGTCCCGGGCGCCGGCAACCTCTTCGCCATGAACATCGACCCGGATGCGGCGGCCGATGCCTATCGGCGGCGCGTCCTGGATCAGCTCGACCCCGGATCGACCGAGGCGGCGCGCGCGACCGTGCGCGAGCAGCTCTCCGGCGCTTGCACGACGGAGATCGCCGCCTTCGACGAGTTCGTCGGTCTGCTGACCGGGGCGGACGCCACCTACGACCACGTCGTCTTCGATACCGCGCCGACCGGGCACACGCTGCGCCTGCTCAGCCTGCCCAAGGCGTGGACCGGCTTCCTTCGGGACAATGATCGGGGCGCGTCGTGCCTCGGGCCGCACTCCGGCCTGAAGATGCAGGAGGCGCGGTTCCGGGAGGCGCTGGCGGCGCTGGGCGATCCCGCGCGGACGTCGATCGTCCTGGTGACGAGGCCGGACCGCAATGCGATCCGGGAGGCCGCCCGCACCAGCGCCGAGCTGCGGCTCCTCGGGCTGGAGAACCAGCGTCTGGCGGTGAATGCCGTGTTCCGGGCCTCCGATCGCACCGACCCGGTCGCGAGGGCGATCGAGGAGCTGGGGCGACGCGCGCTGGCCGAGCTGCCCGAGCCGCTGCGGGGGCTTCCCCAGGACCGGGTGGCCCTGCGCACCTTCGACATGGTCGGCCTGGATGCGCTGCGACGCGTCCTCGATCCCATCGCCGCCCCGGCCGTCGCGGTCGGCCTGCCGCCTTCGATGCCAGAGCTGCCGCCCCTCGGCCGGCTCGTCGACGATCTGGCCGAGGCCGGGCGCGGGCTGGTCCTGGTGATGGGGAAGGGCGGTGTCGGCAAGACGACCGTCGCCTCCGCGCTGGCGGTCGGTCTCGTGCGGCGCGGACACGGCGTCCATCTGAGCACGACCGATCCGGCCGCGCATGTCGAGGCGACGCTGGAGGGTTCGCTGGCGGGCCTTCGGGTCGACCGCATCGACCCCGAGGCGGAGACCCGGCGCTACGTGGAGAAGATCCTCGCCGCGCGCGCCCGCGATCTCGACGCCGCCGGGCTGGCCCTGCTTCGCGAGGACCTGCGTTCGCCGTGCACCGAGGAGGTGGCTGTGTTCCACGCCTTCTCGCGCATCGTGGCCGAGGCGCGCAGCGCCTTCGTCGTCCTGGACACCGCGCCGACCGGGCATTCGCTGCTGCTCATGGATGCGACCGGCGCGTATCACCGCCAGATGACGCGCGACATGCCGGCGCCGGGGCAGGGGCGGATCGTCACGCCGCTCATGCGGCTCCAGGACCCGGGCTATACCCGAATCATCCTCGTCGCCCTGCCGGAGACGACCCCGGTGTCGGAGGCGGCCGGCCTGCAGGACGATCTGCGGCGCGCCGGGATCGAGCCCTATGGCTGGGTGCTGAACCGGACCCTGCTGGGCACCGGCACGCGCGACCCGGTGCTGGCCGCCCGGCTGCCCGGGGAGCTGGCGCAGGTCGAGCGGGTGCGGTCTGGACTCGCCCGCCGACTCTACCTCCTGCCCTGGCAGGCGGAGCCGCCGGTCGGCATCGCCGCGCTGGAGCGGCTGGTGCCGCTGGGCTAGGTCGGGACGTCGGGGCGTCGCGGTCGACAGCCAGACGCCTGCGTGGCGTCGCGCGGCGCAGGGCGGTGGGGTCAATGAGCGCCGGATCGCGGACGCGCTGGCGCATCGGCTCGCGATACCCCATCTGAGTCTCGAGCGTATCCATTTGGACCGGGAGGAATTCCTCGTGTCGAAGCCCGAAGCCGTCATCTGCAGTCCGGTGCGCACCGCCATCGGCACCTACAACGGGTCCCTGAAGGCCACGCCCGCCACGGAACTGGGGGCCGCGGCCGTCCGGGAGACGCTTCGGCGATCGGGCCTCGAGCCGGCCAAGGTCGACGGCGTGGTCATGGGCAACGTGATCCAGGCCGGCAACAAGATGAACCCGGCGCGCCAGGCGGCCATTCATGGCGGCGTGCCGGTCGGTGCTCCCGCCCTCACGGTCAACCGCGTCTGCGGTTCCGGCGCGCAGGCGATCGCGTCGGCGGCGCAGGACGTGTGGCTCGGGTTCGCCAGGGCGATGGTCGCCGGCGGCATGGAGAACATGGACATGGCCCCGTACCTCATGGGCGGCGGGCGCTGGGGCTACCGCATGGGCGACGCCCAGATCCATGACGCCATGCTGCGTGACGGCCTGAACGACGCATTCTCCGACCAGCACTCCGGCTGGCATACGGAAGATCTGGTCGAGCGGCATCAGATCAGCCGCGAGGACCAGGATCGCTGGGCGGAACGGTCGCACCGGCGCTTCTCCGATGCCCAGGCGGCGGGCAAGTTCGAGGCCGAGATCGTTCCTGTCGAGATCAAGGGGCGCAGCGGACCCGAGCGCTTCGCCCGGGACGAGCACAACCGGCCCGGCACCACG
>JADZBA010000239.1 GCA_020852355.1 Alphaproteobacteria bacterium
AGCAGCGCCCGGTCGATCGTGCTGAGGCCGAGGCCGTGGCTCTCGACGTCGGCGGGCCGCAGCCAGAACAGGATCCGCGACACCGTCGGGTCCTCCGCCGCGCGATCGAGCGCGTGGCGCGGCGAGACGGGCGGCGCCAGGACCCGGACGCCGCCGAGATGCAGCCCCCCCGCGCCGGCGAACGCGACGCCGGGCGCCAGTGCCGCCTGCGCCCGCAGGAGGGGGTCGGCGTCGCTGCGGGCACGGGCGTCGATGGCGACGACGCGCGGCAGCCGCGATGCCGCGGGATCGGGGAATTCGGCCGCGATGACCGCCCGGGCGACGCGACCGGCGTCGATGTCGGCGATGCCGGGCCGGACATTGGCCTCCAGGATGGCGAAGCGCTGGACGTGCCACGGCCGGGCGATGTCGGTGGTCCGGAAGTCGATCGCGACCAGGGCGAGGCCCAGGACCGCGGCGACGCGGCCGAAGAGGCGCATGGTGTCCGGGTGGACCTGGGCGGTGACCTCCTCGGCATAGCCGCCGAGGCCGCGGATCGGCAGCAGCCGCAGCTCCACCCGCTCGCCCGCGGCGGGCACGGTGTCGAGCGCGCGGCCCGTGCGGCCCAGGGTCCGTTCCACGTCCTCGTCGATCGCCACCGGGATTCCCGCGGCGAACAGCGCCCTGCCGGCCGCGAGATCACGGTTGTGGGCGGCGATCAGCGCCCGCACGGGCGCGATCCCGTCACCCACCACATAGGGTGGGCGCCGACGGTGCACGATGATCGCTTCGCCCGCTGCCACCATCGCGCGGAAGTCGGGGATGTCGAGATACGGCTCGACGAGGACCCCCGAGCCGTGCAGGGCGGCGTGCGCATAGGCGGCGCGCGCCTCCTCGCCGTCGCGGACGTCGAGGACGACGCCGCGCGAGAAGGTGCCGTCGGTCGGCTTGACGACGACGGGGAAGCCCAGCCGCTCGCCCGCCGCGGCCGCCTCCTCGGGGCTCGTCACGACGCGGTGCGTCGCGACGGGAAGCCCGAGCCCCGCGAGGTAGCGTTTCGTCAGGATCTTGTCGCGGGTGACGACCATGCCGAAGGCCGGCCTCGACAGCGAGCCGGTGCCCTCGAAACGAGCCTGGAACCGTCCTTCTCCGCAGAGCAAGCCGCCCGGGTGAATGCGCGACGGCCGCCACGGCACGCCCACGCGCTCGCATTCCGCCACCAGCGCCGCCATCGAGGGATCGGACGGGCGGACCGGCGCGTCTTCGAATCGGTCCGTGCGCAGCGCCGCCGCCGCGGCGGCAACCTGGTCGGCGGTCGATGCGGGTGGCGACGGCTGCATTGCCAGGGCGACGATGCGCTGCGCCAGGTCGACGGCGTGTGGTGCCAGGCGCGCCGGCACGCCTGTTACCACGAACTCCTCAGTACCGTCGCGGCTGCGCCGTTCGCGCAGCGGCTCCGGCGCGCGTCCCGAGAGAGCGCGCGCGATGTGGCGGAGCGTGACGGCCACCATGGCGGCGGCCGCGATGCCCTGGTACGCCTTCGCGGGTACGGGGATCGCCGATCGCGCGCAGATCTCGCGCCAGCGCACGACGACGTCCGGCGCGATGGTCCGCGCCGCTCCGCCCGCTTCGCGCGGGAAGCGCAAGACGACGGCGGCCTCCTCGCCCAGCAGGCTCGGCCCGTCGACGATCCGCAGTCGGCACGCGATATCGACCATGGGTCGGGCCTATGCGAGCGTGAGGGGCGCCAGCACGGCCGCCATCCGCGCGGCCGCCGTGCCCGCCGGCAGCGGCAGCACGCGGCGCGCATGGCATCGGACCAGGGCGCACGTCGCGGCCTCCAGGCCCGGCGCCGGCTGCAGTGGCAGGAAGGCACGGTCGATCCGACGCAGGCCGAGCCCGTGCGCCTCGATGTCCGTCGGCCGCAGCCAGAGCAGGATCTGCGATGCGGTCGGATCCTCGGCCGCGCGATCGAGCGCCTGTCGCGGTGAGATCGGGGGAGCCAGGACGCGGATGCCGCCGACATGCAGCCCCGCCGGTCCGGCGAGCCCGGCTTCCGGCGCCATGGTCGCGGCGGCCCGGAGGAGGGCGTCCATATCCGCACCGGCACGCGGATCGAGGACCAGCGTGCAGGGCAGGCGGCCTGCGGCGGGATCGGGAAAATGCGCGGCCAGCATCGCCGCCGCGATGCGGCCGGCATGCTCGGTCATCGCGACCGGACGGGCATTCGCCTCGAGGATCGCGAAGCGCTGGGCATGCCAGGGCCGTTCGATGGCGGCGGCGCGGAAATCGATCGCGGCGAGCGACAGGCGCAGGACCCGGGCGACCCGGCACAGGAGGCGCGCCGTCTCGGGGTGGACGTCGCCCGTCACCTCCTCGGCGAAGCCGCCCCGCGTGACGAAGGGCACGCTGCGCAGCACGATCCGCTCGCCGTCCGCGGGGACGGTGTCGAGCGATCGGCCGGCCAGCGCCAGGGTGCGCTCGACATCGGCATCGATCTCGGTGGCGACCAGGGCCTGGAACCGCGCCGCCGGGGTCGCCAGCGCCGCATTGTGCGCCGCGATCAGCGCCCGGATCGGCGTGACGCCGTCGCCGACGACGTAGGGCGGGGCGCGGCGGTAGACGACGACGATCTCGCCGTCCACCACGATCGCCCGATAGTCCGGCACGTCGAGATAGGGCTCGACCATCACCGCCGAGCCGTGCGGCGCCGCGCGCGCATAGGCCTCGATCGCCTCGGCGCCGTCGCGGACGTCGAGGCTGACGCCGCGGGCGAGGCTGCCGTCGACCGGCTTGACGACGATCGGGAAGCCCAGCGCGTCGCCGGCCGCGGCGGCCTCTTCCGGGCTCGCGACCACGCGATGGGGCGCAACCGGCAGGCCGAGCCCGCGGAGAAAGCGCTTGGCGAGCACCTTGTCGCGCGACACCAGCGCGCCGAGCACCGGGTTCCACATCGACCCCGTGCCGTCGAAGCGGGCCTGGGCGCGTCCCTCGCCGACGAGCAGCGTCCCGGGGTGGAGGCGCGACCACCGCCATGGGATGCCGGCGGCCGTTGACGCCGCGACCAGCGCGGCGAACACGTGGTCGTCCGGAGCGGCGACGGCTGCCGCGTGCTCCCGGCGCAAATCCGTCACGGCGTCGGCGATGGCGTCCGCGCCCGTCGCGGGCGCCGACGGCAGGCCGGCCAGGCGCACGATCGCGAGCGCGGTCTCCACGGCCCTGCGGGCGAGGGCGGCAGGCAGGCCGGGAACATGGAGCTCCTCGCTCCCGTCGCCCGGCCGCCGGCTGCGCACCGACCCCGCGGACCGGCCGGCGATCGCCGCGGTGAGGAATCCCAGGGTGACGGCGGCGAGCACGGCCGGCGTCACGTTCCGGGCCGGCAGCTCCGGCCCGGGCAGCCCCGCCCGCCGGCTGATCTCGCGCCAACGAGCGATGGCGGCCGGGTCGATCGCGGCGCCGGAACCCTCGGCAAAGCGCAGCGCGATGACCGCATCCTCGCCGAGCAGGCTCGGGCCTTCGATCACCCGGACGTCGCAGGCGGGCTCGACCATCGCCGAAGACTACGCGATCGGCGATCAGAACGTCATCGTTCGCGCCTCGACCACGTGCGGCAGCGCCCGGACCGCGGCCAGCATCGCCTCGCCGATCGGCTGGTCGACCTGGACGAGACAGATCGCGTCGGCGCCGGGCGCCGTCCGTCCCAGGTGGAAGGTCGCGATGTTCACCCCGCCGTCGCCCAAGATGCCGCCGAGCGCGCCGATGAAGCCAGGCTTGTCGCGGTTGCGCACGAACAGCATCGAGCCGGCCAGCTCGGCCTCCAGCGCCATGCCCTCGACGGCGACGAGGCGCGGCTTGTCGCCGCCGAACAGCGAACCAGCCACGGTCTTGGTGCGGCGCTCGGTGGTGACGGCGATGCGGACCAGCGTGTGATAGTCCGGGGTCTGCGCACCGGTGACCTCGGTCACCTGGATGTTGCGCTCGCGCGCGATCACCGGCGCCGACACCATGTTGACGGTCTCCAGCGACGGCGCCAGAAGACCGGTCAGCATGGCGGCCGTCACCGGCTTGGTGTTGATCGCGGCGGCGTCGCCCTCGTAGGTGATCTCGACCGCGGTGATCGCCGAGGCCGTGAGCTGCCCGGCGAAGCTGCCGAGCGCCAGGGCCAGCGCCATGTAGGGTCGCAGCGCCGGCGCCTCCTCGGCCGAGACCGAGGGCATGTTGATGGCGTTGACGACGGCGCCGGTCAGCAGGAAGTCGGCCATCTGCTCGGCGATCTGCAGGGCGACGTTCTCCTGCGCCTCGGTGGTCGACGCGCCGAGATGGGGCGTGGCGATGATGTCGTCGCGCCCGAAGAGCGCGCTCTCCGTCGTCGGCTCGACCGGGAAGACGTCGATCGCCGCGCCGGCGACCTGCCCCGATTCGAGCGCCGCCAGCAGGTCGGCCTCGACGATCAGGCCGCCGCGCGCGCAGTTCACGATGCGCACGCCCTTCTTCATCTTCGCGATCGCCCGCGCGTCGATGACGTTGCGCGTGGCGTCGGTCAGCGGCGTGTGCAGCGTGATGAAGTCGGCCCGCGCCAGCAGCGCGTCGAGCTCGACCTTCTCGACGCCCAGCGTCTTCGCCCGCTCCTCCGAGAGGAAGGGATCGTAGGCGACCACCTTCATCCGCAGGCCGAGCGCGCGGTCGGCGACGATCGAGCCGATGTTGCCGCAGCCGACGATCCCCAGCGTCTTGCCGGTGACCTCGACGCCGACGAAGCGCGACTTCTCCCACTTGCCGGCCTGGGTCGAGCGGTCGGCCGCGGGGAGCTGGCGGGCGAGCGCCAGCAGCAGCGCGACGGCATGCTCGGCGGTGGTGATCGAGTTGCCGAACGGCGTGTTCATGACCACGACGCCGCGGCCGGTGGCCGAGGCGACGTCGATGTTGTCGACGCCGATCCCGGCACGGCCGACGACCTTGAGCCGGTCTGCGACCTGGAGGACTTCCTTGGTCACCTTGGTCGCCGAACGCACGGCGAGGCCGTCATAGCCGCCGATGACCGCACGCAGCTCCGCCGGCTTCATGCCGGTCTTGACGTCGACGTCGATGCCGCGCGCGCGAAGGATCTCGACGGCGCGCGGCGACAGGGAATCGGCGATCAGCACCTTGGGCATGGCGGCCCTCCGTCGCTCGCGGGATTGGGAATCGGAGACGGGGCGACGGACGCCGCCCCGCCCGGTCAGGCGGCGGCGGCGCGCGAGACCTCGGCCCAGGCCCAGTCGAGCCAGGGGCAGAGCGCGACCAGGTCGCGCGTCTCGACCGTGGCGCCGCACCAGATGCGCAGCCCCGGCGGTGCCGCGCGATGACCGGCGATGTCGAAGGCGACACCCTCGGCCTCCAGGCGCCTGGCCATGTCCTTGACGGTCGCCTCCTGGGCGGCCTTCGGCAGGCCGGCGAACCACGGGTCGACGATCGCCAGGCACACCGACGTCCAGGAGCGGTAGGCCGCGTCACGGGCGAGGAAGTCGACCCACCGCGTCGTCTCGACCCATCCCTCGAGCGCGCCGAAATTGGTGCGCGAGCGGCGGATCAGGGCGGGCAGCCCGCCCTCCCGTTCCGCCCATCTCAGCATGTCGAGCGCGTCCTCGACGCACAGCATGGAGGGCGTGTTGATCGTCTCGCCCTGGAAGATGCCTTCGTTCAGCTTGCCGCCCGAGGTCAGGCGGAAGACCTTGGGCATCGGCCAGGCCGGCTTGTGCGTCTCCAGCCGCTCGACGGCGCGCGGGGAGAGCGCCAGCATGCCGTGCGCCGCCTCTCCGCCCAGCGCCTTCTGCCAGGACCAGGTGACGACGTCGAGCCTGTCCCAGGGCAGCTCCATCGCGAACGCGGCCGAGGTCGCGTCGCAGATCGCCAGCCCCTTGCGGTCGGCGCGGATCCAGTCGCCGTCGGGCGCGCGCACGCCCGAGGACGTGCCGTTCCAGGTGAAGACGATGTCGCGGTCGCTGTCGACCTGCGCCAGGTCCGGCAGCTCGCCGTAGGGCGCGCGGAAGACGCGGACGTCGGGCAGGCGGAGCTGCCTGACGATGTCGCCCTCCCACGTCTCGCCGAAATTCTCCCAGACCACGACGTCGACGCCGCGCGGGCCGAGCAGCGACCACAGGGCGAGCTCGACGGCGCCCGTGTCGGACGCGGGGACGATGCCGACGCGCCAGCCCTCGGGGATCTCCAGCAGCCTGCGGCTGCGGTCGATCACCTCCTTCAGCTTCGCCTTGCCCGGCTTGGAGCGGTGCGAGCGGCCGAGGAGCGCGTCGTTCAGGGCTTCGAGGGTCCAGCCGGGGCGCTTGGCGCAGGGGCCGGAGGAAAAGTGCGGGTTCGCGGGGCGGACCGCGGGCTTCGTCATCGCGCCTATCCCTTCCAGAATGGCTGCGCCCCGGTGGGGGGGCGTGTCCCGCCGCCGTGGCTACAGGGGTCGCGCGCCGCGGTCAAGCCGTTCGGCGAAGCGGCCGATCGCCGCGGTAGGAGGGCGCCGCGGTAGGAGGGCGCCGCGGTAGGAGGGCCCGCAGGATCAGGGCGACGCGGCGCGGCGGGCGCGGTGGCGGCGGTAGAGCAGGTCGGCCAGCAGCAGCAGGAAGGTCGTGGCGATCAGCAGCGTCGCCACCGCAGCGATCGTCGGATCGACATGGTCCTCGATGCCGTCCCAGATGCGCTTGGGCAGGGTGTAGATCTTCCGGCTCGTCAGGAAGAGGACGAGGACGATCTCGTCGAAGGAATGGGTGAAGGCGAAGAGCGCGCCGGAGAGCAGGCCGGGCATGATGCCGGGCACGATCACCCAGCGGATCGTCTGCCCCATCGAGGCGCCGAGGCCGCGCGCCGCCTGTTCCTGCCGCACGTCGAAATTGGCGAGCGAGGCCGACACGGTGATGACGACGTAGGGCAGCCCGACGATGGTGTGCGCCAGGATGGTGCCGAGATAGGTGTCGATCAGCCCGAGGTCGATCCAGAAGCGGTACATCGCCATGCCCTGGACGATCGCCGGCACGATGATCGGCAGCAGCATGAAGGCGCGCGCCGTCTCGGAGAGGCGCGTGGCGAGCCGCCAGCAGCCGATCGCGCAGAGGGCGCCGAGCACCACCGCGGCGGCGGTGGACGCGACCGCCACGACGAGGCTCTGCAGCCCGGCCGAGATCCAGATCGGCTTGCCGACCAGCGCCGCGTAGTGGCGCAGCGACAGCGTCTCGCGCGGCAGCGACAGGTAGTACTGGTCGGTCAGCGACACCGGGAAGACGATGATCATCGGCAGGACGAGGAAGCCCAGCACCGTCCAGGCGCCGCCCAGCACCAGGCAGCGGCCGAAGCGCGTGGCGAAGCCGCTCATCGCGCGCCGAAGACCTTGCGCAGGTCGACGAAGCGCGCGACCAGCGCCAGCAGCAGGATCACCGCGAAGAGCAGGCTGGAGGACAGCATGGTGGCGAGGCCCCAGCGCAGCGTCTCCTCGAA
>JADZBA010000240.1 GCA_020852355.1 Alphaproteobacteria bacterium
CCCCGATGTCGCCGCCGGTCGATCCCGTTCCTTCCGACGATGCCCTGCCGCCCTCGACCGGGGTCGTCGTCATCGGCGGCGGCATCGTCGGCGTCAGCACGGCGCTGGCGCTCGCCGAGAAGGGCATCGCCACCGTGCTCTGCGAGAAGGGCGTGATCGGCGGCGAGCAGTCGAGCCGCAACTGGGGCTGGGTGCGCATCGCCCAGCGCGACCCGCGCGAGATCGCGCTCTGCGTCGAGAGCCTGCGCATCTGGGACGGGCTGAACGAGAAGCTCGGCGAGGAGACGGGGTTCCGCCGCGCGGGCGTGTTCTATCTCGTCGACGACCCCGCGGCGCTCGCCGGCAAGGAGGCCTGGCTGGAGCACGCGCGCCCCTACCAGCTCGACATGCGGCTGGTCGACGGCGCCGACGTCGCCCGGCTGGTGCCGGCGATGACCCGCAAGGTCGCGGGCGGCATCTGGTCGCCGGCCGACGGCCGCGCCGAGCCCCAGATGGCGGCCCCGGCGATCGCCCGCGGCGCAAGGCGGCTGGGGGCGAAGGTCCTGACCGGCTGCGCGGTGCGCGGCGTCGAGACGACGGCCGGCAAGGTTTCGGCGGTCGTGACCGAGAAGGGCCGCGTCGCCTGCGACGCCGTCGTGCTGGCCGGCGGCGCCTGGTCCAGGCTGTTCGCGGGCAATGCCGGCATCGACCTGCCGCAGATCCGCGTCATGAGCTCGGTCATGCGCACCGAGCCGATCGACGGCGGCTTCGCGGGCGGCATCGGCACGCCCGACTACGGCATCCGCAAGCGGCAGGACGGCGGCTACAACATCGCCCGGCGCGGCAACTCCGTCTACGACATCGTCCCCGACACGTTCCGCCAGCTCGTCCGCTTCCTGCCGACCATGAAGGCGGAGCGCAACGAGCGGCGCCTGCGCCTGGGGCGCAAGTTCCTGGAGGAGATGGCGGTGCCGCGGCGCTGGTCGCTCGACCAGGTGACGCCGTTCGAGCGCACCCGCATCCTCGATCCGGCACCGCTGATGCCCGGCCTCGAGGAAGCCAGGGCCATCGTCGGCCGCGACTTCCCGAAGCTCGCCGGCCTGCGCATCGCCCAGGCCTGGGGCGGCGTCATCGACGTCACGCCCGACGTCGTGCCGGTGATCTCGGCCGTCGACGCGCATCCCGGCTTCTTCATCGCCACGGGGTTCTCGGGCCACGGCTTCGGCATCGGCCCGGGGGCCGGCCGGCTGATGGCCGATCTCGTCGCCGGCGACCGGCCGCTGGTCGACCCGCACCCGCTGCGCTTCTCGCGCTACACCGACGGCAGCCGGCCGCGCCCGTACCTCTGAGTGGCCGGCCTCTGAGCCGCGGGCCGACTCTGCGTCGGCCTGTCGCAGCGCGCTCGCTTGTGCGAAGGGGTCGCAGACCCGACACTGCGCGGTCGATCGCCGCTTCCCGAGGTTCGCCATGACGTCGCCGCCCGTCGATCCGGTGCCCGGAACCGATGCCCTGCCCGCCGCCACCGACGTGGTCGTGGTCGGCGGCGGCATCATCGGCGTCTGCGCCGCGCTGTCGCTGGCCGAGAAGGGCATCGCGACGCTGCTCTGCGAGAAGGGCGTCATCGGCGGCGAGCAGTCGAGCCGCAACTGGGGCTTCGTGCGCACGTCCCGCCGCGACCCGCGCGAGATCGCGCTCAGCGTCGAGGCGCTGCGGATGTGGGGCCAGATGGACGAGAAGATCGGCGAGAAGACCGGCTTCGTACGCGCCGGCGCGCTGTTCGCCTGCGCCACCGAGGCCGAGCTGGCGGCGAACGAGAAATGGCTCGAGCACGCGCGGCCCTACCAGCTCGGCAACCGCATGGTCGGGCCGGAGGAGACGGCGAAGCTGCTGAACGGCACGACGCGGAAGTGGGCGGGCGCCCTCTTCTCGCCGACCGACGGCCGGGCGGAGCCGGGCATGGCGGCGCCCGCGATCGCGCGGGGCGCGCGGCGCCTGGGCGCCAAGGTGGTCACCGGCTGCGCCGTGCGCGGCATCGAGACTTCCGGCGGCAAGGTCGCGGCCGTCGTCACCGAGAAGGGCCGCGTCGCGTGCAAGGCGGTGGTGCTGGCGGGCGGCGCCTGGTCGCGCCTCTTCTCCGGCAATCTCGGCATCGACCTGCCGCAGCTCATGGTGACGGGGTCGGTGCTGCGCACCCATCCGGTCGAAGGCGGGCCGGAGCACAATGTCGCCGGCCCGGAGTACGGCATCCGCAAGCGCGCCGACGGCGGCTACACGATGGCCAAGCGCAACACCAACGTGACCGACATCGTGCCGGATTCCTTCCGCCTGTTCTTCCAGTTCATGCCGGCGCTGCGGGCCAACCGCAAGTATCTCCGGCTGCGCTTCGGCCGGCGCTTCGTCGACGAGCTGCGGCGGCCGCGCCGCTGGTCGCTGGATGCCGTGACGCCGTTCGAGCAGGTGCGGATCATGGATCCGCCGCCGCTGGAATCGGCGCTGGAGGAGCTGAAGGTGCTGGTCGCCCGCGACTTCCCGGCCTTCCGCGACCTCAAGGTGGCGCAGACCTGGGGCGGGCTCATCGACACCACCCCCGACGCCGTGCCGGTGATCTCGCCGGTCGAGGCGCTGCCCGGGTTCTTCCTCGCCACCGGCTTCTCCGGCCACGGCTTCGGCATCGGCCCCGGTGCCGGCCGCCTGGTCGCCGACCTGGTCGCCGGCGACCGGCCGATCGTCGACCCCAGGGAGCTGCGCTTCGGCCGCTACACCGACGGCAGCAACCCGCGGCCGATGAGCGTGTAGCGCCGCCGCGACCATGCTTTCCGGCGGCTGCCAGTGCGGCGATGTGCGCTACGAGAGCGCCGGCGAACCGCTGGCGCTCTATGTCTGCCACTGCGCGGAATGCCGGAAGCAGTCGGCGTCCGCGTTCGGCATGTCGCTGCAGGTGCCGCGGGCGGATTTCCGCGTGACGCGGGGAGCGCCGGCATTCTGGGAGCGGGGCGCCGACAGCGGGCGACGGCTGCGCTGCGCCTTCTGCCCGCGCTGCGGCTCGCGCCTGTGGCACGAGGGAGTGCCCCCCGGGCGGACGCTCACCATCAAGGCGGGGTCGCTCGACCTGCCGGTCGACGCGACCGGGGCGATCCACATCTGGACGTCGCGCAAGCTGCCGGGGATCGTGATCCCTGCCGGCGCGCCGCAATTTCCCGAGGAGCCGGACTGAAGCTCACTTCAGGTAGTGCCGCACCAGCGCCAGCGCCGCCTCGCCGTCCCACTCCGCGTCGCCCTCCAGCCGCCCGACCTCGCGGCCCTCGCGATCGAGGATGATCGTCGTCGGCAGGCCGCGGGCGCCGAAGGCGCGCGGCACGGCGCCCTTGGGGTCGAGCCAGACGCCGAGGCCTTCGACGCCGTGCTTCTTCAGGAACGGCTCGACCTGGCGGGCGCCGCCGCGGTCCGAGGAGATCGCCAGCACCACGGCCTCGCTGCCCGCCAGCTTCTGCCGCAGGCGCTCGAGGGCCGGCATCTCCCTGACGCAGGGGGCGCACCAGGTGGCCCAGAGATTCACCACCACGACCTTGCCGCGGAAGTCGGCGAACCCGAGCTCGCGCCCGCCCGCGTCCTGGAAGGCGACCGTCGGCGCTGGCCGCGGCGGGTCGGCCGCGATAAATTCGCCGACCGCGCCGCGGAAGGCCGGCGCCGCGGCCGCCGCCGTCGCGGTCGCCATCGCCAGCAACGCCATCATCGCCAGGAACCGCTTCATGCCTTCCCTCATGCCTCTCCCGAGCCTCGCCCCATGAGCACCGACCCCGCGTCCGCGAAGCCGGCCGCCGCGGCCAACCCGCTGTGGGGCGGGCGCTTCGCCCAGGGCCACGCCGCGGTGATGGAGCGCATCAACGCCTCGATCGGCTTCGACCGCCGTCTCTACGCCCAGGACATCGCCGGCTCCAAGGCCCATGCGCGCATGCTGGCGGCCAAGGGCATCGTCGCGGCGGCCGACGCCGAGCGCATCGTCGAGGGCCTCGACGCGGTCCTGGCCGAGATCGAGGCGGGCCGCTTCGAGTTCAAGGTCGCGCTCGAGGACATCCACATGAACGTCGAGGCGCGGCTGACGGAGCTGATCGGCCCCGCCGCCGGGCGCCTGCACACCGCGCGCTCGCGCAACGACCAGATCGCGCTCGACCTGAAGCTGTGGGTGCGTGACGCGATCGATGGCATCGACGAGCAGGCGAAGGACCTCCAGGCCGCCCTGATCGACTTGGCCGAGCCGCACGCGGCCACGGTCATGCCCGGCTACACCCACCTCCAGGCGGCGCAGCCGGTGACCTTCGGGCACCACCTGCTCGCCTATGTCGAGATGCTGGGGCGCGACCGCGGCCGGCTGGCCGACGCGCGCCGCCGGCTCAACGAATCGCCGTTGGGGGCGGCCGCGCTCGCCGGCACCTCCTTCCCGATCGACCGCCACATGACGGCGGCCGCCCTCGGCTTCGACCGGCCGGCCGCCAACTCGCTGGACGCCGTCTCCGACCGCGACTTCGCGCTGGAGTTCCTGGCCGCCCTGGCGATCCTGGCCGTGCATCTCTCGCGCTTCGCCGAGGAGATCGTGCTGTGGTGCAGCGACGGCTTTCGCTTCATCCGCCTGTCGGACGCCTACACCACCGGCAGCTCGATCATGCCGCAGAAGCGCAACCCCGACGCGGCCGAGCTGGTGCGGGCCAAGGCGGGCCGCGTCGTCGGCGCGCTGAATTCCCTGCTCATGGTGCTGAAGGGCCTGCCGCTGACCTACGGCAAGGACATGCAGGACGACAAGGAGCCGACCTTCGAGGCGGCCGACACCGTCTCGCTGGCGCTCGCCGCCATGGCCGGCATGGTGCGCGACATGACGCCTGATGCGGCCGCCATGCGGGCGGCCACCGCCAGGGGCTTCATCACCGCGACCGACCTCGCGGACTGGCTGGTGCGCACGCTGGGCATCCCGTTCCGCGAGGCGCACCATGTCACGGGCCGCTGCGTCAAGCGGGCCGAGGACAAGGGCTGCGCGCTCCACGAGCTGACGCTCGCCGAGCTCCAGGCGGAGCATCCGGGCATCACCCGGGCGATCTACGAGGTGCTGACGGTCGACCGCTCGGTCGCCAGCCGCACCAGCTTCGGCGGCACCGCGCCCGGCAATGTCCGCGCCCAGGCGGCCGAGGCGCGGCGGAGGTTTCTCGCATGATCCGGCTGCGCCCCATCCTCGCCGTCGCGCTCGCCCTGGCGTTCGCCCTCGGCGTCGCCGCCTGCGGCAAGAAGGCCCGCCTCGACCCGCCCGACGGCGACAAGTCCTCCTATCCGAAGGTCTATCCCCGTGAATGAGGTGAGCCTGCCGCCCGGCCGCTCCGCCGACGCCTTCGCCTATCGCGCCGGCACGCTCCACGCCGACGGCGTGCCGCTGGCGCGCATCGCGGACGCCGTCGGCACGCCCTGCTACGTCTATGTCCAGCGGGCGATGGAGGCGCGCTGGCGCGCCTTCGACGCCGCCTTCGCCGGCCGCCGACACCTCGTCTGCTACGCCATGAAGGCGAACGGCAACCTCGCCGTGGTGCGCACCTTCGCCGATCTCGGCTCCGGCGCCGACGTCGTGTCGGAGGGCGAGATGCGCATGGCGCTGGCCGCGGGCGTGCCGGCCGGGCGCATCGTCTTCGCCGGCGTCGGCAAGACGGCGCCCGAGATGGCGGCCGCCCTGCAGGCCGGCATCTTCCAGTTCAACGTCGAGTCCGAGCCCGAGCTGGAGCAGCTCTCGGCGGTCGCCGCCGGCATGGGCCGGACGGCGGCGGTGGCGCTGCGGGTGAACCCCGACGTCGACGCCGGGACGCACGCCAAGATCACCACCGGCACCGCCGAGAACAAGTTCGGCATCGAGGTCGGCGACGCGCGCGCCGTGGCGGCCAAGGCCGCCGCGCTGCCGGGCATCGCGCTGGTCGGCCTCGCCATGCATATCGGCAGCCAGCTCACCACCATCGCCCCCTACCGCGCCTCCTTCGCGCGGCTGGCCGGGCTGGCGCGCACGCTGATGACCGAGGACGGGCACGCGCTGGAGCGGCTCGACCTCGGCGGCGGCCTCGGCGTCACCTACGATCGCGAGCCGCCGATCGACCTGCCGGCCTACGCCGAGGCCGCGCTGCAGGAGACCGCCGGCTTCCCCGGCATGCTGGTGCTGGAGCCCGGCCGCTGGATGGTCGCCGAGGCCGGCGTCCTCCTGGCACGGATCGTGTACGTGAAGCAGGGATCGCTGAAGACCTTCGTGATCCTCGATGCCGGCATGAACGACCTCATCCGTCCCGCCCTCTACGAGGCCTACCATCCGATCCTTCCGGTCGCCGAGCCGGTGCCGGGTGCGGTCGAGCGGCCGGTCGACGTCGTCGGGCCGATCTGCGAGTCGGCCGACCTGTTCGCCGCCGGCCGCCGCCTGCCGCCGGTCGCCCCCGGCGACCTCCTGGCGATCGGCGTCGCCGGCGCCTACGGGGCGGTCATGGCGTCCGGCTACAACGGCCGCCTGCTGGCGCCCGAGGTCCTGGTTCGTGACGGGACCTTTGCCGTCGTCCGTCCGCGCCCTAACTATGAGGCCATGATCGGATGCGATAGGCTGGCCTCGTGGCAGATCCCACCTCCGTAACCGGCGACCCGGCGCGCCCCGGCGCAGCCCTTCCGGCGCGGGCGAGCCGCAGGGTTCGCCTCGCCCGGCTGGCGCTGCTGTGGGAGCGGGTGTGGCCTGCCCTGTGGCCGCCGGCCGGCATCGCCGGCCTCTTCCTCATCCTGGCGCTGCTCGACGTGCCGGCCCTGCTGCCGGGCTGGGCGCACGTCCTGCTCCTGGTCGCCTTCGCGCTCGCCTTCCTCGCCGCCGCCGTCCAGGCGGCGCGCAGCCTGGCGATGCCCGCCCCCGCGGCGGCGCGCCGCCGCGTCGAGCTGGCGAGCGGCCTCGCCCACCGGCCGCTGGCGGCCCTCCAGGACCGTCCGGTCGGGAGCACCGGCGCGGAAGAGCGCGCGCTGTGGGCCGCCCACCAGGCGCGGATGCGCGCAGCCACCGAACGCCTCGCCGTCGGCCTGCCGGCGGCGGGCTGGGCCAAGCGCGATCCCCTGGCGCTGCGCGCCGGGCTGGCGCTGCTGCTCGTCGTGGCCGTGGTCGCCGGGCGCAACGACGGGAGCCAGCGCCTGCTGCGCGCCGTCAGCCCATCGTTCGCCAAGAGCGGCCCCGCCGCCGTCGTCGCCCTCGACGTGTGGATCAACCCGCCCGCCTATACCGGGCAGCCGCCGCAGCTCCTGAAGGCCGACGCGCCGACCCCGATCGCCATTCCCACGGGCAGCGCGCTGCTGGCGCAGCTCCACGGCGGCGGCGGCACGCCGCGCCTGGTGATCGACCAGGCGGCCACCGATTTCACCGCGATCGATTCGGTCAACTACCGGGCGAGCGCCACCCTGACCGCGGGCGAGCGCCTCGCGGTCCAGCTCGGCAGCCGTACCGTCGCCGCCTGGCCGATCGCCATCGTTCCCGACGAGCCGCCGACCGTCGCCTTCGCCAACCCGCCGGCGCGCAGCGAGCGCGCCGCGCTGCGCCTGGAGCACGAGAGCGCCGACGACTACGGGCTGGAATCGGTGAACGCCGTGATCCGCCGTACCGA
>JADZBA010000241.1 GCA_020852355.1 Alphaproteobacteria bacterium
ACGAGGCCCGGGTCGTCGACCGGCACCATCGCCAGGCGGCCGTCGGCGCCGAACTCGGCCTCCGACACGACGCCGAGGCCGATGCCGGCGGCGACCGCCTCGCGGACGGCCTCGCGGCTCTCGATCTCCATGACGATGCGCGGCTGCACCCCGGCGGCCGCCAGGCGGGCCTCGAAGAGGCGGCGGGTGACCGAGCCCGGCTCGCGCAGCACCATCGGCCGGCCGGCCAGCTCGGCCAGGCGGACCAGCCGGCGGCGCGCCCAGGGATGCTCGCGCGGCACGACCACGACGATCGGATGGCGGCCGCAGGGCACGGCATGAAGGCGCGGGTCCTCGGCCGGGTCCGCGAGCACCGCGACGTCGGCCGCGAAGCGCAGCAGGTCCTCGCGCACCGCATCGGCGTTGCCGATGGTCAGCACCGCCTGAACGCCGGCATAGCGCGCGTGGAAGGCGGCCAGCAGCGGCGCCACATGGTAGGGACTGTCGGCGGCCACGCGCAGGCGGCCGGTGCGCAGCGCGCGGGCGTCGCCGATCAGCTCCGCCGCGGCGGCCTCGGCGTCGGCCAGGCGCTGCGTCACGTCGAGCAGGCGTCGCCCGAGGTCGGTCAGCGCGATCCGCCGGCCGATGCGGTCGAAGAGGGCGGCGCCGGAGCGCTCCTCGATCGCCTTCACCTGGGCCGAGAGCGTCGGCTGGGTGACGCCGAGACGCGCGGCGGCGCGGGTGAAGCTGCCCTCGACGGCGACGGCGTGGAAGGCGCGAAGCTCGGTCTGGAACATAGATGTCTTCTATGCGTCACATAGAAGATGGGGATTGGACTTATAGTCGAGCGACCGCCATCTTTCCAGGCAATCGGCCGTTCCGGAGCCTCTTCCATGCCCCCGTCCCCCATCGAACGCAACGCCGTGCCGCTGCTCCTGACCCCCGGCCCGCTCACCACGTCGGAGACGACCAAGCGCGCGATGCTGCGCGACTGGGGCTCGCGCGACGGCCGCTTCGTCGAGATGAACGCCCGCATCCGCCACCGGCTGGTGGAGCTGGCCGGCGGCCTCGGCAGCCACGTCACCGTGCCGCTCCAGGGCAGCGGCACCTTCGCCGTCGAGGCGATGCTCGGCACCATGCTGCCGCGCGACGGCAAGATCCTGCTCTGCATCAACGGCGCCTACGGCCATCGCATGGCGCGCATCGTCGAGATGCTGGGCCGCGACTTCGTCGAGTACGAGACCGCCGAGGACACGCCGATCGACGCGGCCGAGGTCGGTCGCCGCCTCGACGGCGATCCCGCCGTGAGCCATGTCGCCATCGTCCATTGCGAGACCACGTCGGGCGTGCTGAACCCGGTCGAGGCGGTCGCCGCCGAGGTGGCGCGGCGCGGCCGCCGGCTGCTGATCGACGCGATGAGCGCCTTCGGCGCCCTGCCGCTCGACGTCCGTCGCGTCGCCTGCGACGCCGTCGCGGCGTCCTCCAACAAGTGCCTGGAAGGCGTGCCCGGCATGGGCTTCGTGATCGCGCGGGAGGCGGCGCTGGCGGAGTGCGAGGGCAACGCCCACGCCCTCAGCCTCGACCTGCACGACCAGTGGCGCTTCATGGAACGCGCCGGCCAGTGGCGCTTCACCCCGCCGACCCACGTCATCGCCGCCTTCGACCAGGCGCTGCGCGAGCACGAGGAGGAAGGCGGCGTCGAGGGCCGCGGCGGCCGCTACCGCGAGAACTGCCGGGTGCTGGTCGACGGCATGCGCGCCATGGGCTTCGAGACGCTGCTGCCCGACGCGGTGCAGGCGCCGATCATCGTCACCTTCCACATGCCGGCCGACCCGCGCTTCGACTTCCAGGCCTTCTACGACCGGCTGCGCGACCGCGGCTTCGTGATCTATCCCGGCAAGCTGACCGTCGCCGACAGTTTCCGCATCGGCTGCATCGGCCGCCTCACGCCCGCCGACATGGGCGACGCGCTGGCCGCCATCGCCGCGACGCTGGCCGACATGGGTGTCGCCAACTGTGCGCCGGTGCCGGTCGCCCGCCGCGCCACGGCCTGAGGGGAGCCGCCATGGACGGAATCGCCCGCGACGTCACGGTCGAGGTCAACGGCCGGCGCTACCGCGCGCCGCGGCAGCCGACGGTCGTCGTCTGCATCGACGGCTCGGAGCCGGACTACACCGATGCGGCGATCGCCGCCGGCGTCATGCCGTTCCTGGCGGGTGCCGTGCGGCGCGGTGCCAGCCTGATCGCCGACTGCGTCGTGCCGAGCTTCACCAACCCCAACAACCTGTCGATTGTGACCGGCGCAGCGCCCGCGCGCCACGGCATCGCCGGCAACTACTTCCTCGATCCCGACACCGGCAAGGAAGTGATGATGAACGATCCGCAGTACCTGCGGACCGGCACCATCCTCGCCGCCTTCGCCGCTGCCGGCCTGCCCGTGGCCGTCGTCACCGCCAAGGACAAGCTGCGCACGCTGCTCGGCCACCGCATGGCCGGCATCTGCTTCTCGGCCGAGAAGGCCGACAAGGCGACGGTGGCGGAGAACGGCATCGACGACGTGCTGGCCTTCGTCGGCCGGCCGCTGCCGTCGGTCTACAGCGCCGAGCTCTCGGAGTTCGTGTTCGCCGCCGGGGTGCGGCTGATGGAGACGCGGCGGCCGGCGATCACCTATCTCTCGACCACCGACTACATCCAGCACAAGCACGCGCCGGGCACGCCGGTCGCCAACGAATTCTATGCCATGATCGACCGCCATCTCGCGGCGATGGACCGGCTCGGCGCGGTCATCGCGCTGACCGCCGACCACGGCATGAACGCCAAGCACGGCGCCGACGGCGCGCCGCAGGGCATCTACCTGCAGACGGTCCTCGACGGCCTGCTGGGCGAGGGCGCGGCGCGCGTCATCCTGCCGATCACCGATCCCTACGTCGTCCATCACGGCGCGCTCGGCTCGTTCGCCACCGCCTACCTGCCGGCGGGTGCGGACCGGGCGAAGGCGATCGCGGCCATCGCCGCGCTGCCGGGCATGGCGACCGTGCTCGACGGCGAGGCGGCCGCTGCCCGGTTCGAGCTGCCGCGCGACCGCATCGGCGACCTCGTCGCGGTGTCGGAGCGGAACTGGGTGATCGGCACCCGCGCCGACCGCCACGACCTCTCCGGCCTCGACGCGCCGCTGCGCTCGCACGGCGGCATCAGCGAGCAGCGCGTGCCGCTGATCGTGACGCGCCCGGTCACCGGCCTGCCGCAGCGCACGCTGCGCAATTTCGACATCTTCGACGTCGCCCTCAACCATCTCGCCGAGGCGTCATGACCGCGCTGCCCAAGAGCTTCGAGCCGTCCCTCCCCGCCGGCGGCGTGCTGCACGAGACGATGCGCATCGCCGGCGAGCGCGTCGACAACGCGCGGCGCATCGAGGTCCGCTATCCCTGGGACGGCCGGCTGGTCGGCACGGTGCCGAAGGCGACGGCGGCGGACGTGGCGGGCGCCTTCGCGGTGGCCGCCGCCTTCCGCCCGACGCTGACGCGGCACGACCGCGCCACCATCCTGCAGAGGACCGCGCGTCTCCTGGTCGAGCGCAAGGACGCGATCAGCGACCTGATCACGCTCGAATCCGGCCTGTCGAAGAAGGACACGCTCTACGAGGTCGGCCGCGCCCACGACGTCTTCATGCTGGCCGGCCAGGCCGCCCTCGTCGACGATGCGCAGACCTTCTCCTGCGATATCAGCCCGCACGGCAAGAAGCGGCGCATCTACACCCAGCGCGAGCCGCTGCGCGCCATCTCGGCGATCACGCCCTTCAACCATCCGCTGAACCAGGTCGCCCACAAGATCGCGCCCTCGATCGCCACCAACAACCGCATGGTGCTGAAGCCGTCGGAGAAGACGCCGCTGACAGCGCTGCTGCTGGCCGACGTCCTCTACGAGGCCGGCCTGCCGCCGGCGATGTTCCAGGTGGTGACCGGCGACCCGCGCGAGATCGCCGAGGCGCTCGTCAACGGTCCGGAGATCGACCTCGTCACCTTCACCGGCGGCGTCGGCGTCGGCAAGTGGATCGCCGATCATCTGGGCTATCGCCGCTGCGTGCTCGAGCTCGGCGGCAACGATCCGCTGATCGTCATGGAGGACGCCGACGTCGAGGAGGCCGCCGCCCTCGCCGCCGCCGGCTCCTACAAGAACTCGGGCCAGCGCTGTACCGCGGTGAAGCGCATCCTCGTGCACGAATCGATCGCCGATGCCTTCGTCGCCCGCCTCGTCGCCAAGACGAAGGAAGTGAAGTACGGCGACCCGATGGACCCGGCGACCGACATGGGCACCGTCATCGACGAGGAGGCGGCGATCCGCATCGAGGCGCGCGTCGCCGACGCCATCGCCCGCGGCGCGAAGCTGCTGTGCGGCCATGAGCGCCGGGGTGCCCTCTATGCGCCGACCGTGCTCGACGGGGTGCCGTCCGACTGCGAGCTGGTCATGCAGGAGACGTTCGGCCCGGTGTCGCCGGTGCTGCGCTTCCGCGACATCGAGGAGGCGATCCGCCTGTCCAACTCCACCGCCTACGGCCTGTCCTCGGGCGTCGTCACCAACCGCCTCGACTACATCACCCGCTTCGTCGGCGAGCTGCAGGTCGGCACCGTCAACGTCCGCGAGGTGCCCGGCTACCGCATCGAATCCTCGCCCTTCGGCGGCATCAAGGATTCGGGGCTGGGCTACAAGGAGGGCGTGCTGGAAGCGATGAAGGCCTTCACCAACGTGAAGACCTACTCGCTGCCCTGGTGACGGCCGGCCCGCTCAGCCGTCGAGCTCGGGATAGCGGCGGAAGATTCCCTCCTCGCTGAACGGCAGCCGGCGCTCGCTCGCGAGATAGGCGGCGATGCGCGGACGGTCGGCGACGGCCGCACAGAGCGCCGCGACGCGCGGGGTGCGCGCGAGCGCCCGCCGGCTCGCCCTGGGGAAGGCGTAGCGCAGCCCCGCCACGACCTGGAACAGCGACAGGTCGGCATAGCTGACGCGGGCGCCGACGAGATGGCGGTCGCCGCGCGGGTTGCGCGCGAGGATGCGCTCGAGCCAGCCGAGGAACTTCGGGATGCGGTCGCGGCGGAACTCGCGGGCGCGCCGCGCCGCCTCGGGCTTCTGGTCGTCGTAGTAGAGGCCGGCCCCGACCGGATGATGGGTGTCGTGCGCCTCGCCGACGAGGTCGGCGATGGTGAGCTGGATCTGGTGGACCCACAGCCGGCCCGCCTCGTCGCGGGGGGCCAGGCGATGCCGGTCGCCCAGATGCAGCAGGATGGCGGCCGTCTGGCCGATGAGGCGCCGGCCGTCGCGCAGGAAGGGCGGCGCGAAGGGCGGCCGGAGCACGCGGTCGCCCTCCAGCAGCGCCATCAGCGCCGGCAGCCCCTGGCCCTTCTCCTCCGGCCCGCGCGCGACGTCGACATAGTCGGCCGCCGCCTCCTCCAGCGCCAGGCGGACGAACTCGCCGCGGCCCTGGATCGTCGGCCAGTAGTAGAGCTGGTAGGTCATCCCGGCACCTCGCGCTGCCATGCGTCAACGGTGGTCGGAACCCGCCGTTCCGCTTCGAGATGCTCCTGCTCGCCCGCTGCGACGCGGTCGTCCGCCATCCCCGCGGCGGCCGCTTCTCGCTCTGGGGCGCGGTCGCGATCGGCCGCGGGCGATGTACCGCACCGCCCAGGGCCTCGCCCTGCAATGGGACGCGGCGGACCGGCTGCCGGCCGCGATCATCGGGTGACGTCGGCGGGCGGCAGGCCGGTCACCGCGCGCAGGAGGGCCGCCGCCAGCGCCTCCAAGCCGGCTACGCGCATTGCACCGGCGATGTCCGGCGCGTCGAGCAGCGCCAGGACGGGCCGGCCGAACTGCAGGGCGAACGCCATCTCGGAATGGGTGCCGTAGCCGCCGCCGATCGCCACGAGGCAGCCCGCGGCGCGCGCAATGATAGCGTTGCGCGCCACGCCGATGCCGGTCGCGATGGGGATGGTCACGAAGCGGTTGGCGGCGTCCCAATGCTCGTCGGGCAGCAGACCGACGGAGATCCCGCCCGCCGCCGCCACGCCGGCGCACACTGCCTCCATCACGCCCTGCCGACCGCCGCACAGCACGACGAACCCGGTCCCGCCGAGCAGCTCGCCGACCTGCCGCGCCGTGGCGACCTGCGCGGCGCTCGCCTCGCGCGGGCCGACGACCGCGATCGGCGGCCGGAAGGGATGCCCGCTCTCGCGCTGCAGCCACGCGAGCGCCCGCTCGTCGGACACCTCGGTTCCGCCCGCCGCGGCCGCTGCGGCAGTCCAGCAGCGCGCCACTGGATCGAAGACGCGGCCCGTGCCGTCGGCCAGCGCGAGCCCGCGCGCCGCGGTTGCGATCAATCGCATGGCGCTCATCCTCGGCTGCTCGCCACGCCGCCCGCGCCGAGATGCAGGTGGCTCAACGTGCGATCCTCGTGCGCCATGCGCCAGGACAGCAGCTTGCGGGCGTAGTCCAGCACCTGTCCCTGGCGGGCGGGATCGCCGGCGAGGTCGGCCAGCTCGCCGGGGTCGTTCTCCAGGTCGAAGAAGAGCGGCGGCAGCCCGGCGAAGTGCACGTACTTGCCCTTGCGGTCGCGCCGCACCAGCAGGCCGCATTCGTCCGGCGCCAGGCCGAGCGCGGTCTCGAAGTACGGGTTGCGCACGTCGCGGAAGTCGAAGCCCCAGTGGACGGCGTCGCGCCACCGGGCCGGCGTCGCGCCGGCGAGGAACGGCGCCAGGCTGGCGCCGTCGCAGGCGGGCGGCGTCGGCAGGCCGAGCCAGTCGAGCACCGTCGGCATGACGTCGACCGCCTCGCTGAAGTCGTCGACGACCCGGCCGCGGGCGGCGTCGGCGCCGGGCCTGGGGTCGCGGACGACCAGCGGGATGTGGAAGGCCTGGTCGTGGTAGCCGTCCTTGC
>JADZBA010000242.1 GCA_020852355.1 Alphaproteobacteria bacterium
CCGACGCGCCGCTCGCGCGCGACCTGCGCCTGCTGGTGCGCGAGCGCCTGCAGGCGGGCGACAGCGATGCACAGGTGCTGGACTTCCTGGTGTCGCGGTACGGCGAGTTCGTGCTGCTCAAGCCGCGCCTGGCCTGGCACAACGCGCTCTTGTGGGGCGCGCCGTTCGCCGTGCTGCTGCTGGGAGGAATCGCCGCCGTGATCACGCTGCGGCGGCGGCGCAGCGAGGCGCTGATGGCGCTGGACGAAGAGGAAGAACGGCGGCTGGAGAAGCTGCTGAGCTAGGGGTTCCCCGCCCCCGCCAGCGGCCGCGGAATGAAACGCCCCGCACCTTACAAAACTTTAATCCCCTCGCCAGTGCAACGTAATGCGCTGCGCCCCATTTTGTCTGCATCGAACAAGCGCGAACGCGCATCCTACGATGGAGACCACGATCATGCCGCAGACCGTCGAACCTGCCGTCGAACCCGCCGCGCCGAAGAAGCCCCGCGGGCCGTTGTCCGCGCGCCGGCTTGTGCTGCTGGGTTCGGTCGCCGTGCTCGGCGGCGGGCTCTTTGTCGCAAGCCCGAACCTGCCCTATGCGCACCTGCCTGCCCTCACCGCCTCCGCCCAGGCGCAGACCGCGCAGACCGCGATGCGGCCGGCGAGCTTCGCCGACATCGTCGAGAAGGTGAAGCCGGCGGTGTTCGCCGTGCGGGTGAAGATGGAGGATGCGGTCGCCGGCTCCACCTTCGGCGAGGAGAGCCCGTTCCCGCCCGGCTCGCCGATGGAGCGCTTCTTCCGCCGCTTCGGCTTCGGCGACGGCCCCGACGGCAACCGCCCGCGCGGGCCCCGGCAGCGCCACTTCAGCATGGCGCAGGGCTCCGGCTTCTTCATCTCCGCCGACGGCTATGCCGTGACCAACAACCACGTGGTCGAGCGCGGCCAGTCGGTCGAGATCAAGTCCGACGACGGCAAGACCTACCAGGCCAAGGTGATCGGCACCGACCCGCGCACCGACATCGCGCTGCTGAAGGTCGAGGGCCGCACCGACTTCCCGCACGTGCGCTTCGCCGACAAAGCGCCGCGCATCGGCGACTGGGTGCTGGCGGTGGGCAATCCGTTCGGGCTCGGCGGCACGGTGACGGCCGGCATCGTCTCGGCCAGCGGCCGCGACATCGGCGCCGGCCCCTATGACGACTTCATCCAGATCGACGCGCCCGTGAACAAGGGCAATTCCGGCGGGCCCACCTTCGACGTCGACGGCAATGTGATCGGCGTCAACACCGCGATCTACTCGCCCTCCGGCGGCAATGTGGGCATCGCCTTCGCGATCCCCGCCGACACCGTGAAGACCGTCGTCGCGCAGCTCAAGGACAAGGGCAGCGTCACCCGCGGGTGGATCGGCGTGCAGATCCAGCCGGTGACGCAGGAGATCGCCGACAGCCTCGGCCTCAAGGAGGTGCGCGGCGCGCTGGTGGCGGACCCGCAGGCCAACGGCCCGGCCGCCAAGGCCGGCATCAAGGCCGGCGACGTTATCCTGGCGGTCAACGGACAGCCGGTGCGCGACGCGCGCGACCTCGCCAAGAAGATCGGCGCCATCGCGCCCGGCGAGACGGTGAAGCTCGGGGTGTTCCGCCAGGGCGCGGAGATTTCCGTGAGCCTCACCCTCGGGACCATGCCGTCCGGCCGGCAGGCGAGCGCCGAGCCCGCCCCGCGCGAGCGCGGGGACGCGGCGGGCGGCGGCATCCCGAGCCTCGGGCTCACGCTGGCGCCGGCGTCGAGCGTCGCCGGCGGTGGCAGCGACGGCGTAGTGGTCACCGACGTCGACTCCGACGGCCCCGCCGCCGAGCGCGGCTTCAAGACCGGCGACGTCATCCTCGAAGTGGCCGGCCGCCCGGTGTCGACGCCGGCCGACGTGCGCAAGGCGCTCGAGGGCGTGCGCGGCGAAGGCCGCCGCACCGTGCTGTTGCGGGTGAAGACCGGCGACGCCTCGCGCTTCGTGGCGATCCCGGTCGGCAAGGCCTGACGATTTGCCCGCGGCCTGTCCGGCCGCGGCGAGATGGGGACCTTCCGCCGGCTTCCGTCGCCCCCGCCGGCGGGGTAGCCCCGGGGACGGGCCTCAACCGTCCGTCCCCACCCTTAACCGGCGCTGGACGCATGCCCCCCGTCCGCCAGCGCTGGACTGCGAGGGGACGGCGGGCCATCAGGTCCTCCGTCCCCTCGTCCTTTGAGCGCATGCTATGGTGGCGCCGGAGGGGGTGATCTCTTCCCGGCTTTCCTT
This sequence comes from Alphaproteobacteria bacterium, assembly GCA_020852355.1. Taxonomy (GTDB): domain Bacteria; phylum Pseudomonadota; class Alphaproteobacteria; order ATCC43930; family Allostellaceae; genus Allostella. Next base: position 2,263 of record JADZBA010000242.1, read on the forward strand.
GCAGGCCATGCGCATTCTCATCATCGAAGACGATCGCGACGCCGCCGACTACCTGGTGAAGGCCTTTCGCGAGGTCGGCCACGTGGCGGATGCGGCCTACGATGGGGAGGATGGGCTGGCGCTGGCGCTGGAAGGCGGCCACGACGTGCTGGTGGTGGACCGCATGCTGCCGAAGCGCGACGGCCTCGCGGTCATCGGCACGCTGCGGGCGAAGAACATCGAGACGCCGGCGCTGATTCTTTCCGCGCTCGGCCAGGTCGACGACCGCGTGAAGGGCCTGCGCGCCGGCGGCGACGACTATCTTCCGAAGCCCTACGCGTTCGCCGAATTGCTCGCGCGCACCGAGGTGCTGGCGCGGCGGCGGCCCGGCAAGGGCGAGGAGACCGCCTACCGCGTCGCCGACCTCGAACTCGACCGGCTGTCCCACCGGGTCACCCGCAACGGCAGCGAGATCGTGCTGCAGCCGCGCGAGTTCCGCCTGCTCGAATACCTGATGAAGCACGCCGGGCAGGTGGTGACGCGCACGATGCTGCTCGAAAACGTGTGGGACTATCACTTCGACCCGCAGACCAACGTCATCGACGTGCACGTCTCGCGGCTGCGCGCCAAGA
>JADZBA010000243.1 GCA_020852355.1 Alphaproteobacteria bacterium
CCGCGCCGGCCCGCGCGACGCCGCAGAACACGGCGACGAAGTCCGCTCCATTCGGCAGCATCGCCAGCACGCGGTCGCCGGGCGCGACGCCAGCGGCGACCAGGCCGTTGGCGACCCGCGTCGCGCGCGCGTCCATCTCGCCGAAGGAGACGGGTGGGCCGTCGACGGGCCGCAGGTAGTCGCGGTCGCCGCGCGCGGCCGCCTGGCGGGCAAGGACGCGGCCGACGACCCAGCCGGAGATGTCGACGCCGGCCATGCGCTAGCGCGCCGCCGCCAGCTCCTTCGCCATCTCGCGCAGTCGGAACTTCTGGATCTTGCCGCTCGGCGTGCGTGGCAGGGCGCTCGCGATCTCCAGCCGCTCGGGCAGGTAGTTCCGCGCGAGCTTCTTGGTCTCCAGGAAGGCGATCAGCTCGGCGAAGGTCAGCGTCTGGCCGGGGCGCGGCACGACGTAGGCGCAGGCGCGCTCGCCGAGCCGGGCGTCGGGCATGCCGACGACGGCGCACTCCGCCACCGCGGGATGCTGGTAGATCAGCCCCTCGACCTCGACGACGGGCACGTTCTCGCCGCCGCGGATGATGACGTCCTTGGTGCGCCCGGTGATGCGGACGTAGCCGTCGCCGTCGAGGCGCGCCAGGTCGCCGGTATCGAACCAGCCCTCGGCATCCGTCGCGTACCATTCCGGCCGCTTCAGATAGCCGACGAAGTTGGAGCAGCCGCGCACCTGCAGCCGGCCCTCGCGGTCGGCCGGCAGCACCATGCCGTCCTCGCCGACCGTGCGCAGCTCCATGCCGGGGAGCGCACAGCCGTCGGTCTCGAACACCTTCTCCGGTGGATCGTCGAGGCGCGTCGTGGTGACGGCGCCGTTCTCGGTCATGCCCCACGCCGACACGATGGCGGCGCCGAGATTGTCGGTCGCGCGGCGCACCAGGGCGCGCGGGATCGGCGCGCCGGCCGAGAGGAAGATGCGCAGCGTGCCCATGTCCTCGCGCCGCTCGCCGGCCACATCCGTCAGGTCGGAGAGGAACGGCGTCGAGGCCATGGTGAAGGTGACGCCCTCGGCCGCGATCAGGTCGGCGGCGCGGCCGGCGTTCCAGACATCCTGCAGCACGACGCGGCAGCCGAGATGGATGGGCATCATCAACCCGAACAGGAAGCCGGTCTGGTGCGCCAGCGGCGAGGCCATCAGCACGGTCTCGCCCTGCCCGAGGCCGAGGCGCTGCGCGTAGGGCACGATGTTGCCGTAGAGCGTGTTGGAGGTGTGCAGCACACCCTTGGGCTCGCCCGTCGTGCCGGAGGTATAGAGGAGCTCCACGATGTCGTCCGAGCCGGGGCGGCGCGGCGCGAAGTCGACTTCGGGTGCCGGCTCCTCCAGCAGCCTCTCGAACGCCCCCTCGCCCTCGCCGCCGACGACCAGCACCCGGGCGAGGTCCGGCAGCTCCGGCTGCAGGCCCTGGGCCATGCCCGCATAGTCGTGGCCGCGGAAGAGGCGCGGCACCACCAGCACCTTCGATTCGGCGAGGCGCAGCATGAAGCGCAGCTCACGCTCGCGGAAGATCGGCATCAGCGGGCTGGAGACGGCGCCGAGCCGCATGGCCGCCAGGTGCAGCGCGGTGAACTGCCACCAGTTGGGAAGCTGCCAGGAGACGACGTCGCCCTGGCCGACGCCGAGCGCCGCGAGGCCGCGGGCGATGCGTGCGACGCGGTCCGCCAGGGCGCCGTAGGTCAGCTCGGTGCGCTGGCCGGTCATGCTGTTGCCGTCGACGATCGCGACCCGGTCCGGCGTCGCCGCGACCACCCGGTCGAGATCGTCGAGGATGGTGCGGTCGTGCCACCGGCCGGCCGCCCGCATCGCCGCCACGCGCACCGGCGACAGCATGGACTCGATCTTCATCGGCACTGCGCCGCCCTCCCCTCTGCGTTTCTCGTTTGCCCCTCCGCCCTTCTGGGCGGAGGGGGACACCGCTTCCTACAATACCGAATCCGGCGGGAAGTTCGGCTTGCGCTTCTCGCGGTGGGCGGCCAGACCCTCGCGCACGTCGGGCGAGCTCCAGCCGAGGAACTCCAGGCCGAGCGAGGCGTCGAAGATCGGGCCGGCCTGGCGCAGCCAGTTGTTGAGCGCGTACTTGGTCCAGCGGATGGCGTGCGGCGCGCCCTCGGCCAGCCGAGTGGCGACGGCCAGCGCCCTCTCGTCGAGCTCCGCGTCCTCGACGGCGAGCGAGATCAGGCCGATGCGCTCGGCCTCCGCACCCGACAGCGGCTCGCACAGCAGCAGGTAGTACTTCGCCTTGGCCATGCCGCAGAGCAGGGGCCAGATGATCGCCGCGTGGTCGCCAGCGGCGACGCCGAGGCGGGTGTGGCCGTCGATGATGCGCGCATCCTTGGTGGCGATCGACACGTCGGCCAGCAGGCCGCAGACCAGCCCCGCGCCGACGGCCGGGCCGCGGATGGCGCTGACCACGGGCTTGCCGCAGTTGATGATGTTGTAGACGAGGTCGCGCGCCTCCTTCCAGTTGGCGGCCCGGGTGTCGAAGTCGGCGATGATCTTCTCGATCATCCCGAAGTCGCCGCCGGCCGAGAACGCCTTGCCCTCGCCCGTCAGGATGACCGAGGAGACGGTCGGATCGGCGTCGATGTCGCGCCAGACCTGCGCCAGCTCGCCGTGCATCACCTGGTCGGCGGCGTTGAGCTTTCCGGGGTTCGACATGGTGATGCGCAGCACCCTCGGATGCGGCCGGTCGAACTTCAGGCGCTGGTAGCTGGCATAGCGGTCGGTCGTCATGGCGTCTCCCCAACTGCGCTGATTGAACGCTCGTTCACTCGGCGCGATACTGCGGCAATCGCGAGCAAAAATCCATGGGGCGACGACCCCGGCCGGAGGAAGCGACGACGATGGACAGGCCGCCCCAGGGCGCCGCATGGGCCCCCGATCCCGCCTTCGCGCGGGCGACGAATTGGCGCGCGTTCCTCGACCGCGAGGGGTTGACGGACTATCCCGCGCTGGAACGCCGGGCCGCCGCGGATCCGGAATGGTTCTGGTCGGCGCTGCTGCGGTTCCTCGACGTGCCTTTCGTCGCGCCGCCGGTGCGTATCCGCGACGCGAGCGCCGGGCTGCCCTGGATCCGCTGGTGCGTCGGCGGCACCACCAACCTCGTGATGGCCGGCATCGACCGCCACCGCCACGGCGCGCGCGCCGACCACGAGGCGGTCGTCTGGGAGGCGGAGGACGGCGGCGTCCGGCGCTGGACCTATGCGGAGCTCGCCGCCGAAGTCGACCGTGTGGCATCGGGGCTCGCGGCCATCGGCATCGGCGCCGGCGACCCGGTCGGCCTCTACATGCCGATGGTCCCGGAGACCGCCGCGGGCTTCCTCGCCCTGGCGCGGATCGGCGCGATCATCCTGCCGCTGTTCTCGGGCTTCGGCGCCGCTGCCGTAGCCGGCCGCCTCGCCGACGCGGGCGCGGTCGCCATCCTCTGCGCCGACGGCTTTCCGCGGCGCGGCCGGCATGTGGCGATGAAGGCGGAGGTCGACGCGGCCGCCCCTGCCGTGCCGACGCTGCGCAGCGTCGTCGTGCTGCGCCGGGCGGGCGGCGACGTCGCCATGCAGCAGGGCCGCGACCATTGGTGGGACGCGCTGCCCGCCGGCCCGCCGGTGCCGGCTCGGGCGCTCCCGGCCGACGCGCCGCTGCTGGTCGCCTACACCTCGGGCACCACGGGCAAGCCCAAGGGCACCGTCCATACCCATGCGGGCTTCCTCGCCAAGACGCTGCTCGACTTCCGGCTCTGTTTCGACATGAAGCCCGATGACCGCATGATGTGGATGACCGACATCGGCTGGCTGGTCGGGCCGATCCAGATCGTCGCGGCGACCAGCCTCGGCGCCACGCTGGTGATGGCCGAGGGCACGCCGGACTTCCCCGAGCCGGACCGGCTGTGGCGCCTCCTGGCCGCGCATCGCGTCAGCTTTCTCGGGATGAGCCCGACCATCGCCCGGCTGATGGCGCGCCACGGGCCGCCGACCGCCCACGATCTTTCGGCATTGCGCGTCGCGGCCTCGACCGGCGAGCCATGGGACGAGACCGCCTGGCGCTGGGTCTTCGAGAACGTGCTGGGCGGCACGCGGCCGCTCTTCAACTACACCGGCGGCACCGAGATGGGCGGCATCCTCGCCACCAACCCGCTGCTGCCGATCAAGCCGGCGAGCTTCACCGGGCCGATCCCCGGCAGCGGCGCCGACATCGTCGACGAGGCGGGCGACAGCGTGCCCCCCGGCACCGTCGGCGAGCTGGTGATGCGCGACGCGCCCATGGGCCTCACCGCCGGATTGTGGCGCGAGCCCGAGCGCTACCTCGACAGCTACTGGCGGCGCATCCCCGGCATGTGGGTGCATGGCGACTGGGCATCGCGCGATGCCGACGGCTACTGGTACGTCCACGGCCGCTCCGACGACACGATCAAGGTCGCGGGCAAGCGCAC
>JADZBA010000244.1 GCA_020852355.1 Alphaproteobacteria bacterium
GACGTGGCGCCGCAGCGGCGCGTCGCCTGCCATCGCGTGGCTGCGCCGTGACCGGCCCGCTGGTCGAGGTGCGCGACCTGCGCAAGGTGTTCCCCCTGCGCTCCGGCCCGGGCGGGGCGCGGCGGGGTACCGGCGGCATCCGCGCCGTCGACGGGGTCGGCTTCGACATCGGCGTCGGCGAGACGCTGGGCTTGGTCGGCGAGAGCGGCTGCGGCAAGTCCACCGTGGGCCGCATGCTGTTGCGCCTGATCGAGCCGACCGCGGGCAGCATCCGCATCGCCGGCGAGCCGATCCTGGAGCTGCATCCCCGCCGCCTGAAGGCGTTCCGGCGCCACGCCCAGATCGTCTTCCAGGATCCCTTCGGATCGCTCGACCCGCGCATGACGGTGGGCGACAGCATCGCCGAGCCGATGGTCATCCACCGCCTCCACGACCGCGCCGGGCGGCGGGAGCGGGTGGGCGAGCTGCTGCGCATGGTCGGTCTCGCGCCCGACCACCGCGACCGCTTCCCGCACGAGTTCTCGGGCGGCCAGCGCCAGCGCATCGGGATCGCGCGGGCGCTGGCCACGGCGCCGGACTTCGTGGTCTGCGACGAGGTGGTTTCCGCCCTCGACGTCTCGGTGCAGGCGCAGATCGTCAACCTCCTCGGCGACCTGCAGCGCGACCTCGGCGTCTCCTACCTCTTCATCGCCCACGACCTCTCGGTGGTGCGGCACATCTCGGCGCGGGTGGCGGTCATGTATCTCGGCAAGATCGTCGAGACCGGGCCGACGTCCGCCCTCTACCGCGCGCCGCGCCATCCCTACACGCGGGCGCTGCTCGCCGCCGTGCCGCGCCCCAAGCCGGGGGCGGCGCGCCGGCACGCGCCGATCGCCGGCGACGTGCCCAGCCCTTTCGACCCGCCGAGCGGCTGCCGCTTCCGCACGCGCTGCCCGATCGCGACGCCGCTCTGCGGCGAGCGGGAGCCGCCGCTGCGTGAGATCGCGCCCGGCCAGCGCGTCGCCTGCCACCACGCCGGCTGAGCGGGGCGGCTACTCGACCGCGACGTTCCAGAACCGCATCGTCACCGACGGCCGGAAGCCCTTGACGTTGCGCCGCGTCGCCTGGAGCTGGCCGCGGTCGCCCAGCGTCAGCGCGATCACCTGCTCGAAGAAGTGGTGCTGCGCCTTGTCGAACGCCGCCTTGCGCTCGGCGAAGCCGGGGAGCGTGCGCATCTGCCGCACGAGGTCGGTCAGCGTCGCGTCGGGGGTGAAGTGGGCGGGCTTGTCGCCGGCCCATTCCTGCAGGTAGGTCGCCGGCGAATCGATCCACTGGTTGAAGAACTTGCCGCTGTGCGAGAGATGGTAGGCGGTGCGGTCGTTGCGGATCTTGGTGTGGGTCGGCCAGTCGCTGACCACCATGCGCACGTTCATGCCGACGGCGCGGAGCTGCTCGGCCATTACCGTCGCGCCGTCGACCATCCACTTGAAGTCGGAACTCGTGGTCAGGACGATCTCCTCGCCCTTGTAGCCGGCCTCGGCGAGCAGCTTCTTCGCCCTGGCCGGATCGTTGACGTTGTAGAACTCCTTGCCGGCGTCGGAATAGTTGGGCCGGCCCGGCCACATCAGGCCGGGATTGAGGGTGTAGTTGTCCTCGTGCGCGATCGCCATGATCTCCGGGATGTCGAGGGCGACCTGCACGGCCCGGCGCACCGCCAGCTTGTCGAAGGGCGGCTTCGTCGGATTGACGTAGACCATATGCTGCATCGCCGGCATGACCGCGATCAGCGCGATGTTCGGGTTCTTCTCCAGCGTCGCCTTGGACGCCGACGGCACCGCCTCGGCCACCTGGATCTCGCCGGTCTCCAGCGCGGCCATCATGGCGCTCGGCTCGGGGATGAAGCGGAGCATCACGCGGTCGACCAGCGCCTGCTTGCGCCCGCCGTAACCGTCGGTGCCGGCCGCCCTCGTGTCGGCCGTATACTCGGCGAAGCGCTCCAGCACGATGTGGCGGTCGGCGATCCATTCGACGAAACGGAACGGCCCGGTGCCGACACGGCTGTTCTTGTTGGGCTCCGTCGCCGCATCCTCGGCCGGGTATACCGACATCGGCACGATCTGCTGGCTGAGGTCCTCGAGGAACAGCGGCTGCGGCCGGGCGAGGCGGATGACGACGGTGGCCGGGTCGGGCGCCTCGATGGCGGCGACCGGCGCCAGCAGGTCGCGCCGGATGGCGATGCGCTTGTAGCGCTCGAAGGACGCCCGCACGTCCTCGGCGGTCATCGTCTTGCCGTTGTGGAACTTGACCCCCGGCCGCACCCGGAAGGTGTAGACGAGGCCGTCGGGGGAGACGGTGTAGCTCTCGGCCAGCCCGGTGGTGACCCGCCCGTCCTCGCCGCGCGTCAGCAGCGTCTCGTAGATGTGGAAGGTCGCGTGCTTGGTGGCCAGCGCGTTCGTCAGGTGATCGTCGAGCGAGGGCGGATGGCCGCTCTGCCCCGCGACCAGCGTCCGGCGCGGCTGCTGGGCCGAGGCGTCCCCGATCCCGGCGACGCTCGCGAGCCCCAAGGCGAGGGCCAGCACGAATCCGGCGTGGAGCAGCCTGCGCATCGGGAGCCTCCCTGTGAGCCATCGCCCATGGCGCGATGATCGACGCTAGCATGCGCCGTGCCGCGCCCCGCACCGGCAAGTTTGATCAAAACCCGCGCCACGGCGCCCGGGGCCGCCATGCTAGTGAGGTGCGGCGAACGACCATGCGGAGCGCCGCCATGCCCATCGAACGCCACCAGACCGGCCCGCGGATGAGCCGCGTCGTCGTCCATGCCGGGACGGTCTACCTCGCCGGCATGACGGCCGACGATCCGGCCCTGCCGATCGAGGGCCAGACGCGGCAGGTGCTGGACAAGATCGACCGCCACCTCGCCATGGCCGGGACGGACAAGAGCCGCCTGCTGACCGCCAGCATCTGGCTCGCCGACATCGCGCTGTGGGCGCGCATGAACACCGTGTGGGACGCCTGGGTCGTCCCCGGCCATGCGCCGGCGCGCGCGACGGTCGAATCCAGGCTGGCCGGCCCGACCCACCTCGTCGAGATCATGGTCGTCGCGGCCGCCGCGTAGACCATCCCGCCGCCGCCCACTCCCCCGCCCGCAAGGACCGACCATGACCGACCAGACCGCCATCCCGCCGCGCGACCGCATCGACATCCTGCTCGCCCACGCCGCCTATCGCATGGGCGAGACCTTTGCGGCGCGCAACACCGGCTTGCGCTTCCGCGAGGTGCGGAACCTCGACGCGCTGAAGGAAGCGATGCCCACCGCCGACGTGCTGGTGGTGTCCGGGCTGTGGCGCAACGAGCTGCTCGACATCGCGCCGCGCCTGCGCTTCGTCCAGTCGATCGGTGCCGGCACCGACCAGTACCCGCGCGACGCGCTGAAGGCGAAGGGCGTGCGGCTGGCGAGCGCCCAGGGCGTCAACGAGCGCTCCGTCTCCGAGCACGCCCTCGCCCTGATCCTGACCTTCACCCGCCAGCTCCACCTCGCCCGCGACAACCAGGCCGCGCGCACCTGGCGGCCGATGATCACCGACCCTGCCCGGCGCGAGCAGGAGGTCGGCGGCAAGACGATCGTCATCGTCGGCCTCGGCCGCATCGGCTCGCGGCTCGCCGCCCTCGCCAGGGCGCTGGGCATGCGGGTCGTCGGCGTCAGGCGGGATACGGCGGCCGCCGGCTCCATCGCGGACGAGGTCGTGGCCCCCGGCCGGCTGCGCGACGTCCTGCCGGGTGCGGACTTCGTCGTGCTGACCTGCCCGCTGACGCCGGAGACGCAGGGCATGATCGACGCCGCGGCCTTCGCCGCGATGAAGCCGTCGGCAGTCCTGGTCAACGTCGCGCGCGGCCGCGTCGTCGACGAGCCCGCGATGATCGACGCCCTCCAGGCCGGCCGCATCGCCGGCGCCGCGCTCGACTGCGCCTGGGAGGAGCCGATCGCCGCCGCGTCGCCGCTGTGGGCGATGCCCAACGTGGTGATCACCCCCCACACCGCCGGCGAGACCCAGAAGTACGAGGCCAACGTCGTCGACATCCTGCTGGAGAACCTGGAGCGGCTGTGGCGCGGCGAGACGATGCTGCGCAACCAGGTGGTCTGAATGATCAATCTCTTCTCGGATAACGTCGCACCGGTGCCGCCGGCGATCATGGCGGCGCTGGAGGCGGCCAACCGCGTCTCGGCGATGCCCTACGGTGCCGACGAGACCACCGCCCGGGCGACCGACGCGCTCTCCGCCTTCTTCGAGCGCCCCGTCGTCGTCGCCCCGGTGCCGACCGGGACGGCCGCCAACGCGCTGGCGATGGCGGTCCTGTGCCGCCCTTACGGCGCCGTGTTCGCGACGGACTGCGCCCACATCCACACCAGCGAAGGCGGCGCCACCGAGTTCTTCACCGGCGGCGCCAAGATCGTGACGCTGCCCGCCCCCGACGGGCGCCTGGCGCCCGACGCGCTCGACGAGGCGCTCGGCAAGGGCGGCAAGGGGCTGCGTTTCCGCTCGCAGCCCGACGCCATATCGCTGACCAATGCGACCGAGCTGGGGACGGTCTATTCGTGCGAGGCGGTGGCGGCCCTCGCCGCCGTCGCCCGCCGCCACGGGGTGCGCGTGCACATGGACGGGGCGCGGTTCGCCAACGCCCTCGCCCGCCTGGGCTGCACCCCGGCGGAGCTGACCTGGCGGGCCGGCGTCGACGTCCTCTCGCTCGGCCTCACCAAGAATGGTGCCATGGCCGTCGACGCGGTCGTCTGCTTCGATCAGGCCTTCGCCGACGACCTGGCGCACCGCGCGCGACGCTGCGGCTTCACCTTCTCGAAGATGCGCTTCGCCGCGGCGCAGATCGTGGCCTCGGTCGAAGGCGGCGCGGCGCGCACCCTCGCCGCACGGGCGAACGCTGCGGCGGCCGACCTCGCCGCCGGCCTGGCGCGGCTGCCGGGCGTGGCGATCCTCCAGCCGGTCGAGATCAACCACATCTTCCTGCGCGTGCCGGTCGCCGCGGCGGAGGCCCTGCCGCAGCACGGATTGCGGATCGGCCACCGCGGCGGGGGCCTGATCCGCATCGTCACCTCCTGGGCCACCAGCGATGCGATGGTGGCGGGCGCCGTCGCCGCATTCGCCGCCGCCCTCGACGCCACGGC
>JADZBA010000245.1 GCA_020852355.1 Alphaproteobacteria bacterium
GCCATCACCGCGAACATGCGGTCGCTGTGCGCTGCCGCCGGCACGGCGACCGTCGAAACGGCCGAGGGGCTGGAGGTGGCATTGGGCGGAACCTAGCCAGCACTCCCAGAATGTCCGCCCGCTCTAGAGGCGCAGCCGCTTGCCGACCGCGATCGGGACCAGGGTACCGTCCCCGAAAGCACCGGCCAGCGCCACCATCGCGCGCCAGCCCGTGCAATGGCCGGCGGCGACGATCGCCGGCTCGAACGTCCGCATCGCTGCCACGGTTTCGGGGATGATCCGCTCGTTGACGCCCGAGAGGTGGAGGCCGCCCAACACGCAATGGATCGGCACGCCGGGGAAAGTGCGGCGCGCGTGGGTCAGCACGTTGACCACCCCGGCATGCGAGCAGGCCGTCAGCACGACCAGGCCCTTGCCCGCGACATGGAGCCCCAGGAAGCGCTCGTCAATCAGCAGCTCGTCCTTCTCCCAACCGCCGTCGTCGCCGCGCCGGTGCTGGCCCGGCAGGCCGGTCTCGAACGGCGTCACCCGGGGAATCTCGCCGCTGACCCAGGCCATGCCGTCGAGGAGCGCATGCGGCTCGCGCGTCTCGACCACACGCGCGCCGTGGGCGGTCATCGCGGCGACCGAGGGCACGTCCTCCATCGCCCGCATCGTCCCGTCGGGCAGGCGCGACGCACGCGCGCGGAACATCTCGGGATGCGCGATGACCGGCACCCTCGCGCCGCCGTTGCGGTCGCGCACCATCTGGATCGCGCGGAGCATGGCCCCGGCGTGGTCCCAGTGCCCGTGCGACAGCACGATCGCCTCGGTCGGAGCGAGATCGACGCCCAGCCGCGAGACGTTCTGGGCGAAGACGCCGTCTTCGGGACCGGTGTCGAACAGGATCGTGCGCGCCGTGCCGCCGTGGTGGACCGTCACCAGACAGGAAAGCCCGTGCGCCGCGCAGCACAGGCATGCCCCGCCCAGGACCCAGGCGCCCTGGCGGCGCCGGCCGAGCGCCGACAGCTCGGTCTCGACGAAGGGCGGGACGGAAGAGAGGTTGTCGGTCGCGTTGTCGACCAGGATGCGGATCTCGACCCCGTCGGCCGGCGTGAGGGGCATTGGGCGCTCCATCGGCCGCCGGAATCGGCAACCCCGGACATCGTCCCGCCGCGAGGATGCCCGGCGCAACCGGATTCCGCGCGCCGGGACGGCCGGTGGATCGGCTTCCGCGCATCCCATGCCGCGGCCGCGTGCGGTGGTCCCACGGGAGTTGCGCTTTCCGGCGCAACGGATTGCCACGGCGGAGATTTTCCCGCAGTGTAGCGCCTGCTCGATGGGTACGCGGGGGGCCGGATCGCGTGACGGCAGTCGAGGGAGGGGGTCGCAGGCGGCCCGGGTTCGCATGCGGGGCGGTACTCGCCGCCGCGCTCTCGCTGCTTGGCGCCGGTACCGCGGTCGCGGCGTTGCCGCCGTCGCAGCTGCTGGCGGATCCGGCGCTGGAGGCCTATCGCACCGGCCGCTTCGCCGAGGCGGTCGACGGGCTGAGGCGGCTGGCCGAGCGCCATCGCGACGACGTGCTGGTGCAGCGCTATCTCGGGCTCGCCTACTACGGGCAGAAGCGGTTCAGCGAGGCGGCGGCCGCGCTCGAGGCGGCGATCGCCATGGAGCCGGACAATGCCACGACCTGGCTCTATCTCGGCCTCGCCCGCTATGCGCTGGCGCGCTACGCCGCCGCCGAGGAGGCGTTCCGCAAGGCCGAGGCGATCGAGCCCGACGCGCGCTCGGCCGCCGTCGCCAGGTCCTATCGCGAGGCGATGCGCCGCTACATGGCGGAGCGCACGCTGCCGCCGCCGACCCAGCCCAAGCGCTGGTCGCTGACCGTCCAGGGCGGCATCGCCTACGACGACAACGTGCCGCTCGCCGCGCGCTCGACCCCGGGGCCGAAGGGAAGCTGGCGCACCTTCCAGAGTGCCTGGGGCGGCTACGACGTGATCCAGAGCGACGGCTGGCGCCTGCGCGCCGACGGCTTCGCCTATCTCGGCCAGAACCTGCGCCAGTCGCTCGACGGCTACGACCAGATGACCGTCGAGGCCGCCCTCGACCTCAGTTACCAGACGTCCGTCCTGGGCATGCCGGCGCGGCCGGGCCTGCGCTACGCCTTCCAGCCGACCTGGCAGGGCGGCAGCCGCTACGACGACAGCCACGCCGTCACCGCCTCGCTCGTCGTGCAGCCGCTGGACGACACGATCTCCTACCTCTTCTACCGCTACGGCACGGAGGACTATCGCAGCGAGGGGTTGCAGCCGCAGTTCACGTCGCAGGATCAGGCCGGCCATCAGGTGGGCCTGACGCAATATTATTACTTCGATGACCGGAAGCACTACGTCTATGCCGGCTATGCCTACTTGCAGAACAACGCCAAGGGCAGCTTCTACGACGATCGTGGGCACCGGCTGGCGGTGGGCGGCGGCTTCCAGCTCCCCTGGGAGCTGCGGCTCCTCGTGCGGGCCGAGTACCAGTGGCGCGACTACCCCAACTATCCGATCCAGCCGCGGCGGAACTTCGAGCGGCAGCGCTATTCGGCGACCCTGACCAGGCCGATCGCCGACGGGCTCGCCGTGTCGCTCGGCTACGACTTCATCGACGAGGACTCCAACTACTCGGTGCTGTCGTACCGGCGGAGCCTCGTGACGCTGTCGCTGATCTACGACTTCTAGGGGTTCGCTTGGCCGGTCGCAGCGCGCCTCAGAAGGAGACGGCCTGGGCGGCCAGCGCGATGCCCATGATGCCGGTGGCGGCACCCAGCGTGAGGGCGGTGGCGAGAGCGACGACATGAGCGATCGTGCGTGCCATGGGATGCCTTCCCTCTCTCCAGCGGGGCGCCCCGCGCGCCCTCTGCCCGGTAGGTCGCGGGCAGGCGTGCAAGGGTTCATGACGGGCGTGAAATATGCGGCGGCCCGTCGCAGGGCCCGCGTGAACCTTTCCCCTGCCGGCCGCGACTGAGGAAGCAGGATGGCCGAGGGCCACGGGAAGCCGGGGAGAGAGTTCCAGGAACTCGAGAACGACCTCCTCACCCGTGCCGGACGCGGCGACCGGGCCGCGTTCAAGGCGCTCTACGAGCGTTTTCAGCGGCCCTTGTTCGGTTTCCTGCTGCGGATGGTGAAAGACCAGGCGATGGCCAACGAGCTCCTGAACGACGTGATGCTGGACGTGTGGCGCTCGGCCTCGAGCTTCGAGGGGCGCTCTTCGGCCGGCAGCTGGATCTTCGGGATCGCCCACAACAAGGCCATCAGCCTGCTGCGCCGCCGCCGCGAGGACCAGATGCCCGAGGACGCCGCCGAGAGCCTGGTCGACGACGCCGCCACCCCCGCCGAGACGGCCGAGCAGGCCGACCTCGGCCGGGTGATGCGGCGTCTCCTGGACAAGCTGTCGCCCGAGCACCGTGCGGTGCTGCAGCTCACCTACTACCAGGACATGTCGGTGCAGGAGATCGCCGTGAGCCTCGACTGCCCGGTCAACACGGTGAAGACGCGCATGTTCTACGGTCGGCAGCGGATGAGGGAGCTGCTCTCCGCCGCCGGCATCCAAGGAGTATCCGCATGACCCCCAGGACGACCGACGCCATCGACACCCTGCCGGAGGAGGCGTTCCTCCTCCCGTGGTACGTCAACGGCACGCTCGACGCCGA
>JADZBA010000246.1 GCA_020852355.1 Alphaproteobacteria bacterium
ACACCCTCCTTGTAGAGGGCGGGCACGAGGTGGAAGCACATCCCCGGGGCCAGCACGCGCTGGTCGTCGGGACGGATCGCCATGACGTCGGGGGTCTCGCCCCAGCCGGGCGCCAGCGCGATGCCGATGCCGTAGGCCGCGCGCACGACGAAGTTCTCGCCGTATCCCGTCTTCTCGATGGCGTCGCGGACGACGCGGTCGGCGGCGTGAGAGGTCATGCCGGGGCCGATCCCCGCCATGCCGGCGCGCATCCCCGCCTCCGAGGCGTCGTGCATCCGGCGGATCTCGTCGCTGGGCGCGCCCACCACGAACACGCGGAACGTCGGCACGTGGTAGTGGCGCACCTGCGAGGCCAGCTCGACGTTGATCACCTCGCCGCGGCGGATCGGGCTGCCGTTCCACGACGCGTGGGCGCGGAAGGTGCGCGGGCCGGCCGCGACGAAGGGCTGCATGCCCATGCGCCCGCTGCCCGCGCGGATCGCCGCGGCGATCAGCACGGCGGCCAGCTCGGAGTCCGTGACGCCCTCGTGCAGCGCATCGAAGCAGGCATGGAGCGCCGTGGCCGAGATCGCCCCGGCCCGGCGCATGTACGCCAGCTCCGCCTCGCTCTTGACGCTGCGGAACTTCTCCACCAGCCCGGTGATGTCGCAGAGCGCCGCCCGCGGGCAGACCTGCTGCAGCCGGCGGTACTGCGCGATCGTGAAGCAGAGCGAGCTCTCCTCGACGCCGATCCGGCCCTCGCCCAGGCCCATGTCGCGCAGCACGCCGGCCAGCACGTCGATGTAGTCGCTCGAATCGTCGACGCCGTAGCCGCGCTTGACCGGGATCAGCGGCGCGAACGCCCGGACGTTGCTCTGCTCGGTCTTGCGGGTGACCCAGGCGCCCTCGCCCGTGCGCGGCACCACCAGGAAGATGAGGGAGTGCGCGGCGCCGAGCTCGAAGCCCGTGAGATAGTAGTAGTTCTGCGGCACCGTGATCAGCACGGCGTCGAGGCCACGCCGGTCCATCTCGGCGTGCAGCAGGGCCATGCGCCGGGCGTACTCCTGCGGCTCGAAGGGCAGCCGCGCGATCTCCTCGCCGGCCGGCGTCGCATCGTTCATGGCAGCGTCCTTCCTTGCTGGATGGGGCGTTACGGCCCGGCCCGGCGCAGCAGCGCCGAGATGCCGAGCACGAGCATGGTCACGACGACGAAGAGCGTGCTGACCGCCGCGATCATCGGGTCGACCTCGAGGAGCAGGCTGTTCCAGATCCGCACCGACAGCGTCTCCGCCTCGACCCCGGCCAGGAACAGCGGGATCAGCAGCTCGTCGAAGGAGGTGAGGAACGCGAAGAGCCCGGCCGACAGCACCGCCGGCGCGATGATCGGCACGGTGATCCGGCGGAACGTCGTGAGGCGTCCCGCCCCGAGGCTGAAGGCGGCCATCTCCAGCCGCGAATCGAAGCCCTGCAGGGTCGACGCGATCACCATGACGACGATCGGCAGGGCCAGCACCGTATGGCCGATCGCCATCGCCAGGATGCTGCCGGTACCGACGACGCGGACGAAGAAGAAGTAGAGGGCGACCGCGGTGATGATGGTCGGCACGATCATCGGCGAGAGCACGAACGCGTAGACGATGCCCTTGCCGCGAAAGCGGCCGCGCACGAGGGCGAGCGAGGCGAGCAGGCCGAGCAGCGTCGCCAGCACCATGGTGATGGTCGCCACCTGGACGCTGACCCAGAGCGCCCGGCGCCAGCCCGGCAGCGCCAGGAAGCGCTCGTACCAGCGCAGCGAGAAGCCGGGCGGCGGAAAGGTCAGGGATTCGGCCGAGCTGAACGACACGATCGCGACGATGACGATGGGCGCGATCAGGAGCAGGAGGACGAGCCCCGCCACGCCGTAGAGGGCGAGCGTCCCGAGGCCGGTGCGTTGTCCCTCCGAGCCGATCATCGCGTGCCCTCGAACATCCGCTCCAGCCGCACGAGACGGCTGTAGGCGAAGAAGCCGACGAGCGTGACGAGGAGCAGGACGGCGGCGAGTGCGGACGCGAACGGCCAGTTGAGGGTCAGCTCGACCTCGTGCTCGATCAGCATGGCGATCATCAGGTCGGACGGCCCACCCATGAGCCTGGGCGTGATGAAGAATCCGAGGCTCATGATGAAGACCAGGATCATGCCGCCGGCGATCCCCGGCATGCTGAGCGGCAGGAAGATCTTGCGGAACGCCTGCCACCGGCCGGCGCCCAGGCTGTGCGCCGCGCGGACCAGCCCGCCGTCGATGCCCTTCATGACGCTGAAGGCGGTCAGCACCATGAACGGCAGGAGCGCGTAGGTCATGCCGATGAGCGCCCCCGTCGTGCTGTAGAGCAGCGGCAGCGGCTCGGCGATCAGCGACAGCTTGCGCAGCAGCTCGTTCACCAGCCCGAGGCGGCCGAGCAGCACCATCCAGGCATAGGTGCGCACGATCAGGCTGACGAAGAACGGCAGCACCACGACGATCAGCAGCAGGCGCTGGAGGCGCGCGGGAAGGCCGACGAGGACGTAGGCGAGGGGATAGCCGAGGACGAGGCACAGCAGCGTGACCGTCGCCGCGGTGCGGAAGGTCAGCCAGAGCACATCGAGATAGACGGGTTCGGCGAAGAGCCGCTGGTAGAACCGCAGGGTGATCCCGTCCTTGTAGACGCTCTGCCCCAGCAGGCCGAGGACCGGATAGACGAAGATGAACACCAGCAGGATCGCCGGCGGGGCGAGGAGCAGGAGGTGGCGTCGCCGGTCGCGCGCCTCGGCGATCTGGTCCGGGGTCGTCCCGACGATCGGTGCCGCCGCGCCGGCGCCGTCAGCCGCCATGGGCGGCAGCCTCGGCCGGGAACAGCACCGTCTCGGCCGGGTGCCAGGACAGCGCCATCGCGTCGCCGGCCGCGCGGGTCCGCGCACGCATCTGGTTCTGCAGCTTGACCGTGACCGCCTCGCCCGCGCCGATGTCGACGGTGTAGCGCGTCGTGTCGCCGGCGTAGACTGCGCCCGTGACCCGGCCGGGGCTGTGGTTCATGCCGGCCGCCGGCGCGCCGTCCACCAGGAACTTCTCCGGCCGGATCCCCGCCAGCACCGCCTGGCCGACGCGCAGCGGCGACGCCGCGCGCCCCGACAGCTCGACCCCGGCCCCGGTGCGCATCCGGGCGGCCGAGCCGTCGCCGGCGTCGACGACGGTGCCGGCGATGAAGCTGCTCTCGCCCAGGAAGCGCGCCGCGAACAGGCTGGCCGGGGCCTCGTAGAGCTCGCCCGGGGTCCCGACCTGCACGACCCTGCCCTGGTTCATGACCGCGAGCCGGTCGGACATGGTCAGCGCCTCCTCCTGGTCGTGGGTCACGTAGACGACCGTCACGTGGAGACGCTGCTGGATCTGCTTCAGCTCGCCCTGCATGTGCGTGCGCAGGTTCTTGTCGAGAGCCGCCAGCGGCTCGTCCATCAGCAGCACCCTGGGCCGGAACACCAGCGCCCGGGCGAGCGCCACGCGCTGCTGCTCGCCGCCCGACAGCTGGCGCGGCAGGCGCTGCTCGTAGCCCGACAGGCGCACCAGCTCGAGCATCTCGCCGACGCGTCGGCGGATGTCGGCTCCCGGCGTCCGTCGCACCTCCAGCGGGAAGGCGATGTTCTGGAACACCGTCAGGTGCGGAAAGACGGCGTAGTTCTGGAACACCATCCCGAGCTGGCGCTCCTGCGGCGGCAGGCCGGCCACCGGCCGACCGCCGACGAAGATCTCGCCGGCGGTCGGGTGGACGAAGCCGGCGACCATCATCAGGGTCGTCGTCTTGCCCGAGCCGCTCGGCCCGAGCAGCGTGAAGAACGATCCCGGATCGATGTCCAGGCTGACGTCGTCGACCGCCTTCGACCGGCCGAACTGCTTGGTGAGACCCTCGATCCGGACTGCGGCGCCAGAGGATTGGCCGGCGGCTACCGCGTCTGCAGCAGCCACTTCGACCATTCCTCCGCGACCGTGCCCCGGTTGTCCGCCCACCACTCCGCGCTCTGCACGAACTGCTTGGCGCGGTGCGCGGGGAAGCTCGGCAGTGACACGCCCATGGCTTCCGGGATCGACTTGAAGGCCGCCCGGTTGGTCGGACCGTTGGGGAGCTGCATGCAGATCTGCGCCTGGCGACCGGGATCCATCGCGAACTCGATGAACCTCTGCGCGCCCTCGGGGTTCTTGGTGCCCTTGGCGATCGACCAGCCCTGGACCTGCAGCATGCCGCCATTCCACTCGATGGCCAGCGGTGCCCCCTTGGCGAGCGCCGCCTGCAGGCGGGTGTTCCAGATCGTGCCCATGACCACTTCCTGATCGGCCAGCATCTGGGCCGAGAGGGCGCCGGTATCCCAGAATTTGCGGACGTGCGGCCGGATGCGGGTGAGCGACTTGAACGCCCGCGGCAGGTCGATCGGATAGAGCTTGTCCAGCGGCACGCCGTCGGCGATCAGCGCCTGCTCGAGGTCGACGGAGCCCGAGGCGAGGTCGGAGAGCATGCGCGGGCCGGGGAACCTGGCCGCGTCCCAGAAGTCGACCCAGCCGCGCGGCGCCTTCTCCGGGGCGATCGCCTTCGTGTTGTAGCCGAGCACGGTCGAGAAATACATGTGGCCGACGGCGTCGGGCCGCACGACCTCCTTGTCGACGTCGGCGATGTCGGTCTGCTTCCAGCTCTTGTAGTCGATCGGCAGGAGCGCGCCGGCGCGGCTCAGCTGGATGATCCCGATCTCGCCGATGTCGAGGATGTCGATCTCGACATTGCCGGCCTGGTGCATCGCCATCAGCTTGCTGAAGGTCGCCGGCAGCTTGACGATCTCGATGCCCGTGGCCTTCGTGAACGGCTCGAAATGGACCTTGGTGGCCGCCTCCTCATAGGCGCCGCCCAGGCTGCGGATCACCAGGCGACCCGCCGCGGCGGCACCGCGCACCGACAGGAACGGCGCCGCCAGCGCCATGCCCGCCATTCCCTTGACGATGGCGCGCCGTCCGATGCGGCCACGCGTGCTGACGCCGTCCCCGCGCATGTTCGATCTCCCCAACCGGCCGGCCTGGATGCAGGCCGGAGAGAATAGTAATGAAGACAAATCCGGTGTCATTCATTTTTTTGAAAACTGCGAGATCCGGACGAGCCATGCTATGAGGCGAGCGATTCGAGAGAGCTCGGAGCACGGACGGGTGCAGCAGCGAACGGCGAAGCTTCCAGCGGACGACGGCAACGAGGCCGCGACCATCGGCCATCAGGTTCGCCGATTGCGGACCAACCGCGGCCTCACCCTGCAGGCGCTGTCCGCGGCGTCGGGCGTGGCGGTCGGCCTCCTGAGCCAGATCGAGCGCGGCATCTCCAGCCCGTCGCTGCGGACGCTCACCAAGATCCGCGCGGCGCTCGACGTGCCGATCGGCGTCTTCTTCGCACCGCCGGCCCAGGTGGCCCGCGCCGAGGCGAAGTTCATCCGGCGCTTCGAGAACCGCGGCACGGTCGACCTCGGCGACATGCGGCTCGTGAAGGAGCTGCTCTCGCCGTCGCCCGCGAGCGCGCTGCAGATGATGATGCTCGTGATCCCGCCCGGCGGCGGCGCGGGGGCGGAGACGTACAGCTACGAGGGCGAGAAGGCGGGCGTGGTGCTGGAGGGATTCTTCAAGTTGCACATCGCCGGCGAGGTCTACGACCTGCGCAAGAACGACAGCTTCCAGTTCGACAGCTCGCTGCCGCATACCTTCGAGAATCCGCGCTCGACCGAGGCGCGGGTACTCTGGATCGTGTGCAAGCCGACCGCTCCTCCGACGCTGTGAGACGCTGGCCCCGGCACCGTTGCGCGGCCCGGTGGCGCACTGCCTGCGTCACCCTCCGCCGGAGGGCGTCCCCCCGCCCGGCGGAACGCCGCGCCGTGGGGCGGGTTCTCTATCAGCGGGGCCACCGGACCCACGGGCCTCGCCTGGGCGGCGGCGGGTATCGATCCCCGGCGCCCGCTCAGGGGCGGCGCGGCGCACCCGCGTCGCCCACCCGGCGGGCGGCGTCCAGCAGGGCCAGCGCGGCGGCGGCGGCGGCATCCGCGTAGGCGGGATCGCGGTGGATCAGCGACTGGGTGACGGTGCCGTCCAGGAGGATCATCACCTGGCGCGCCAGCGTCGCCGGCGCGGCGACGCCGTCGGCCGCCAGCACCGATTCGAGCCACGCCTCGAAGCGCTTCTTGTGCCCGGCCGCCACCGCCAGGGCGGGATGACCCGGCTGGCCCGCCAGCTCGGCCACCGCGCGCACGAAGCCGCAGCCCTTCCAGCGCCCGTCCGCGACCACGCCCGCGAGATAGGCGAAGACGCGGCGGAGCTGGTCGGCGGCCGGCAGGCCCGCCGGCCCGACCAGGGCGCGGTAGCGGCCCAGCGTCGGCCCGTCGCGCGCCTCGACATAGGCGGCGATCAGCGCGTCCTTGCTGGGAAAATGCTGGTAGAGCGTGCGCTTGGTGACGCCGGCCTGCGCGGCGATCGCATCCACCCCGACCGTGCGGATGCCCTCGCCGTAGAACAGCGTCTCGGCGGCGTCGAGGATGCGCGTGCGGGTCGCGGCGGGGTCGCGGGCCATCAGTGAAGTATACCGACTAGTGTGTATACTTCAACGGGGCGGCCGTGCATCCTCCGACCCATCCAGCGACCCCACCCCGAGGCGACCCCGCCATGTCCACCGTCACCACCGCGCGCCCTTCCGCCGCCCTGCGCCCGTCCGCGGTCGCCCTGCTGCTGGTCTCGGCCGCGATCATCCTGTCGATCAGCATGGGCATCCGCCAGAGTCTCGGCCTGTTCCTGCGCCCGATGAACCTGGAGCTCGGCGTGTCGGCGTCCGCCTTCGGCTTCGCGCTGGCGCTGCAGAACATCGTCTGGGGCTTCAGCCAGCCCTTCGTCGGCATGATCGGCGACCGTTGGGGGCCGCGGCCGGTGCTGGCCGGCAGCGCGCTGGTCTACGCGGCCGGCCTCGTCCTGATGTCGGCCGGCGGCACGGTGCTGGGCCTCGGCGTCGGCGGCGGGGTGCTGGTCGGCCTCGGCGTCGCCGGCAGCAGCTTCGGCGTGCTGCTGGGCGCGGTGTCGCGCGCCGTCCGGCCGGAGCGGCGCAGCCAGACGGTCGGCATGGTGGCCGGCGCCGGCTCGCTGGCGACGCTGGTGCTGGCCCCGGCCGGCCAGTCGCTGATCGACCTCTACGGCTGGCGCAGCGCCCTCCTCGTGTTCGCCGCGGTGGCGCTCGCGATGACCGTGCTCGCCGCCGGCGTCGGCCGCGGCGCCGCGGACGCGCCCGACGTCGCGGCGGGCCGGGCGGAGCCGATGGCGAGCGTGGTCCGCGCTGCCCTGGCCCATCCCGGATTCCTGGCGATGACGATCGCCTTCTTCGCCTGCGGCTTCCAGCTCATGTTCATCACCACTCACCTGCCGACCTACCTGGCGCTGTGCGGCGTGCCGCCGACGGCGGGCGCCACCGCGCTCGGCCTCATCGGCCTCGGCAATGCGGTCGGCTCCATGGTGATCGGGCTGCTCGGCGCGCGCTTCAGCCAGAAGCGGCTGCTGGCGCTGATCTACCTGCTGCGCACGGTGGCGATCGCCACCTACCTGGCGGTGCCGGTCAGCGTTACCTCGACCCTGGTCTTCGCCGCGACCATGGGCTTCTTGTGGCTCAGCGTGGCGCCGCTGGTGAGCGGGCTGGTCGGCCGGCTGTTCGGCTTCTCCTGCTTCAATACCCTCTACGGCATCGTCTTCTTCAGCCACCAGGTCGGCTCGTTCCTCGGCGCCTGGGCGGGCGGCCTCACCTTCGACTGGACCGGCTCCTACGCCACCGCCTGGGGCTCGCTGCTGGCCGTGGGCACCGCCGCATTCCTGGTGCAATGGGCGATGGATGACCGCACCCCGGCCGAGCGCGCCCG
>JADZBA010000247.1 GCA_020852355.1 Alphaproteobacteria bacterium
GGCCGAGGTCGGCCCGCGACCACAGGGCCTCCAGCGGCTGCGGGGCGGGGTAGGGCAGGTAGTCGAGCGCGACCCCGGCCTCGGCGGCGACGCGGCCGAGCAGGGCGCGCCACGCCGCCTCGACGGAAGGCGTCACCGCGTACATGCGGGCATTCATCAGGAGGGGCATCGGCGGCCGGCGCTGCGACAGGGACCGCATCCTTCTCCGCGCCCCCCGTTCCTGGCAACCTCCACCGTCGGGAAGGGGAGCGAATGATGCCGGCGCAGATCGCCGCGATCCATCACTACGCTGCCGGCAACCGGTTCGGCACGGACCCCGCGACCCGGGCCCGCATCGAGCTGCGCCGGCCGTTCCTGCCCGCTCCGGCCACGCTGGCGGAGATCGCGGCGACGCTGCCCGACCTGCCGCGGGCAGGGGCGGAGGCGACGGGCGGCGCGGCATCCTTCGGCCGGCTCGCCGTCGATCTCGTCACCGCCCTGATTCGCCGCGCCGGCGAGCCGGTGGCCGCCGGGCGCGTCCTGCCCGCGCCGGACCCGGCGACGACCATCCTGTTCGGGCATCGCGACGAGGCGGTGGCGCGCGAGGCCCTGCGGTTGGCGTTGCGGCTCCTGCTGGGCGAGCGCGACGGTCGCGTCGCCGACATGGTCGCGGCCTTCACCCGGTGGGCCGAGCCGCGCGTCGTCTACCGCGAGGATGCTTTCCTCGTCGCGGCGGCGGCCGCGCGGGGCATTCCCTGGCGGCCGTCGCGCGGGGGCCGCCGGGGCCTACAGCTCGGGGAAGGCGCCCGGCTGCGCCGCGCCTTCTCCAACCTCACCGACCGGGCGCCCTTTCTCGGCGTCGCGATCTGCACGAGCAAGTGGCTGGCGAACCGCGCGCTGCAGGCCGCCGGCCTGCCGGTGACGCGGCAGCGGCGCGCCGAAAGCGCCGCCGCGGCGGTGCGCGCGGCCGCGGAGATCGGCTATCCGGTCGTCGTCAAGCCCGTGGCCGCCAGCCGGGGCGCCGGCGTCGCCTGCGATCTCGGCTCGGCGGCGGAGGTCGCCGGCGCCTTCGCCGCCGCGCGATCGCATGGTCCCGTCATCGTCGAGGGCTTCGTGCGCGGCGACGATCACCGCCGGCTGGTGATCGGCGGCCGCTTCGCCTGCTGCATACGGCGCCGGCCGGCCGCGCTGGTGGCGGACGGGGTCCGCAGCGTCGCGGCGCTGGTGGCGGCGGAGAATGCCCGGCCCGAGCGCGGGACGGCACCAGATCGCCCGCTGCGCCCGCTGCTGCTGGACGCCGAGAGCGAGCGCCTGCTGCGCCGCCAGGGGCTCGACCGCGAATCGGTGCCCGCGGCCGGGACCGAGGTGCGGCTGCGCTCGACCGCCAACTGGAGCCAGGGCGGGTCCACCTCGATCGTGACCGACGGCACCCATCCGGCGAACCGGCTGCTGGCCGAGCGCGTCGCCGCGCTGGTCGGGCTCGACATCGTCGGCGTCGACCTGATCACCCCCGACATCGGGCGCCCCCTCGGCGAGGTCGGCGGCAAGATCAACGAGGTCCAGCGGCAGCCGGCGATCGGCGCGCTCCGCCGCGCCGCCGGCGACGGCGACGATCGCGTCCACCGGACCATCCTGGAGCTGCTCGTGCCGCCGTCGGCGCAGTGCCGCATCCCCGTCGTGGCCGTGGTAGGAGGCGATGCGGCGGCGGTCGCCGGACACCTCGTCGCGGCACTCGCGGCGACCGGCCGCTCGGTCGGGCTCGCCGGCAGCGGCGGCCTCACCGTCGGCGCGCTGCGGCGCACGGCGACGGACGTGCGCGACGGCGGCCTCGCCCTGCTCGTCGACGATCCCTCGGTCGAGGCGGCGGTCGCCGAGCTGGATGCCCGGGCGATCCTCGACCGCGGCGTCGGCCACGACCGCATCGACGTCGTGGTCGTCGGGTCGCCGGACGTGCCGGCCGCCGCGGTCGCGGTCCTCCTGGCACTGGCCGAGCGCGGCGTCGTGTGCGCCGCCGAGGACGGGCGGACGCGCGAAGCGGCGCGACGGGCGAAGCTCGGCTGCGCCGTGCCGCGGCCGGCCGCCGGCGGATCTCCCGCCGCCGCGGCGTTCGCCGCCGCCGCCCTCGCCCTGCTGGCCAGCGGCGAGCCGGCCGCACCGTGAGGCGTTCGACCCTCCACCGCGGCCGGCCTTCGCGGCGGCTTCCGCCGAAGGACCGGGCGGGATGACGGCCCGGGTCGACGGGATTCGGCACTATGCGGCGGGAAACCGGTTCGCGCGCGATCCGGTCGCGGTCGCGCGCATCGTCGTGCCGCCGCCGGTGCGGCCCGATGCGCGCCTTCTCGATGCGATCGCCGCGGCCCTTCCCGAGCTCGTGCTGCCGGTCCTCGCGGACGGCGACGACGCGGCGGCCTTCGGCGCGGTCGCGGTAGCGCTGACGGCGGAGATCCTGCGCCGCGCCGGCGACCCGATCGCGATCGGCCGCGTGGTGGCCGCGCGCGACGCCTCGACGATCGACATCCTGTTCAGCGGCCACTCGGAGATGGTCGGGACGTGGGGCCTGCAACTGGCGCTGGAGCTGCTCGGCGGCGCGCATCGCGACGGCGTCGGGGCGGCGGTCGAGGACTTCGTCGCGTGGGCGCGCCCGCTGCACATGAACCTGCAGGATGCGCGCCTGGCGGCGGTCGCCGGCGCCCGCGGCGTGCCCTGGCGCCCGTCGGCGCCCGGCCACGGCCCGATGCTGCTGGGCGAGGGCGTCCATCTTCGCCGCACCTTCTCCAACAAGACCGACCGCAGCGGCTTCATCGCCATCGAGACCTGCACGAGCAAGCGGCTGACCAACCGGGCGCTGGAGGCGGCCGGGCTGCCCGTCCCGCGCCAGCGCCGGGCGGACGGCCCGCGCGAGGCGGTGCGCGCCGCCGAGGCGCTGGGCTATCCCGTGGTCATGAAGCCGGAGGCCGCGAGCCGCGGCGCGGGGGTCGTCTGCGATCTCGGCTCGGCCGCGGAGGTCGCCGCCGCCTTCGCGGGCGTGCGGCGCCACGGGCCGGTCCTGGTCGAGACCTTCGCGCGCGGCGACGACCATCGCCTCATGGTGATCGGCGGGAAGTACTTCTCGTGCATGCGCCGGCGAGCCGCCGCGGTGCGCGGCGACGGCGTGCGGACGGTGGCGGCGCTGGCGGCGGCCGAGAGCGAGCGGCGGCGGCGCGCGCCGGAGACGGGCGGCATCCTGCTGGCGCTGCCGCTCGACGCCGAGGCCGACCGGGTCCTCGCCCGCCAGGGCCTGGACCGCCGCTCGGTCCTGCCGGCCGGCGCCGAGGCGCGCCTGCGCTCGGTGTCGAACTGGAGCCAGGGCGGCACGTTCGACTATCCCCGGGCGATCCATCCCGCGAACGTCCGGCTGGCCGAGCGGGTGGCCGCGCTCTTCGGGCTGGACATCGTCGGCGTCGACCTCATCGCGCCCGACCTGGCGCGCCCGTTCCATGAGGTCGGCGCGGTCATTCACGAGGTGCAGCGCCAGCCGACGACCGGGCCGCGCAACCTCGGCGTCTACGAGCGGCTGATGGACCATGTGGTGCCGCCGGGCGGCCCGTTCCGCATCCCCGTCGTCGTGGTCGCCGGCGGCGAGGCCGGCGCGGTCGCCGCCCGCATCGCGGCGCGGCTGCAGGCGACGGGGCGTCGGGTCGGCGTCGCCGGCGCGGCCGGGCTCGGCGTCGGCCGCCTCAGGCGATCGGGGTCCGACCGGCGCGGCGACGGGCTGCCGCTGCTGGTCGACGATCCGTCGGTCGAGGCCGCGGTCGCAGAGATCGACCCGCGGCGGCTGGTGGCGGCCGGCCTCGGCCATCCGCGGCTCGACGTGGCGGTGGTCGCGGGCGGCGGGCTGCCCGGCGCGGCGGCGGACATCCTCGCCCGGCTGGCCGACCGCGGCGTCGTCTGCGCCGCCGCCGACCAGGCGACGCGCGCCGCCGCCGGGCGGGCGCGGACGGCCTGCGCCACGGTGGAGCCGGCCGACGGCGGCCGGGTCGCCGCGGATGCCATGGCCGCCGCCGCGGTCGACCTGCTGGGCATCATGGGAGACGGCGCGTGAAGGCGACCGGCATCGGCGACCGCCTGCGCCTCGCGTCCCCGCGGGTGCTCGCCGCGGGCAACCGCTGGGGCCCGTTCCCGGCCGTCGAGGCGATGATCCTGGGCCGGCCCGATCCGGCATCGTCGGATGACGCACGGCTCGCCCGTATCGACGGCCGGCTGGCGGCCGCATGGGCCCGGCCGGCGCCGCTGCGCGTGGTCGCCGACACGGCGGGGCACGCCGTCGTCGTGCGTCTCGCCCAGGCGCTCCTGGGGCTGCTGAGTCCGGCCACGATCCGCGGCGCGGTCGACGGCGGCCGGCCGCCCGCGGTGCTGATGCTGGAGTGCCTGGAGCCGCGCGCCACGCTGGACGCGCTGCACCTCGCGGTCGCCATCGCCGGCGCCCCGGCCGACGGCGAGGCCGGCCTCGGCCCGATGGTCGCGAGGTTCCAGCGGGCCTACGCCAGGGCGCTTCCCGGGACCGACGAGTGGGCGCTGGCGCGGGCCGTCGCGGCACGGGGCATCGCCTGGCGGCGCGTCGAGCAGGGCCCGGAGCTGAGCCATCTCGTCGTCGGCGAAGGGCGCCATCGCCGCCGGCTGCTCGGCACCGTGTCCGACCGCACCAGCCATTTCGCGGCGACCGTCGCCGAGCGCAAGGACCAGTGCACGCGACTGCTGGCGCGTCATCTCTTCCCGGTGCCGCGGCAGCGGCTGGTGCGCGACGCGGAGGCGGCGGTCGCGGCCGCCGCGGCGATCGGCTTCCCGGTGGTGGTGAAGCCGATCGACCGCAGCGGCGGTGTCGGGGTCGCCGTCGGCCTCGCCGGTCCGGCGGAGGTGGCCGACGCTTTCGCCGCGGCGCGCCGCCACGCGCGCGGCGTGGTCGTCGAGAGCATGCTGTTGGGCGGCGACCACCGGCTCTTGGTGATCGGCGGCCGTCTCGTCGCGGCGAGCCGGCGGACCCCGGCGCAGGTCGTGGGCGACGGCCGCCGCACCGTCGCCGAGCTGGTGGCGGCGACCAACGCCGACCCGCGGCGGTCGGAGCCGGGCGGGCTCCTCCAGCCGATCGTCCTCGACGGCGAGGCGGCGCGCCTGCTCGCCGCCCGCGGCCTCACCGCCGCGAGCGTGCCGGCGGCCGGCGAGGCGGTACCGCTGCGCTCGGCCGGCAACCGCTCGCAGGGCGGCACGGTCGAGGACGTCACCGCCCGCGTCCATCCCGACAACGCCGCGCTCGCCTGCCAGGCGACGCGGCTGCTCGGCCTCGACGTCGCCGGCGTCGACCTGATCGTCCCCGACATCGCGCGCTCGTGCCTCGGGACCGGGGGCGGCATCTGCGAGATCAACCGCTATCCCTCGCTGCTGACCCATCTGGCGGCCCCGGGTGCGCCCGACGTCGTCGCCGCCTATCTCGACCATGCGCTGGAGGGCGGCGGCCGGCGGCGCATCCCCATCGCCGTCGTGGTCGGCGGGGACGCGGCCGACGCGGTGGCGGACGCCGTCGGCGGCACGCTGGAGGCGCAGGGGCTGGGCGTCGGGGTCGCCGCCGGCGGCCTCGTGGCGGCCGGCCTGCCGCTGGCCGATCCCGGCCGCGGCGACCCCGGCCGCGTCGCGCGGCTGATCGACGATCCGATGGTGGGCGCGCTGGTCGTCGCCGTCGACGCGCGCGACCTGCTGGTCCGCGGCCTCGGCCATCGCCGCTGCGACTTCGCGGTCGCCGTCGCCGACGAGGCGCCGGAGGGTGCGGCGGCGCCGGCGCTGCGGCGCATGGCGCGCCTGGGGGCGGCCACCGCGGCCTTCGCCGGCCCGGACGCCCGGCGCGACGCCGCGGCGTGGCTGGCGGCGCGCATCGCCGCTGCCGCCGGTCCCCTGGCGCCGGCGGGAGCGGTCGGCGATCGCGGTGGCTGACGCCGGCCGGTGCGGCCGGCGCCCGTGCCCTCACTTGACCGCGGAGAAGCTGGTCGGCTGCAGGAAGCTGTTGGCGACGTTGGCGACGATGGCGCCGTCCTTCTCGGTCTCCGCCCGCTTGGCGAGCCATTCCGGGTCGCTGGCGAAGGCGTTCCACTTCTTCTCGCGGTCGGCCAGCGAGTCCCAGGCGAGCAGGTAGTAGAGGTCCTGGTTGGAATCGCCGACCAGCACCGTCCAGAAGCCGGCCTGGCGGATGCCGTGCTTCTCCCACAGCTTCAGCGTGATGGTGTCGAAGCGCTTGAGCAGCGCCGGCAGGCGGCCGGGCACGCAGCGATAGACGCGCAGCTCGTAGATCATGGGCATGGCTCTCCGGTTGGGAAGGCGGGGTGGGAAGTCGGGACGGGAAGGTGAGGGGGTGGAGGAAGGACGGCCGGCGGCGTCACGCCACCTGCGCCACCGTCGGCGCGTCGCCGGCGATGGTGGTGCGGCGCATGTCGCGGACCTCCTCGTTCTCGCGATAGCGCCGGGCGCGGTGCATGGTCTGGCGGTTGTCCCACATCACCAGGTCGAAGCGCCGCCATTGGTGGACGTAGACGAACTGCCGCTGGGTGGCGTGCTCGATGAGGTCGCGCAGCAGCATGCGGCCCTCGGGCACCGGCCGGCCGACGATGGCGCCGGCATGGGAGGCGAGGAACAGCGACTTGCGGCCGGTCACCGGGTGGGTGCGCACCAGGCGCTGGCGCACCGGCGCGAAGGCCGCCCGCTCGTCGGCCGAGAGCTCGGTGAATCCCAGCTGCGCGCGCGAGTGGATGAGCGAGTGCTCGCACACCAGGTCCTCGATCTCCGCCTTCGTTGCCGCATCGAGCGCGTCCCAGGCCGCCCGCATGTCAGCGAACTCGGTGTTGCCGCCGGTCGCCGGCACGATGCGCCCGGACAGCAGCGAATACTTGGCCGGCACCGCGCGGAACGAGCTGTCGGAATGCCAGAGCATGTTGCCGAGGTTGAACATGCGCTGCCGGTCGTCGCGGCCGAGCAGCCGGTTGTCGCGGTCGAGGTTGGAGATGTCGGCGAGCTGCAGGCTGAGCCGGCGGTTCTCCGGCTTCGTCACGTTGCTGCCGACCGCCAGCTCGATCTCGCCGAAGTTGCGGCTGAAGGCGACCTGCTGCTCGTCGGTGATGTCCTGGTCGTGGAAGACCAGCACCGCGTGCCGGTCCATGCCCGCCTCGATCGCCGCGACCTCGTCCCGGGTCA
>JADZBA010000248.1 GCA_020852355.1 Alphaproteobacteria bacterium
CGACCCGCGTCGAGGGATGGCAGGGGCCGTTGCCCCGTCGCATCCGGTTCACCGTCGCCGCCCGGCTCGCCGACCCGGCGGCGCGGCCGGGGCGGCTGGCCTCCTTCCGTGGGGTGCTGCTGCCGCTGCCGGCGCCGGCGGCTCCCGGTGCCTTCGATTTCCAGCGCCAGGCCTACTTCCAGGGGCTGGGCGGCCTCGGCTTCGCGACCTCGAAGGTGCATACCGGGACGGGGGCGGGCGGCGGCGGCTTCCTGGAGGCGATCGAGGCGCTGCGTCACGACATGACGGTGCGCATCCAGGGCACGATCGGCGGTGCCGCGGGCGCGGTCGCGGCCGCCCTCGTCACCGGCGAGCGCGCGGCCATTCCCGAGGACGTCAACGTCGCCATGCGCGACACCGGGCTGGCCCATCTGCTGTCGATCTCTGGCCTGCATATCAGCCTGGTCGCCGGCATCGTGTTCACCGGCATGCGCGTCCTGCTCGCCCTGGTCCCCGCCCTCGCATTGCGCTTTGCGATCAAGAAATGGGCAGCGGCCGCCGCGATCGGGGCGGCGTTCTTCTACCTGCTGCTGTCCGGGGCGGACGTGCCGACGCAGCGCTCGTTCCTCATGACGGCGGTCCTCCTCGTCGCGGTGCTGGTCGACCGCGAGGCGATCTCCCTGCGCCTCGTCGCCTGGGCCGCCGCCGCCATCCTGCTGCTCACCCCGGAGTCGATGGTCGGTGCCAGCTTCCAGATGTCGTTCGCCGCCGTGCTGGCCCTGGTCGCCGCCTACGAGGCCGGGCGCGAGCGCATCCGTGCCTGGCGCGGCCAGCGCTCGGTGCTCGGGCGCGTCCTCCTCTACGCAGCGCTGGTGTGCTTCACCACCGTCATCGCCACGGCGGCGACGACGCCGTTCGCCCTCTATCATTTCAACCGCTTCGCCGCCTATGCCCTGCCGGCGAACCTGATCGCGGTGCCGCTCACCAGCTTCTGGGTGATGCCCTGGGCGGTGGTCGCCGTGCTGGCGATGCCGTTCGGCCTCGACGCCTGGCCGCTGGCGGCCATGGGCTGGGGCGTCGAAGGCATCAACGCGGCCGCCAAATGGATCGCGGGCTGGCCCGGCGCGGCATGGACCGTCCCGGTGATGCCCGACCTGGGCATCGCCCTCTTCGCGGTGGGCGGGCTGTGGCTATGCCTGTGGCGTCAGCCGATGCGCTGGTGGGGCGTGCCGGTCGCGGCGATCGGCCTGGCGACGATCGCGCTGCCGCGGCCGCCCGACCTGGTGGTGGACGGCGACGCGCGGGCGGTCGCCCTCCGCGGTCCCGGCGGCTACTGGGTCTTCGAGGAGCGCGCGGCGCCGATCGTCGTCGAGACCTGGCTGCGACGGGCCGCAGCGGACCGGCTGCCCTGGCCGGACGGGCGAGCGGACCCCGCGGCCGTCCCGCGCTGCGACGACCGCCTGTGCCGGCTGCGCCATGGCAACGAGCGGATCGCCGTCGTACGCACGCGCAACGCGCTGACCGAGGCGTGCCGCAGCGCCGACGTCGTCGTGGCGCTGGTGCCGATGCGCTGGGACTGCGGGCGCGGGGTGCTGGCGATCGACCGTCGCGACCTCGAGCGCGCCGGCGCGCACGCGGTGCGGCTGGGCGGCGTGCGTCAGGTCGAGACCACGGCGGCACTGCGTGGCCGCCGGCCGTGGGTAGCCGGCCCGTTCGGCGAGCGTCCGGCAGGGGCGGATCAGTAGCGACGCATCAGGCCGACGAGCCGGCCCTGCACGCGCACCCGGTCGGGGCCGAAGATGCGCGTCTCGTAGGCCTTGTTCGCCGGCTCGAGCGCGACCGAGGCGCCCTTGCGGCGCAGGCGCTTCAGGGTCACCTCGTTGTCGTCGATCAGGGCGACCACGATGGTGCCGTTGTCGGCTGAGTCGCAGCGCTGCACGATGATCGTGTCGCCATCGACGATGCCGGCCTCGACCATGGAGTCGCCGGACACCTCGAGCGCGTAGTGCTCGCCGCGGCCGAGCAGGTTGGCCGGCACCTCGATGGCGCGCTGGTGGTCGCGCAGCGCCTCGATCGGCGTGCCCGCGGCGATGCGCCCGTAGAGGGGCAGGGGGACCGGCTCTCCCGTGCTCGCGGCCGCATCGGTGGGCGAGCCGGCCAGCGCCGGCCGGAAGTCGCCCTTGATGACCGTGGGACGGAACCCGCGATGCGCCGAAGCCGCGGTGGCGGCGACCGCCTCGACCGCGGCGTCGTCCGGCAGGCGCAGCACCTCCAGGGCGCGGGCGCGATGGGGCAGGCGGCGGATGAACCCGCGCTCCTCGAGGCCGGTGATCAGGCGGTGGATGCCGGACTTCGAGCGCAGGCGTAAGGCTTCCTTCATCTCGTCGAACGACGGCGACACGCCGGAATCGCTCAGTCGGCGGTTGATGAAGGTCAGCAGCTCGAATTGCTTGCGCGTCAGCATCTTCCCCGCCCCCGGTCCAGTTCTGGGGGTGTTATCCACAGACACCCCAAGATATGGAACAAAACCGAAACCCCGACGCATGTTCTAGTTTGGTTCCCCGGATTCGTCAAGCAACCCCGCTACTTCGCGGCGAGTATCCCCTCGCAGGCCGGGGGCAGGGGCTTGGGCGGCTGCGGCTCGCGCGGGCGCAACCGTTCGGCGAGCGCGCGGGCGGCGTCGGCGGAGAACCACCAGAGCAGGTCCTTGTCGCAGCCGTCGCCGGGCGGCGGCGGCGGCGCGTCCTCGCACATCGCCTGCCCGGCCGGGCAGGCGATGCGGACGTGGAAATGCATGCTGTGGCCCCACCACGGCCGCACCCGGCGCAGCCATCGGCGGTCGCCGGTCACGCGCTCGCACAAGGCCCTCTTGATCGCCGGGTTGACCAGCACGCGGTCGGTCTCCGGGCGGCTCGCGGCGAAGCGCAGCAGGGCGATCTCGGCCGCCCCGAAGCGCTGGGGGTCGACCGACTTGCCGTCGGGCCGCAGCATGTCCACGGCCAGCGGCTCGGCGCGCTCGGCCGGCGAGAGCGGCGACATGGTGCGACGGAACCAGATGTCGACGTCGAGGCCGGACTGGTGGCTGGCATGGCCCGACGGCATCGGCCCGCCGCGCGGCTGGCCCATGTCGGCGACCAGCAGCAGGCCGTAGCCCGCCGACGCGGCATGGCGGCCCAGCGCCTCGACCAGGCGCACCGTGGCGGGATGCCCGAAGTTGCGTCGGCGCCCCGGACGCAGGGCCTGGTAGCCGACGCCGTCGACGGGCAGGGCGGCGGCGCCGCCGATGCAGCCGTGCGCCGTCCGGCCGACGATCGTCGGCGGGCCGGGCGAGGGCGTGGATACGGTGGTCCAGCCGTTGGGCTCCGCGGCCGCGGCGAAGCCGGCGAAGGTCATCGACAGGAGAAGCGCGAGGCGAATCACAGGCTGCCGAACGTGCCTCCGAGACGCACGACGCGGACGCGGTCTCCCGCGCGCGCCGGCGGCGCGTGAGGCGCGCGCACCACGAGGCAGTCGGCCGCCACCAGCCGCGACAGGTTGGAGCTGTCCTGGGTCGCGAAGGGTGTCGCCACCACCCCGCCGTCCAGCCCCTGGGCGAGCGTCGCCCGCAGATAATCCTCGCGGCGGTCGTTGGCGGCGAGGTCGACGCCGAGCACGGCGGTGCCCTCGGCCGGGTCGAGATCGGCGAGGCCGATCAGGCGCGCCAGCGCCGGGCGCAGGAACAGCACGGCGCAGACCAGGGCGGACACCGGGTTGCCCGGCAGGCCCAGCATCGGCGTCCCGCGGATGCGGCCGAACATCAGCGGCTTTCCCGGCCGCATGGCGATCTGCCAGAAGTCGAGCGTCAGCCCTTCCTCGCCGAGCACGCTGCGGATCAGGTCGTGCTCGCCGACCGAGGCGCCGCCGGTCGTGACCAGCAGGTCCGAGCCCGCGGCACCCGCCGCCAGCGCGGCCAGCGAAGTGCGGTCGTCCGGCGCCACGCCGAGATCGATCGGCTGGCCCCCCATCTGGCGCACGAAGGCGGCCAATGCCAGGGCGTTCGAGCTGACGATCTGGTTGGGGCCGATCGGCTCGCCCGGCATGACGATCTCGTCGCCGGTCGGCAGGATCGCCACCCGCGGCCGGCGGCGCACCTTGAGCCATGGCACGTTCATGGCCGCGGCCAGGCCGATGTCCCGCGGCGTCAGCAGCCGGCCGGCGCGGATGCCGACGTCGCCGGCGCGGAAGTCGAGACCGGCGCGACGGACGTAGCGTCCGGCGGGCGCGCCCTCGCGGACGACGACCGTGTCGCCCTCCAGCGCCGCGTCCTCCTGGATGACGATGGCGTCGGCGCCGTCGGGCAGGGGCGCTCCGGTGAAGATGCGCACCGCCTCGCCCGCGCCGATCGTCCCCTCGTGACGCTGGCCGGCGGGAACGTAGCCGACCTGGCGGAGGCGGGCGGGGACCGTCGCCACGTCGGCAGCGCGCACCGCCCACCCGT
This sequence comes from Alphaproteobacteria bacterium, assembly GCA_020852355.1. Classification (GTDB taxonomy): domain Bacteria; phylum Pseudomonadota; class Alphaproteobacteria; order ATCC43930; family Allostellaceae; genus Allostella. The sequence goes on from JADZBA010000248.1 coordinate 4,457, forward strand.
CCATCGCCGACACCGACGCCGGCGGCTGCGTAGTGCGCGCCACGACGTCCTGCGCCAGGACGCGGCCGAGCCCCTCGGCCAATCCGACCTGCTCGGCCGGCAGCGGCTTCAGCGCATCGACGATGCGTCTGCGGGCTTCCTCCACCGAGATCATCAGGATGCCTCGAAGATCCCTGATTTTCCGCCCGATTTATGGGTCAGCCGGATATCGGTCACGCGCATCCCCCGGTCGGCCGCCTTGCACATGTCGTAGACCGTCAAGGCGGCGACGGAAACGGCCGTCAGCGCTTCCATCTCGACGCCGGTGCGGCCCTTCGTCCGGCAGGTCGCGGCGATGTCGACCGCGTGGCGCTCGGGGTCGCAAGAGAGTTCGAGGGTGACCGAGGTGAGCGGCAGGGGATGGCAGAGCGGGATGAGGTCGGCGGTGCGCTTGGCCGCCATGATGCCGGCGAGACGCGCCACCGCCAGCACGTCGCCCTTCTCGACCGTGAGGTCCATGATCCGCCGCAGCGTGTCGGCGTGCATCAGGACGGTGCCGCGCGCCGTCGCCACCCGGTCGGTCTCGTCCTTGGCCGAGACGTCGACCATGGCGGCGCGGCCCTCGGCATCGAAATGGGTGAGCCGGATCATGCCGCGGCGCCGGCGGGCATGGCGAGGATGGCACGGGTCGCCGCCGCCACGTCGGCCTGGCGCATCAGGGATTCGCCGATGAGGAACGCCCTGGCGCCGACCCGCGCCATGCGCGCGAGGTCGGCCGGAGTGAAGAGCCCGCTCTCCGCGACCAGCAGGCGGTCCCCGGGGACCAGCGGCGCTAGTTCCTCTCCGTTCTTCAGATCGACCGACAAGGTTTTCAGATTCCTGTTATTTATGCCGATCATCCCGCCAGACAGAAGGAGCGCCCGCTCCAGCTCGGGTCGATCGTGGACCTCGACCAGCACGTCCATGCCCCAGGCCGCGGCCGCCGCTGCGAGCTCGTGCGCGTCGGCGTCGGAGAGCGCCGCCATGATCAGCAGGATGCAGTCCGCCCCCAGCGCGCGCGCCTCCGCGACCTGGTAGGGCTCGAGCATGAAGTCCTTGCGCAATACCGGCAGGTCGACCGCCGAGCGGGCGGCGACGAGATCCTCGTCGCGTCCCTGGAAGTAGGGCATGTCGGTCAGGACGGAGAGGCAGGACGCTCCGCCCTCGCGGTAGGCGCGGGCCAGTGCCGGCGGGTCGAAATCCTGACGGATCAGCCCCTTGCTGGGGCTCGCTTTCTTGATCTCGGCGATCAGGGCGCGCCGGCCGGCGGCGACCGCCGCCCGCAGGCTGCGCTCGAAGCCGCGGGGCGCGGACTGCGCCCGCGCCGCCGCCTCGACCGCGCCCAGCGGTCGCTCGCGGCGCCGCGCGGCGACATGGGCCCGCTTGTCCTCGCAGATCCGCGCCAGCACGTCGCTCATGCCGCGCGCCCCCGGTTGGTGATCGCGACGAGACGATCTAGGACTCCAGATGCCTTACCGCAATCAATGGCTTCCTGGGCGATCCTCACCCCGTCTTCGAGCGTCGCCGCGTGCTCCGCGATGACCAGCACGGCGGCGGCGTTGTAGACGACGATGTTGCGGAACGGCCCCGGGGCGCCGGCGAGCATCGCCCGCATCGTGTCGGCATTCGCCGCGGCGTCGCCGCCCTTCAGGTCGGCGGGCGTGGCGCGGAAGATGCCGGCATGCTCGGGCACCACCTCGAACGTCTCGATGCGGCCGTCCTTCAACTCCGCGACCAGGGAGGGGCCCGTGGTCGTCAGCTCGTCGCTGCCGTCGGAGCCGTGGACGACCCAGACGCGCTCGCTGCCCAGCCGCTGCAGCACCTCGGCCAGCGGCCGCACCCATTCCGGTGCGAAGACGCCGACGAGCTGGCGCTTGGCGCCGGCGGGATTGCTGAGCGGCCCCAACAGGTTGAAGATCGTCCTTGTGCCGAGCTCGACGCGCGTCGGCGCGACGTGGCGCATGGCGCTGTGATGGCGCGGCGCCATCATGAAGCCGACGCCGGCGTCGCGCATCGCCTCCTCGACCAGGGCCATGTCGCAATCGAGGTCGACGCCCAGGCGCGACAGCACGTCGGCCGAGCCGGAGCGCGAGGAGAGGGCACGGTTGCCGTGCTTGGCCACCGGCACGCCGCAGGCCGCGACCACCAGCGCGGCACCGGTCGAGACGTTGAACGTGCCGATGCCGTCGCCGCCGGTGCCGCAGGTGTCCACCGCGCCCGGCGGCGCCGTGACCTTGACCGCCTTGGCGCGCATGATGCGCACCGCGCCGGCGATCTCCTCCACCGTCTCGCCGCGCACCCGGAGCGCCATCAGGAACCCGCCCATCTGCGCCGGCGTCGCGTTGCCCGACATGATGATCTCGAACGCCTGCTCCGCCTCGGACTCGGCGAGGCGGTGGCCGGCGGCGAGGCGGGCGATGAACGGCTTCAGGTCGGCGGCCCCGGCGGGGACGGGAGCGCCGGTCATGCGGCGAGCGGCCGCGGCCACGCCACCGGCCGGCCCGTGGCGAGCGACAGGAAATTGCCCAGCAGCTCGTGCCCGGCCTCCGAGGCGATGCTCTCGGGATGGAACTGCACGCCGTGCACCGGCCGGTCGACATGGGCGAGGCCCATGATCAGGCCGTCCTCGGTCGTCGCCGTGACCCGCAGGGCGGGCGGCAGGCCGGCGCGGTCGACGATCAGGGAGTGGTAGCGGGTGGCGGTGAAGGGCTGCGGCAGCCCGGCGAAGACGCCGGTGCCGTCATGGTGGATGGCGCTCCGCTTGCCGTGCATCGGCACCGGCGCCCGCACCACCCGGCCGCCATAGGCCTGGCCGATCGCCTGGTGGCCGAGGCAGACGCCGAGCAGGGGCAGGGCGCCGGCGGCGCGGATCAGCTCGAGGCAGATCCCGGCGCGATCGGGATCGCAGGGGCCCGGCGAGAGGACGATGCCCTGCGGCCGCATCGCCAGCGCCGCCTCGACGGTGAGCGCGTCGTTGCGCCGCACCACCACCTCGGCCCCGAGCTCGCCCAGGAAATGCCAGAGGTTGAAGGTGAAGCTGTCGTAGTTGTCGATCAGCAGGAACATCCGC